>JBGCFA010000051.1:0-5238 GCA_045106675.1 Bacteroidia bacterium
CCTTCCGCAAACGCCCCTTCAAAGGTGCTAGCGGGTTTTAGTGAGGGATGAAATCCTTCCAAATTTTACATCAGGCCCATTTGAAGGGGCCGTCTTGGATGGGGGATGTTATACAACAAAAGTAAAAAACTTTTACCCTAGCAGGCATCAGATTTTATCAAAATGCTCCGTACCACGGAATTTGTCAGAGAACCGAAAGTATTAAGGAAGTTTCAATCCAACAGTCCGATTACACCAGTTTTTTAATAATGCTTGATAATAGAATGAATATTCCCTCGCTGTCCTTTTTAATATTGGTGTTTTGTCTATTACTTCCTGCTTTTGCTAAGGCCCAATATAGTCCCGGTAACGCTTACTTTGGGACCAACAATTATGTTGAATATCAAGCTGGTAATCTGCCTATCATTGTCTCCGTTCCGCACGGCGGCTATCTAGAACCAGCCACTATAGCTGATCGGGTCTGTAGCAACTGTGTTACGGTAAGAGATAGTCGGACGCAAGAACTCTCATATGATATCCGGACTGCGATATATCGGGTGTATGGTGGCTATCCTCACATTATTATCAATAAACTAGCCCGCATAAAGTTTGATGCAAACCGTGAGATCGTAGAAGCAGCCCTCGGAGATCCAGAAGCTGAAACAGCTTGGTATGAATATCATGACTTTATACAAGCTGCCAAAGACAGCTGTGTGGCGAACTTCGGTAGTGCGATCTTTATTGACTTGCATGGACACGGCCACCCTATTCAACGGATTGAATTAGGATACCTACTCAGCAAGACTAGATTACAAGACGCTGATGGTACCTTAGACGCCGATAATAGGCAGGATGATAGTTCTATTCGGCATCTTAAAAATGTATTGAACCCTTCGATTTCCTTTGCCGAGATTTTGCGAGGAAATGAGTGTATGGGAGAGTTTTTGGTAAAGCGTGGATATCCTAGCGTTCCTTCGGCATCCGATGTAGCCCCGCTTCCAGCAGATTCCTATTTTTCAGGGGGGTATAATACTGCCCGTCATGGGTCGAGAGATAGCTCTCAAATTAACTCGATGCAGTTTGAACTCAATTGGACTGGTGTGCGCGACAGTGATGCAAACCGCAAATCTTTTGCTCGGGCTCTGGCTTGCGCTTCACGCAGTTTCCTCGATCAATGGTACTTTGACCTTGATAGCTGGGATCCTGGCCATCTAGTAACTTCTACTGCCGATGCTGGTCCGGGCAGTCTCAGGAGTGCCCTTTTGGGAGCGGAAGACGGCACGCTGATTACTTTTGATCCCTCCCTAAATGGAGATACCATTCGCTTGCAAGGTGAATTGCAGATTTGCGCTGATATAACGCTCCAAGGGCCTGGCGCAGACCTCTTGGCAGTAAGTGGGGAAGACTCTACGCGGATCCTACGCATCATGCCGGGTAATAATGTTGAAGTAATGGGCCTCAGCCTAGTAAGAGGCAAGACTTCTAGCAGCGATGGCGGTGCTGTTTTGTCTGAAGGCAGTATCAGACTTTTGAATTGTGTATTGGCCAATAATTATGCGGTCGATGATGGTGGCGCTGTCGCTGTGCTAGATTCTAGCGCTTCCATCCAATTGGACAGTTGCCGGATATTCAACAATAGTTGTGGCGATGATGGTGGCGCAATTAGTTGCTCCAATGGAAAGGTGATGATCAATGCCTCTACGATAAAAGATAATTTTTCGCCCTCTTTAGGTGGTGCTTTACATATGAATGGGATCGTCAATATCTCCAATAGCACTTTTGGCGGGAATGAAGCCACATCCTCTGGAGGTGCCATCCGCAATTTTACGGGAGGTAGTCTCACTTGTGTCAATAGTACTTTTGCTTCGAACAAATCTGGTAATCGAGGAGGTGCGATCAGTACTAACGCTTATGTCGATCTTAATTTTTGTACTCTAGTCGGAAATGTTGCCAATAGTTTGGGAGGAGGCATCAGAGTGCCAACTGGCGGTATATGTCTGATGCAAAATAGCTTGGTGGCAAACAATTCGGGCTCTAGCGGAGATGATGTTTCCATGTTCTCAGGAGCTTTCATTTCTAATGGGTATAACTTTATTGGAGATACCACTGGCAGCTCATGGATTGCCGCCTCCAATGACCAGTTGGGAAATACTGCTATACCACTCGATCCTCTGATTTTGTCTCTTGCTTCCAATGGTGGATTTACCGAAACCATTGCCTTACAAGTTGGAAGCCCTTGCATTGACAATGCCGATACTACGGGAGCGCCTATATTTGATCAAAGAGGAGAAATAAGAGTTTCTGGCTCGCAAGCAGACATTGGCTCATTTGAGTTTTGTATGCCGACCTCCGCTATAGATATGCAAACCGCTTGTGGCTCTTATACTTGGATGGATGGTATCACTTATTTTTCTGATAATAATACTGCTACCTATTCCCTTAGCAATGCTGCCGGCTGTGATTCTGTACTGACATTGAATTTAACCCTCAATCAGATCGATACCATGATCAATCAGACGGGCTATACCCTTAGCGCAAATCTAGCTGGCGCGAGCTATCGATGGTTAGATTGTAACAATGACTTGAACGCCTTGGTCGGCGAAAGCAATCAAAGTTTTACCGCTACTGCAAACGGCAATTATGCCGTTGAAATCACTCAAAATGGCTGTGTGGATACCTCTGCCTGCTATTCGATCACGACCGTAGGAATCGTAGAAAATGATTTTGGTGCTCGCTTTGCCGTTTTTCCAAACCCTACGAATGGCAAGCTCAAGATAGACTTAGGCAAGGCTTATCATTCGATCAATGTTCAAATCACCAATTCAGCCGGACAAGTCGTCCAAACGCTTGAGTTGCAAGATTCCCAAAAGCTTGATTTGGAAATATTGGGCGCTGCTGGCTTCTATTTTGTGGAGGTCTGGACCAGTGATCATAATAGAGCGAGTATCAAGGTCTTAAAGCAGTAGGTGTCCTGCGTTTTTGCCTGCTTCGCAGAACGCTTTTTTTCGTTTAGCGGTTGAGGCGCAAGATTTTGCGCCTTTACTAGATGTCGGTTTGCCTGCTTCGCAGAACGCTTTTTTTTGCTTAGCGGTTTAGGCGCAAGATTTTGCGCCTTTACTAGATGTCGTTTTTTACTGCTTCGCAGAACGCTTAATTCTATCGTTCGGCGCAGCCGGTATAGCAAAAGCCTTCCACATGGATTCCATGAAGAAGGCGCTTGTATAGAGATAAATGTGCTTAAGTAAGTACCCAGTATTAAGTATAAAGACGGCTAAGATGTTGAAAGTCAACACATCTTTGTACTTAAGTACTTTATACTGAATACTGTCTCAAGAGTTAATTTGTCCGGCCCGGATAAACTTTCAAGCCTTCGGCTAGGCATTTCATTGCTTTTTGGAGATATGGCCCATTGAGGACGTAGGCAATACGGACTTCATCCATACCTTGTCCCTCAGAGGCATAAAATCCAGAGCCCGGTGCCATCATGGTCGTCGCGCCTTCATAGCTAAACTCTTCTAGCATCCAGCGGCAAAAACGCTCGCTATCGTCGATGGGGAGTCTTACCATGGCGTAGAATGCACCATCTATCTCAGGGCAATGCACTCCCGGTATAGCGTTCAGCGAAGCTTTGAGCATATCTCTACGCTGAGCATACTCAGTCCTCACCTCAGCATAAAATGACTCTGGCAAATGATAAACTGCTTCGGCACCGATTTGTCCAAGAGTAGGAGGGGAGAGGCGTGCTTGAGCCAATTTGAGTACACTGCTCATCACGCCTTGATTGCGACTGACTACACAGCCAATTCTTGCGCCACAAGCTGAAAATCGTTTGGAAACTGAATCTGTAACGATGACATTTTCTTCGATCCCTTTCAACCCTAATACAGATTGATGTGTCTTTCCGTCGTAAGCAAACTCACGATAGACCTCATCAGAGATTAGGTATAGATCATGTTTTTTGACGATCTCTTTGAGTTTTTCGAGAGATTCTTTTGGGTAGATAACGCCTGTTGGATTGCCAGGATTACAAATCAAGATGGCTCTCGTACGCTCGGTGATTAAGGCTTCGAAGGCTTCAATCGGAGGTAAGGCAAAATTATCTTCTATGCGAGTCGAGATCGGAACCACTTTGACGTTCGAGAAGATCGAAAAGCTATTGTAGTTGGCGTAAAATGGCTCGGGAATGATGACCTCATCACCCGGATTCATGGTCGCGGCAAAGACAAAGTTAAGCGCTTCTGAGGCTCCTGTGGTAACGAGAATTTCGTCAGTACTCAGTTTATGGCCGATGCCACTATAGTAACCACTGATCGCTTTGCGTAAGGCCACAGTGCCAGCTGAATGGCTATAAGCCAAGATTTTGGTATTTGCTTTTTGTATCGCTTCAAACCATATAGCAGGCGTTTCAATATCAGGTTGCCCAATATTGAGATGATATACTTCGGTACCGCGTGCTTTGGCCAGATCTGCAAAAGGAACCAATTTGCGAATCGGCGAAGCAGGGATGTCAAGTGCTCTTTGCGAAAGTTGAGGCATAGTCGAGGGTTGTCTTTTGGAGGGCAAATATATATAAAGTGTGTGAGCAACTGTAATAAACTGTTGCCTGCCTGCAACTAATCCTATATCTTGAATTACTTAAGCACTAGCTTTCTACTATATGCAACTCACGATACGCGGCCTTTCCAAGACTTATCCCAATGGAACACAGGCTCTCAAAAATGTTGATCTGGATATCACTAACGGTATGTTTGGGCTCCTAGGACCCAATGGCGCTGGTAAATCAACCCTGATGCGGACCCTTGCTACCTTGCAAGATGCTGATGAAGGGAGTGCCGATATGGATGGTTTGGACCTCCTCGAGCAAAAAGACGAGCTCCGCAAGATATTGGGCTATCTCCCACAATCATTTGGGGTCTATCCTGACGTCAATGCAGAAGATATGCTCGACCACTTTGCGCGTCTCAAAGGCATCCATAATCGCGCTGAGCGCAAGGAAACGGTCAAAGCCCTCTTAGAGCAGACCAACCTATATGAAGTCCGTCGTCGTAAAGTAGGTGGTTTTTCAGGGGGGATGCGACAGCGTTTTGGGATTGCACAAGCGCTCTTAGGAAATCCTAAACTAGTAATCGTCGATGAGCCTACGGCTGGGCTAGATCCAGCAGAAAGACACCGATTTCACAATCTACTAGCTGAGATTGGTGAAAATATCATCATCATCCTTTCGACTCATATTGTTGAAGATGTGAGCGACCTCTGCCA
>JBGCFA010000052.1:0-11891 GCA_045106675.1 Bacteroidia bacterium
TGGTGCCTCTGACTTTGGAAATAAGTTTGGTCAACCTTTGATTGCGGGTTCGCTCTTGACTTTCGAACATGAGGAAGGTGGTCGTAAACTAGGCTTTGACAAAGTGATCATGCAGGCCGGTGGTATCGGTTATGGAAAAGCAGATCAGGCCCTAAAAGATACACCCAAGGAAGGCGACAAAATCGTCATCATGGGCGGAGATAACTACCGGATTGGTATGGGGGGAGCAGCTGTTTCCTCGGCTGATACAGGTGAGTTTAGCTCCGGTATCGAACTCAACGCTGTCCAACGCTCCAATCCCGAGATGCAAAAACGCGTCGCCAATGCGATCCGTGGAGTAGTGGAAGGTGAGAACAATATCATCGTCTCTATCCATGATCATGGCGCGGGTGGACACCTCAACTGCCTCTCCGAATTGGTAGAAGATACTGGCGGCAAAATCGCCCTCGAAAATCTACCGATTGGTGATCCTACGCTTTCGGCCAAAGAAATCATCGGCAACGAATCTCAGGAACGTATGGGCCTCGTCATCGCACCTGAAAATATGGAAACGATGCGTCACATTGCCGAACGAGAGCGCGCCCCCTTCTACGAAGTAGGAGTGGTGACAGGAGATATGCGCTTCACTTTCGAATCCTCGGACGAAAAACCCATGGACTTGGCTTTGGAAGATATGTTTGGCAGTTCGCCCAAGACCATCATGCAAGACCGTCAGCTCGATCGTCAGTATGAGGCTCTCGGCTACAGCGCCGAACGCATCCCCGAATATATCAAAGCTGTGTTGCGGCTTGAAGCAGTCGCTTGTAAAGACTGGCTGACCAATAAAGTGGATCGCTGCGTGGGAGGCTTGGTCGCCAAACAACAATGTGTAGGACCATTGCAATTACCGCTCAACAATTGTGGGGTGATGGCCTTGGATTATGATGGCAAAAGTGGTGTGGCGACCTCGATTGGACATTCGCCCATCAGTGGTTTGATCGACCCAGTGGCTGGTTCTCGCAACTCTATCGCCGAGGCTTTGACCAATATCGTTTGGGCTCCTTTGGAGAACGGTTTGACCTCTATCTCGCTCTCAGCTAACTGGATGTGGCCTTGCCGCAACGAAGGTGAAGACGCGAGACTATATGAAGCCGTCAGTGCGATTTCTGAATTTGCAATTGCGCTGGGCATCAATGTCCCTACTGGCAAGGATTCGCTCTCCATGAAGCAAAAGTATCCCAATGAGGAAGTGATTTCTCCGGGTACGGTGGTGATTTCGGCGGCGGGACATTGTGATGATATCACTCGGATCGTAGAACCTGTATTGCAAGCCAATGGTGGTGGGATCTATTATCTCAATCTCTCTCAAGAAGCGCATGTTTTAGGAGGTTCTGCTTTTGCCCAAACTCAAAATAAAATTGGCGAAGTAGCGCCATCAGTAGCAGATGCGAATTATTTCGCAGTCGCTTTTGATACCCTGCAAAACTTGATTAAGGCTGATTTGATCCTCGCTGGGCATGATATTTCCGCAGGAGGCTTACTTACTGCTTTATTGGAAATGTGTTTTGCTGATCCCAAGCTTGGCGCCAATATCGACTTGAGTGCGATTGCTGAGGCTGACTCCGTCAAACTCTTATTCTCAGAAAATACAGGGGTACTGATCCAAGCCAAAGACGTTTCCATAGAGGCAATCTTAGAAGAGGCTGGGATTGATTTCACCCTCATCGGGAACGCTCAGTCGAGTCCTGAGTTAAGTATCCGTAACGGAGAAGAGAATTTCTCGTTCGGCATTGCCGAACTCCGCGATCAATGGTATGAAACCTCCTACTTGCTCGATCGCCACCAGACAGCTGGAAACTTGGCCGAAGCACGTTATAATAACTATAAGACTCAGCCTCTCAACTATAAATTCCCTGCTGGTTTTACGGGTGTGCGTCCTCAACCCGATTTGAGCAAGCCACGGCCTAAAGCAGCTGTTCTCAGAGAGAAAGGCAGTAATTCGGAGCGTGAAATGGCGCATGCGATGTATCTGGCTGGTTTTGATGTGAAAGATGTGCACATGACCGACTTGATCAGTGGGCGCGAAACCCTAGAAGATATTCAGTTTTTGGGTGCTGTGGGTGGTTTTTCAAACTCAGATGTATTGGGTTCTGCCAAAGGTTGGGCTGGAGCATTTTTGTATAACGAAAAAGCCAAATTGGCACTTGATACCTTTTTTAAGCGAGAGGATGTGTTGTCAGTTGGGATTTGTAATGGTTGTCAGCTTTTCTTAGAGCTTGACCTGATCAATCCAGACCATAGCGTTCCGGCACGGATGCATCATAACGACTCTCACAAACACGAGAGTGCGTTTACCTCCGTTACCATCCCTGAAAATAATTCGGTGATGCTGTCGAGCCTAGCCGGCACTCAATTGGGGATTTGGATATCGCATGGCGAAGGTAAATTTAATCTTCCACTCGGCGAGGATCAGTACAATATAGTGGCCAAGTACGACTATGATGCTTATCCAGCTAATCCGAATGGGAGTGATTATAATGCAGCCATGATCGCCAGTGAAGATGGGCGCCATCTTGCGACTATGCCGCACCTCGAACGTTCTATGTTTCGCTGGAACTGGGCTAATTATCCTGCGGATCGTCAAGATGATATTTCACCTTGGATCGAAGCTTTTGTTAATGCACGGAAGTGGTTGGAGGAGAAAGCATAAGTGCTTTTAATTTTTCAGCCAAAGAATAATATCCCGCAGTATCCAGCCTTATTTGAGGCAGAGACTGCGGGATATTTAGCGTCTTATTCGTGTGAGTCTGCTGATCTAGTTTTGTTTTTCCAGCTTTGCTCGATCCCAGTTTGAAGTATTGGCTGCCGCTTCGTAGGTGCTTTGTGAAAAGTTATACAAAGCATCTTCAGGAGTATCCGATTTTTGTACATCCTCATATTTTAAGAAAAACTCCCCCATTTCTTTGCTTGAGTTTGGGAGCTAAAAGGGCTTTCTCTTTATCGGTTAAATTGATGTGATTTTCTAGGTGCTGGAAAAAAACATTCATTTCTATCTGTTTAGTTGCAGAGAAGATCAAGAAAAGACATCTTAATTCCTCTAACATAAGATTTAATGCTCTATAGGAGCAAGATGATGCTTCCTATTATCGAAAAATTTATGTTTAAATTGAACTCAAACAAGTACTCAGTATAAAGTACAGAGAAGGCTGAAATACTGATAGTCAATACGCGTCTTTGTACTATTTACTTTATGCTCAATACTGTCCTACTACTTACAAGCGATTACTTTATGCAAAAACTACTGCCTCTACTACTCCTTATGGGTTTGGTATGGACTGCCTGTTCCGAGACGGGAAGCAAACCTAAAGCCAAAGCAAAACCCAATATCCTTTTCATCATGTCTGATGATCATGCTTATCAAGCCATAAGTGCTTATAGCGATCATTTGATTACGACGCCAAATATTGATCGGATCGCTGATGAAGGCATGCTGTTTAGCAATGCCTGTGTTACCAACTCGATTTGTGCGCCTTCGAGAGCGACGATCTTGACGGGAAAGCATACACATCTGCATGGCAAGATTGACAATCGTATGGCCTTTGATACGACCAATATTACCTTCCCACAACTTTTTCAGGATGCTGGTTACCAGACTGCGATGTATGGCAAATTGCACTTTGGCAATAACCCTAAAGGAGTCGATGACTTTATGATCTTGCCGGGACAAGGCAATTATCTCAACCCTAAGTTTATCACGCCAGATGGTGATACCACGATCACAGGCTATGTAACCGATATTATCACGGACTTGGCATTGGGCTGGCTCAAGGAAAAGCGTGATCCTAATAAGCCCTTTTTGATGATGTATCTGCATAAAGCACCCCACCGTCCTTGGTGGCCAAGTCCAGAGAAGTTTAAAGAATTCACCAAGAAGACTTTCCCAGAGCCTGCCACGCTATTTGATGACTATGAAGGGCGCGGTACAGCCGCTAAGACCGCTGAGATGAATCTCTTGCACCATTTACGCTATGGGCATGATTCTAAGATTCGTCCTGAAACGATTGCCGAAATGGGAGGCGTCGAACCGAATGTGCCACCAGTAGGCTGGGGCGGAGTCGATGGTTTTACCGGGACATTAACCAATCGCGTCAATGCGGAGCAGTTGGCTATTTATAATCCTGTATTGGACTCTATCAATGACTGGTTTAAGGAAAACTGGCCAGGCTTGAGCGAGAAAGAAAAAATGCAATGGAAGTACCAACGATATATGCAGGATTACTTAGGTTGTATTTCTTCAGTCGATGATAATGTCGGTCGAGTACTGGATTATCTTGATGAAAGCGGCCTTGCTGAGAATACGATCGTGATTTATACTTCTGATCAAGGCTTTTATTTAGGAGAGCATGGTTGGTTTGATAAGCGTTTTATCTATGACGAATCCTTTAAGACGCCTTTGATGGTGCGCTGGCCCAACCAAATCACTCCGGGTACTACCACTGAAGAAATGGTCCAAAATCTTGATTTTGCGCAGACCTTCCTTGAGATGGCAGGCATCGCTGCTCCAGATGATATGCAGGGGGAAAGCCTCATGCCGCTACTCACGGGTAATACTGACCAATGGACCCGAAATTCGGTCTACTATCATTATTATGAATATCCCTCCGTTCACATGGTGAAGCGGCACTACGGTATCGTGACCATGGAGTACAAAATGGCCCATTTTTACAATGATGTGGATGAATGGGAGCTTTATGACCGTAAAAAGGATCCCTTGGAGCTCAAAAACGTTTATGCCGATCCTGCCTACGCTGAGGTGGTTTCTGATTTGACTAGCCGCCTTGCGGAACTCCGCGTCAAATATGGCGATTCTGAGGAGCTAGATCAGCATTATATTGATCTGTATAAAAAATGATTTCAACCCTAAGCATCGCGAACTAAATAAATGTCCAGAGAGGGTGCCGCAGTTTTGGGTTGAGGCAAGTCGGAAATGTTGAGTTTAGCGAGCTAAAAGAAAGATTTTTCAACGCAGGTTCAACCCAAAAATGCAAGCCAAATCGGACAATTATTTTGAGAACGATGCTAAAGGGATAAACTGATCTATAAGCGGGGTAGCAAGCGAATTCGTTCATGCTACCCCGCTATTTTTGTATCTTAGATTTTCTCAGGCCAATCTGTATGCAAGAGACTCCTCATCTTCCTGAAAAGACCATTGCGGTGCTCCCATTTGTCAATATGAGCGCCAGTGAAGAAAATGAATATTTCAGTGATGGGATAACGGAGGAGATTATCAATGCGCTGGCACAAATAAAAAGCCTAAAAGTTACTTCTAGGACCTCTTCCTTCTACTTCAAAAATAAGCAGATTTCGATTACTGAGATTGCTAAGGCGCTCAGTGTATCTATCATTTTGGAGGGAAGCGTTCGGCTAGCCGCAAATAAAATGAGAATCACGGCGCAGCTAATAGATGTGGCCGATGACTATCACTTTTGGTCTGAAACTTTTGATCGTGCTGTGGATGATATCTTTGCCGTTCAAGATGAGGTGAGTCTGTTGATCGCAGACCGCTTACGCGAACACATCGGCCACTTTGAGATAGAGGATCGTTTGGTATATGCGCCTGATATAGCCGTGGCTGTCTACCAAAACTATTTACGGGGACGATATCAGCTGATGAAATTGGACTTGGAGGGAAGCTTGCAAGGAATTGAGATTTTTGAAGAAGTGATCGCTGCAGCTCCTAATTTTGCTTTACCATACTTAGCGATCAATCAAGGCTATGCTTATTTGGGCACCATGGGGGTTTTACCTGCCTCTGAATCCTTTGCCAAAGCGAAGCCCTTCCTCGATAAAGCCCTAGAGATAGATGCCAATCTACCTGAATCGCAACTCAATTTGGCTTGGATTGCGTGTTGGCAGAGCTGGGATTTGGAGCGCGCTTACCAGCACATTACCAAGGCGATTGATCTCCGCCCCACGGATGAGATGTACCTGACGATGGCTAATTTCCTCACTGTCGAAGGGAAGTTAGAAGCGGCTCATACCTATATCGATAAAGCATTGCAATTGGACCCGCTTTCGGGCATGAACCATCACTACAAAGGATTTCTTTATTTTTTGCAGGAGCGATATGAGCAGGCGATTCCTTATTTGGATCGGGCTTTATCCCTGAAACCTGATTTGCCTTTTCCTCCCTTATACAAAGGAGAATGTTTGCTGATGATGGGACGAGAGCAAGAGAGTTTGGCGTATTTTCAGCGTCTTCCCAGCGATCCTAAAGGTTCTTTGACTCGATTGGGGGGGAGTACTTTGGCACAAATTGTCCTCGGCCAAACTACAGAAGCTGAAGTCGGAATCGCTCAATTAAATGCGGCTTTGCAAAGCGATGCAATGGGAAGAGCGCTTTACTTTTTGATCTTGGCGCATACATTAGGTGGGCAGTTTGAGGAGGCTATCGACCTTGTCGAACGCTGCGTTAGCTATCACTTGCCTTTGAGCTTATTGCTATACACAGAACCAATCCTCAAGCCTTTACGGACCATCAAGCGTTTTCAAAAGCTAATGCAGGAGGTGCTAGGCGAACGAACGAACTTTGAGACTAAGGGCAAACGCAGATACAAAAAATCCTTATTAAGCGAAAAGCTCATCCAACAATATCGACAACAGTTGGAGGATTTGATGCAAACAGAAGCGCTCTATCTCGATCCCGCTTTATCTATTCGCGGCCTAGCCGAACGCATGGATATTCCTCCCAACCACCTTTCCCAACTTCTCAATGAAGGCATGGGGCAAAACTTTTCTGAGTATATCAACCACTATCGCTTGAAGGCTTTTCAAACCAAGGTGAGTGATCCTAGTTTGAGGCATTTGACCATTCTTGCTTTGGCATACGAAAGCGGTTTTAATTCAAAGACGGTCTTCAATACCTTTTTCAAAAAGGTGATGGGCATAACTCCGCGGACTTATTGGAAAGAAAATAACCTCAACTGAGTCTATTGCTTTCTAGCGTTCGGCAAGGCCGCTACTGAGAGACTTCGATATCCATTTATTGCTCCCTCAATTGGGAGAATGTAATCCTAGTCGATTGCCTTCTGTATCCAAGAATAGGGCAAAATAGCCACTTTCATCAGCATGAAGGGTTTTGGGGACAATGATTTTCCCACCATTTTTTTCGATCTTATCCAGAACGATTTGCACATCATTACCGGCATTCAAGTATATGGTTACGCCATTGGGAGAAGGAGTATAGCCTTCCCCTTCGATGATAACGCCAAAAACTGCTTGGCCTTCACTTGGAAATAGGCCCATCTGCATTTCTGGGATCTCGATTTTCTGAATATTAATATCCAGAATTGCTTGATAAAACTTGATAGCTCGCGAAATATTGGTTGCGGGGATTTCGAAAATGGCAACATAGCTCCCTGGACTATTGACGGCTGAATTTACGGTTGATTTATGCTTTTGTGTGTCCAAATTAGAGTTGATTTGGCCGCTGCAAGCCAGAAAGTTAAGGCTGAGGATAATACCAATACTTAGAATTGTTTGATTCATTTTTTTTGTGTTTGAATTGATAGTCCTAAGTTAAACTAGCAGCCAAAGTCAAAATTGTAAAAATGCGACAAGCTCAATCTTTCTGGTAAAAGAGGGCGGAGAGTGCCATGTTTTCATTACCCAAAAACTCTTTTGGACTAATGCCTGTAAACTCTTTGAAGTCTTTAATAAAATGGGCTTGATCGTAGTATTCGTTTTGATAGGCAATCTTGCTTAGGTTTTCTGTGCTTTTGTTGAGCAGCATTTTTAGGGCACTTTGTAGTCGTATTACTTTAGCTAGCTGTTTGGGACTGATGCCGATTTGTTTCGAAAATTTTCTTTCCAGTTGTCTTCTCTTGGATAAATCTGTTTTGAGAATGTGATTTATCGCTGCATTGCCGTTTGTGGCTAAGAGGGCATCGATGGTGGTTTTGACGATCTTATCGATGGTGGTTTTTGCATTTAACTTCTGTAAAAGAAATGCTTCTACGATTGCGATTCGTTGACTACTATCAATTGCTTCGCCAATTTTCTGTTCTAATTCGTTTGCGACAGTTTCTCCAAATAGCAGTTGGATAGGGGTTTCTCTATTTGCTAAGTCTCTAAGGGGGACAGCCACAAAGTTGGCAAAGCCATATGGATAAAAACGGACTGCGAATGTATTGACGTATCCTGTAGGTTCGATATAAAAAGGTTCTATCGTTTGGCCAATTATCATCGCTCTCGGTTGTAGGATAAATTCATCCGCAGAAGTATATCGCTTGATATCGTCTCCCAGTAGAAAAGCCATTTCGACACATCCATCAGGTACAATACGCTGTCTTTGTGCATCGTCTGAGGCTGCTACCTCTAAAGTCCAATAACAACTAATCAAAGATTGCAAATCTGGATGTGGGGGAAATGTTTGATAATTCATTGACAATCGGATTTCATCAGTTTAATGGACAACAACTGGCTTGTGCGTTGTGACTGTTTTGCTTGGTAAGGAAAACTTGGACGCAAAATAGCCTCAACTGAGTTTCATACTCAATTGAGGCTACTACTTTCACGCGTTCGGCAAGGCCGCTACTGAAAAATTCTGATGTAGTCAAGAACCATCTCTTGTGGGAACACTGTGCTCCCATCAGGATCACCCGGCCAGTTGCCGCCAATCGCAACATTCATAATAAAGAAGAACCCTTGATTGAAAGGATAGGTTCCGATATTGTTTTTTTCAAAAGTCTTAAACAGGGTATTGTCGATATACCATTTGATGATATCGCGATCCCAGACAATACTGTAGACATGAAACTCGTCCGAAAAATCTTCCCCAACGAGATTATAGCTACTGCCGCTGTATTTATAACCATTATCGTCATAATGTACTGTACCATGGGTAGTTGCAGGTTTATGGCCTACGATCTCCATGATGTCAATTTCGCCGCACATGGGCCAGCTCACATCATTGATATTGGCACCGAGCATCCAGATGGCTGGCCATATTCCCTGTCCTTTGGGCATGATCGCACGAGCATCGATCCGACCATAGCGAAATTCTTTTTTGTCTTGGGTAATGATACGGGCCGAAGAATATTGATTGTTATCATTGCGAGCGGTGATAGTCATACGACCGTCTGCTAGCTTGAGATTGGCTTCTTCGTTGGAATAGACTTGTAGTTCGTTATTACCCCAGCCACAAAGTCCTTTATCACAGCCGTTGCCGAGTTCGTAAGTCCAATCTGCCTCATTGAGCGAGCTGCCGTCAAATTCGTCGCTCCAGACGAGTTCCATCGATGGATAGGAATCAGGAGTGATAAATCCATCAGCGTCTCTTTGTGCGGCTTCAATGTTATCATTGTCGGTAATGAGGATCTGCGTAACCCATTGCTGACCAGAATAATTGATGACGATCTCGAAGGATTCTCCTAACTCTAGGGCATCGTCATCGATTAATTCGATAGGGATTTGAGTTTCAAGATTTTCTGGATCAAAGTTCAAATCTCCTGAAAGAGATTTTAGATCAATATCAAATTTTGCACTGACTTCACGTAATTCGTAGGTCGCAGTAATAGGCGCATTGATAGTCCCATTGAGTTGGACGCTTAGGGTGCTTTGGGTAGCCGTAGCATTTTCTGCTATGGTTGTGGAGGGTACAATAAAACCATTTATAACGTCCGGTTCGTTGGTTTTACAAGCAAATTGAAGCATGCTGATAAGCACACATAAAGAAAGCAGGTAGTACTTCATATATAATACGATTTATTTATTTCGAGAGATTGTCTGCAATGATGGCCTCTGGATTTTCAACTTGACTGCGCTCACTCGGACTCAGTTCTAATTCATTAACGACTTTATTGATACTAGGGTAATAGGTGAGAAATAATAGCAACATACCCATACCCAATACTAGTAACCACAAATAGCCAGTTACCAGATAGGTAAGCAAGCAAAATAAGGCTGGTCCTTCAAGCAAGGCTATCCGAAGGATAAATAAAGCTCGGTATTGAATCATCTTGGAACGGAAGTCAAGTTTGCGAATGTCTTCTAGGCGTTTATTGACCAAAAAGCGTGAAGCGACTTGAGTCATTAATACTAAGCCAACAGCGATTATTAAAAACAACTGGCCTAACTCTGCATCCTCTGGCCCCATAGTACCTTGGCCGATCACAAAGAAGGCAACTATGGCAAAGATTAGCTGGCCAGCAGCCATGGCGTAAAAGAGGATACTGAGACTGGTAAAATAGGCTTTGCTAGTAGTTGACATAATCGCGCAGTACTTTAATTGAATTTACAACTTTTGCCATTTATTCACTGTCCTTTTATGGCAGGAAATACCTGTGATGTATTGGTGATGTACTATTAAATAGCTTTTTGCGTATGAAAACCCTACCATTTTCCATGATATTAATGTTTTTCTGTTTTTTTGCTTGCCAAAACCCAGTTGATGAGCAAGTAAATATTGAGGCAGAAGTAGCCGCGATTGAGCAAAATTTGATCCCTGGCATCATCGTAGAAGGCGACTCAATGATCACCTATGAACTAGAGGATCGAATGGATCACTATCATGTGCCAGGAGTGAGTGTCGCAGTGGTCAAAAACGGGAAGATCCATTGGGCCAAAGCTTATGGCATTGCCAACACCAATACCCAACAGCCGGTAGATACGGCTACTCTCTTTCAAGCGGGTTCGATCAGTAAACCCTTAGCGGCATTGGCGGCACTCAAGCTCGTGCAAGAAGGGAAGATGGAGCTTGACGCTGATATCAATCAATATCTCAAAGGTTGGCAAGTACCGGATAGTCGCTTTCTCGCAAACGAAAAAGTTACCCTCCGCCTACTCCTTACTCATAATGCAGGTATGACTGTCCATGGTTTTCCTGGCTATAGTTATAATGATAGTTTTCCCTCGATCATTGAGGTGTTAAACGGACAAGGCAATACTGGAGTCATTCAAGTAGATACGATGCCAGCTGCGATTTGGCGTTACTCCGGAGGAGGCTATACCGTCATGGAAAAAGCAGTAGAGGATGTCAGTGGGATGAGCCTAGATGAGTATGAAGCAGCCAATATTTTACCCGCTATGGGTATGGCTCATAGTACTTTTTCTCAGCCTTTGGCGGAACGCTTTCACTCAAACGCAAGCGCTGCCTATCGGAGTGATGGTTCTATTATTGAGGGGCTTTGGCACAATTATCCTGAGCAGGCCGCCGCAGGGCTTTGGACTACGCCCTCTGATCTCGGGCGCTATATCATCAAAGTGCAAAACATCCTCGCTGGCACAGAAACTGGACCTCTGAGCAAAGAAACCCTAGAGATGATGCTGACCAAGCATGAAAATGATTGGGGATTAGGCCCAGCTTTGGGAGGCGAAGGGGACTCTTTACTATTTAGACATGGTGGCAAGAATGAAGGATTCTCCAACAATATGGTCGCTTTTGCTTATCAAGGAGCTGGCGTAATCGTGATGACTAATGCCGACAATGGGGTTGATCTGATGGGGGAAATAATCCGTGGCATTTCAGATTATTACGATTGGGATATCTCGAATGCCCGCGTCGTGAAAATCGTAGAGGTAGAGGAAAGCGTTCTGCGCAGCTATACCGGAAAATACCTCTATACTGAGAGTGTCGATGATATAGATGACTACTTCGTCAATGTCTCCCTCAAAGACGGACAACTACACATCGATGACCCTAATGATGGCGAAAACTGTGTCTTGAGTCCTACCGCTGCTGATGATTTTTTGAGCCTAGAGAGTGGCGATAGAGTAGGTTTTACTCCTTCGGAGAACGCTCAGCCGATTACGATGAACTGGAACGGCTTTGTATTTAATAAGGTGGAGTAGGTTAAACTTAATATTTAGCCAATTCTTAATGGGCCCCTTCGAGAACCTCAGGGCCCCTTCGA
>JBGCFA010000053.1:0-10544 GCA_045106675.1 Bacteroidia bacterium
GGGTATTGTCATTACCAATGCAAGAGGCTATAGTTCGCAATCGGTCGCTCAACATAGTATTGCGATGTTATTAGACTGGTGTAATCAGGTATCAGTCCATAGTCAAAGTGTTGGCGAGGGAGATTGGCTTAATGCGCCAGATTGGACTTATCGTAAAACAGCCTTGACAGAATTGTCGGGCAAGAAGATGGGTATCATTGGTTTAGGCAATATTGGGCTGCAAACGGCTCGTATTGCGAGCGCTTTAGGCATGGAAATCCTTGCCTATAATCCCCATTCACGACCTACTGATGAGGTAAGATGGGTGTCTCTCGATGAGATATTTAGCCAGAGCGATGTGATAAGTCTTCATTGTCCCTTGACTCCTGAAAACGAAGGGCTAATTAATCGTTCCCGACTAGGGCAAATGAAAAATACCGCTCTGCTAATCAATACTGCTAGAGGCGGTTTGATCAACGAAAGTGAGCTGGCAGAGGCTCTGGAAAATGGCGAAATCGCAGGGGCAATCTTAGACGTTTTATCCTCAGAACCCCCCACCGCTAATAACCCTTTGTTGGCTGCGCCGAACTGTAAAATCACCCCGCACATCGCATGGGCTACACAAGAGGCGCGTAATCGACTGATCGGGATTGTCGCAGAAAACTTAGAAGCCTTTAATAATGGTAAGCCGCAAAGTGTAGTAAATCGCGGACTTCTTTAGTAGCTTTGCAAACCAATACTTAGGGACATGAGACGGTCGGTAATAATGTTGCTTGGCGTAATAGTTTGGTTGACGGGAGGAGTACTGTTAGCTCAAAATATTTCGTGGAAAAAGCTAATTAATTTTTTTCAATATCAAGACTCTCTGAGAGTAGGCTTAGATGAGGAATATCTCGAACGCTTAGATAATTGGGAAGAACCTGGTTTACTGCAATTGCCTCAACATCTTCGCAGTGACCTTTTACGTCCCTATTTTATGCGGACCCATCCTGGCCAACAACAAGAAGCTGATTGGCTGGCTTCTAGCTTATATCAAGATGAGTTGTATAGTTATGCTTACAAAGATTTAGCGGAAGGTGGGCATGCGATGATTTTATTAGGCCAAGGCAATCATGGCGCGTACTTACTTTTGTTGACATATAATGCCCAAAATAAGTTCATTGATGCGCTAACTCTTTATGCGGATTATGCTCGTCAAGGCATGGAAGATAAGACCCGCAGTGAATGGCAAAAAGATGAAGTGCTCCAAGTCCATGTTTCTAGCACTTGGGAAGATCCCAGTCTACGACAAATCAGGACCGATACCACTCAATTTGAATATCAAATTCAAGCTAGTGGCCAAATCGTAGAATTATCCCAAATGTCCAATCGTGGCCCTAATCGGTAATTATGAATGCGATTTTTTATCAGCAATATGGTTCTCCGGAGGTTCTTGAATACGGAACTCAAGCTATCCCAAACCCTGGAACCAAAGAAGTGCTGATAAAAGTCCATGCTTCTGCGCTCAATCCAATTGATTGTGAAATCCGCAAAGGTTCATTTAAAATAGTAACGGGCAAACAATTCCCTCGTATTCCTGGCTGTGATTTTGCCGGGGAGGTGATTGCCAAAGGTTCTCGGGTGAAAACCTTCCAAATTGGCGATTTGGTATATGGGATGAGCAAAACCTATCGTGGGGGTGCTCATGCAGAGTACATTACGATGAATGCTGGCGAAATAGGCCTCAAACCTGAGCGCTTAAGCATGATCGAAGCTGCGGCTATGCCTTTGGCTTCATTGACTTCTCTACAAGCTCTACGAGACTTGGCTCATCTAGAAACAGGGCAAAAAGTCCTCCTCAATGGTGCCTCTGGTGGGGTAGGGGTTTTTGCAATCCAACTTGCCAAGGCGATGGGAGCTGAAGTATATACTACTTGCAGCAGTCGTAATTTTGAATTGGTCAAGTCTCTTGGCGCAGATCATCTTATCGATTATACCCAGACCAATATTCGGAATAATAAGGAACGCTTTGACGTTATTTTTGATATCTATGGCAGCCAATCCTTTCCGCGTGTCAAACACCTGTTGACCCCCAAGGGTAAGCATATAACTACTATCCCTTCGCCTAAAAACTTTCGAAGACAGTGGATCAGCCGTTTTTTCAAGCGCAGCACTCAGGTTGTATTGGTCGATTCCAATACCAATGACCTTGATACTCTGACGGCTTATGTAGCAGCCGAAAAGCTCCATGCAGTTATCGATCATATCCTACCTCTGTCGGAGGCCGCAGCTGCCCAAAGCTATTTGGAGACACGTCGAGCGAGAGGCAAAGTAGTTTTACAAATAGAAAAGGAGTAAGAACCGAAGCCCCTACCCCTTGATTTTATTGTTATCTATTTCGGCTCACTCGCCGAACGATAAATTCAATGTCTTAAGCTGGACGACCACCTTTGAGACGATCTTGTAATGTATCGAGTTCTTCCCATTTACCTGCTGCTGCAAGACCAGCTTGCTTTGGCCAAGTGGCGGGCTCATGAATCCGGTAACGTGGTCCAGCTGCTAGCAATATCTCCTTAATTCGTGCTGGATCTGCTTGTGATAATTCAACCCAGGTTACGATATTTTCAGCATTGAGTAGCTTCTCAATTTTGGGACCAATACCCTCAACGATCTTGAGGTCATCTTTTTTGATGCCTTTAGGTAGTGGCATGGCAGCGGCACTAAATCCTGCAGAAGCATCTGATACTAAGCCTCGTGATTGAGTCTTTGGCGCTACAGGAGCATTAATGGTGCTCGCCTGTGCTTTGAGGCTGGATTTCTCTTTCTGACAAGCGTCAAGCTTTGCGTTTAAGTCAGCGCGCGATTTAGTACATAATTCTAAATCGGTTTTAAGACCGTTGATTTGCCCATTAAGGGTGCTTACATTCTTTGCGCTAGCTTCTAGTTCGTTATTGCGTGCTTTGAGTCGTGCCACTTCGTCTTCAAGCGCTCGGTTCATATCTTCAAGGCTACGTAACCTTGAAAGCATCACAAAACGACGGATCAAATAACCGAAGATAAAAGAGATCAAGATGATCAATAAGCCTTCGATAAAGCCACCAGTACTTCCCCACGAATCAGGGAGAAAAAGAGCATCTAATAAAGGTATTTGTAATAAGATTGTATTCATTATTGAGAAAGGTTAACGTGATTAATTGGGAAACTTAACTTCAACACGGCGATTTTTACCAGCATCAGGCTGATCTGGTAAGGCTAGGGCTTTGTCTCCCATAGTGCGTGTTTCGATCTGGGATATGGGCACGCCTCTTTTCATCAATTCTTGGCGGATACCATTGGCACGATCAAGTCCTAGTTTTTCGTTTTTGACAGGATCACCCTTTGCATCGGTATGTCCAGTCAAGACCACTTTACGACCAGATGACTTGAGGTAGTTTGCTGCCTCGTCTAGTTTTTGGCCAAATGCGGGGTCATTATTCATTTGATTAGAAGCAAATGGAAATAAGATCGTGAAATCCTTCCCTTCTCCTTCCTCAATTGTAGCGGAAGAGATTTTGTAGTTGAATACAGAGGCTACAAAATTGCCGCTAATACTATCGTAGTCTTGTGCATCAAGAGAAGCGCGTAGTTTAAAACGGCTACTATCCAATCCTGCTTGCATAAACAAGTCTCGGATCTTATTGGCTCGCGCAAGACCCATGTTTTTAAAGCCTGTTGGCGCTTTCTCTTTGGCAAAATAATTGCCAATGATTTCAAATTTCTGGTTGTCTTTCAAAAGACCCATTAAAGAGTCTCTAAAAGCAGGGAACATCTCGCTTGTCTTAGGAGTCCAATCACTCCAGTTGAAGGTCAAGGGGCCAATGGGGAGATTCATCCCGATTTTAGGAGCAGCGACTGCTGGTACTTCCGGAGCCTTGATGGCCACTTCGGTATCAACATCATCACAGTTTTCCCAAATCGGACAATTCCACCATGAGGCACCCGCAAATAGCCAGCCGACAAATACGAGTAGCAATAATAGAACTTTTCCGTTCATAGAGTTGGGTTAATTAGTTGTAGGCATTGTAGTGTGGTAGTCAAATATCTCGATCTTTTTATAAAAAGGAAATATTCGATTTGTCAATTAATAGATATGACAAATTAAATGCAACTATTTATCAGACGGACTTGCGCTTGCCAGGTCACTATTTCCTGTATTGATTAGGATTCAAATACAGAAAACCTAAAAAACTAGTAAAGCTTTAAGATCAAAAAGTAGGTAACCAAAAGCCCCAAGGTCGTTAAGGGGAGAATAAACTTATTTCCTTCTTCTTGGTTGCGTAATAGGGTAATAAGTGCGCCTACCAAAATAGTCATGAGCAGCATCCAAGCAGGTATTTGCCAAGCTGGGAAGTAGAGCCCAATGATGCTTGCTAACTCAGTGGCAGCAGTGAAAAAAATGAACCAACGCTCAAAACCCCAACGCGCAAATTTGGCACCTTGCACGCCAAATAGCTTTGCATAGATCGCAAAAAGAAAGATCAAGCTGATGATAATATTAAAACCGAATAGAAGGCTACTTTTGTCCACGGTATCAGAATAAGGCCCCAATCTACATCTTAATAACCCACCGCAAAGGTCATATATCTTGCAAAACTTTCATTAGGTAGGAAGAGCAATAGCACTTTTTAAACTCCCTAGTCCCTCTACTATACCAGCGATTTGCAAACTGCTAGCTACCGATTACCAACTATTATAAATACTCCCTAATAACACATTAGCGGTATCATGTCGAATATGCCAAAACATCATGCCGCCCAATTCCTTTTCTCGCACGTACTCTGCTTTCAGTCTTAAGGAAAGCGTGTCTTCATAAGAGAAAAAAATCAGACTATCAGGATTCCAAAGAAAAGGTGCCTGTGCCCTACTATCCCAGTGACGTTGCGTTCCCTGCAAGGAGATAAAGTCCTTTACCAAATCCTTATAAGCTGCCGACATCCCTTGACTTGAATGTGCTTGATAAAGGCCCAAAGCTTGATTTTCAACTCCTCGCCAACCCTTGCCATAAAAAGCCGCCCCTAATACTAGCTTATCTTTGGGGATGCCTGCCGCGATATGTTCTGCTATGGCCTGCTTCGCAGAACGCTGGATCGGAGCCATGCTATCTGCTTCGCTAAGATTGGTATGATGCCCGGTCTTGGGACTCCAAGCGCCATGAAAATCATAGGTCATTACATTGACAAAGTCCAAATATTGCACCGCTACATCCATTTCCGTTAAATCTAAAAACCGTTGATTAGCGGCAGTCGCAACCGTCAATAGATACTTTTGATCGGCACTAAGCTGGTCTGCCATGCCTTGTGCGTCTAGGTATTGTCTTAGCGTTTGGAGCAATAGAGTGTAATTTTGTGTGTCCTCTGGCCGGTGAGGATTATTGTCTCCGGGCTGCGCTGGGTATTCCCAATCGATATCAATGCCATCCAGATGATTGTTTTTCATCAGCCTTACTGCGCTACGGGCAAATACATGTCTAGAAGAATCCGTTAGCGCAGCCTCCGAAAATCCATCCGACCATCCCCAACCCCCGACTGAGATGAGGATTTTGATACTGGGATTGAGCCTTTTGATCCGATGCATGCGCGACAATCGTAGACTATCTCTAGTCTCAACTATCACTTTGCCATCTTTAATATTGGCAAAAGAAAAGTTGAGGTGAGTCAGCATCTCCGCGCTGTTTTTTGAGATCATATCACTTGCATAAGCAATCAAGCGATAGGGAGGAGGAGGGATTTGTTCTACAGGACTTTGACAAGCCATGAAACTAAGGCTTGCCGTGAAAAATAATAGACAAAATGATTTTGACATAGAGAGAGTAGTATATTCGAATCATAAAGTACAAAAACCTATGAAAATCCTCTTCTATAGCGCCAAATCTTATGATCAGGAATATTTTAGGCTAGCCAATCAAGATTTTGGCTTCGAACTATCATTCATCGATGCTCCCTTGAGTTATGATACCTTGGGGCTAAGCCAGAATTGCGAAGCAGTTTGTGTTTTTGTCAATGATAAACTTGATGCGAAGGTGATTGCTGGTTTAGCTCAAAACGGAGTCAAGCTAGTCGCCTTACGCTGTGCGGGCTTCAATAATGTAGACCTCGCGGCAGCAGCAGCTCATAATATTAAGATCGTTCGGGTTCCTGCATATTCACCTGAAGCTGTGGCGGAGCATGCCGTAGCCTTGATTTTGACTCTGAGTCGCAAGACCCATAAAGCCTATAATCGAGTGCGGGAAGGTAACTTTTCCTTGGAGCGTTTGACTGGCTTTAACCTCTATCAAAAAACTGTCGGAGTAGTAGGGACAGGCAAAATCGGTCAAGCCTTTTGTCGTATCATGCTGGGCTTTGGCTGCCAAGTCTTGGCCTACGATCTGTATCCCAATCCCGAAATGGAGGCAATTGGGGTCAAATATGTTGAATTTGAAGAAGCGTTACGCGAAGCGGATATCCTGTCTCTACACTGTCCTTTGACACCGAAAACTCATCATCTGCTAGACGAGGCCGCTTTTAATCAAATCAAAAAGGGAGCGACTTTAATCAATACAAGTAGGGGCGCTTTAGTTGATACCAAGGCCGTCATTCAGGCACTTAAGCACCGACAGATACGGGCTTTGGGGATAGATGTTTATGAGCAGGAAGAACATCTTTTCTTTCAAGATTTGTCTGAAACGATCATCCAAGACGATCTGATTGCTCGCTTGATGTCCTTTCCCAATGTATTGGTTACGGCGCATCAGGCCTTTTTTACCCAAGAAGCCTTAACGGAAATTGCTCAGATCACACTTGGTAATTTACTGGCTTGGCAAAAGGGTGATAAGTTGGAAAATGCGGTGAAAGCCTAAGCTATACCTTCGCAATCTGTGTCTGCCAAACTTGATCAGAGTAGTGTACACTAAGATAATAAAGACCATTGGACAAGCTTTCCGTCGGGATTTCCATGCTCATTTCCCTAGAGGGAACGAGGCGTTTTTTGCCATAGACTCTGCGACCACTCATATCCGTTAGTTGGACAAATACTTCTCCTGCCTCAGTTAGCTTGATTTCGAGAGAAAGGTGATCTACGCTTGGGTTGGGATATGCCTTAACGGCGAACCTTAGAGTTGCTTTCTCTGGCTCAACCTGATTCGGTTCTGCCTGAGAGAGGCTTGCTAATAGGCCTTCTTTGCCATTCCAAGCGATATAACGATAGTCCAGATGACTCACGCCGCCTGTCTGCTCAGACTGAGGCAAATCAGTGCCCTCATGGTCAAAACTTCCGTAGGCAAAACAAATTTGGCCATCACCTTGGTTTACACCTACCGTAGCTGGCTGCCCACCAAGACCTTCTTGCCCTCCTGACGAATGGCCGGCTGTCCACTGCATATCCTGATAATTAAAGAGTACAGAAGCCCGCTGGGGTAGGGCAATGTCATGGATATGAGTATAAAAGCCATCCGTCAGGATAAGCTGAAAGGTATTGGTGAGGCCAGTAGGCTCGTCTCTAGCAATATAATGGCAGACTTCCGTCCAAGTGATGATCAAACTATGTTCGTCCACATGATACTGGATACTACCACATTGATGAATGTCTACATCAGCATAAAATGGAGCGATCATTTTGGGGCCTTCTAGACAGAAGTCAGAAGGTGTATACTCACTCAAAGCTTGGCCAAAACTGATATTACCATTGGCATTGAGATATACTTGCTCATACTGCTCCCCATAAAAACTGAAACTAAATGGTAGCACAATAAGCTCTGAACAATCATCACACTTACTGCTGCGGTTGAATAGGCGATACTCCGCTGACTCCCCCGCTAAGTTTTGACCGACAGCTACCCAATATATTCCGGGTGCTTCGGTTTGATCACTATCCTTTTGTTGTCCCCAAATCTCCTCTGCGGAAAACAGACTAAGCAGAAGTAGGAGTATGGAAATGTATGTGGAAGAGTGAAACATAATTTAATTCGTTTATTTAAACTATGTTGTAAATGTACTATTTTATTAATAAAATATGCAATAAAAATAACAAAATCTTACACCGTAAAATTTAAGTGATTGATTTATAGGTGATTGTGTAGATTACTTTTTGGGTATACTGTCGAAAAGGTGATGTAATATTGAAGGCTTATTTTGTTTTTTCTGCTTCCCGCTGGGCGGAACACCCATTTCGAACGAGCGTAGCGAGGAGAAATCTGATACTTCCAGTAAAAAGCGTTTAGGAGAAATCTTATACTTCTAATCTAAGTATTTATGAAAACCCTAAACCCTGAGTCTCGCGGGAATAATCTTTAATCACACTCACTCTATCGTGATATCTACAGATTAAATTTTTTATTCTCCCTGCTTCCCATTTGTTTTATAGTATGAAAACTCAGGCACCTATAATATTGGCTTCTCAATCTCCTCGGCGTCAGCAACTACTCCGCGAATTAGAGTTTGAATTCGAAGTGATTGTTCGTCCTACTGACGAATATTTTCCGGAAGACATTCATCCTAGAGCAGTAGCGGTCTTGATTTCTGAAAATAAGGCCAAGCTATATGATGATCTCTCTCCGAAAAACATCATCATCACTGCCGATACGATTGTTGCTTTAGAAGATGAAGTTTTAGGAAAGCCTCAAGATTATGATGATGGTTTTGCGATGCTCCAAAAACTAAGTGGTCGTACACATCAGGTCATAACTGGAGTTACACTTTTTCATAAAGGACTATTTCGTTCCTTCGCGGAGGAGACCTATGTTACCTTTCGCAGATTATCAGAGGATCAAATCCGCCATTACCTAGAAAACTACAAGCCTTATGACAAGGCCGGCGCATACGGTATCCAAGAATGGATCGGTAAGGTTGCCATTAGTCGTATCGAAGGCGACTACTACAATGTGATGGGATTACCAGTTTCTCATCTTTATCAGGAACTAAGCCAATTTTTTATCTAATGCTGTCAATCAATTCTGACGAACATTATATGCGTCAAGCATACCGCCTTGCGGAACGCGCCTTTGAAGAAGATGAAATTCCTATAGGTGCGGTCATCGTCAATGAAGGGATGATCATCGGCAAAGGATACAATCAAAGCGAACGCCTTGCAGACCCTACTGCTCATGCAGAAATGATTGCGATCACTGCTGCCTGTGAATATATGGGCCACAAATTCTTACCAGAATGCACCCTTTACGTCACCATTGAACCTTGTCCGATGTGTGCAGGAGCATTGCGCTGGGCGCAGATAGGGCGTATCGTGTTCGGCGCTGCCGAACCCAAAGTTGGACATAGTCGGCACCTACCTTCACTATTACATCCTCGCACGGAGATCGAAGGTGGCATCATGGAAGCTGAGTGCGCCGGGATTATGCAAGAGTTTTTTCGCGCGAAACGCGATGATTGAGGCCTTGCCTTGGCATAAAACGTAGACAGGGTTCTAAGCAATATGTTTAGAACCCTGTCTGCGTTAACTCATTGAACATTCCCTAGCTTTCTAAGCCCAGTATCTGTTGATAAGCTTTGAGGTCGTTGAGGATTTTGTAGGCGGCTTGCAGATCTGGATCATCCAAAAATGAAGCTTCGATTACACCTTGCTTATAGTAGTAGCGAGTGATAATTTCTTTTTTGAGTAGACGTGTGATTTCGGCCTTATGGGTGATGAGGTCACGACCTTTTTGACTTTGTAGGCTAGTCTCTATTTCGGATAAGGCCGTTTGAAGTTCGAGTTCGGTGAAGCCACTCTCAGTCAAGGCCTGTCGCATTCGCGTCAATTGTTGCTCGGTCAAAGTTTCAAACTGAAAAGCTCGTTCTTCAACGAAGCTGACAAAATCATCATACTCATCCTCACTCAATTGAAAGGCTTGTGGCCCAGCGATCTCTTCGTTCTTCTGACTATAAGCAGTTACAAAATCAAAGATGATACCTTGATCGACCAATGCTTTAGAGACAGGCATCAGTTTGGGGTGGGGAACAAGCGTATCTGGATCAACCCCAGCACCATCATATACTTTGCGGCCGCTACGCGTTTCAAATTCGGAGATCAAACTGTCTGCAACATTAGTTACGGTTCCATCATCTAAACGATTTGAATAATCAAGTGCTTGAATACAGCGTCCACTTGGAGTATAGTATTTAGCTACGGTGATCTTCATCTGAGTATTAAAACTCAAAGGGCGGACATTTTGTACGAGTCCTTTGCCAAAGCTACGTGTTCCGACTAGGACTCCTCTGTCAAGGTCCTGAATCGAACCCGCGACAATCTCCGAAGCTGATGCGCTGCGCTCATTGATCAGGACTACGAGCGGGATATTTTCATCAAGAGACGGATTGACGGTAAAAAACTCACGTTGCGTATCGTAGGTACGTCCGCGCATTTCAACGATCTTCTGGCCTTTCGCTACAAATACGTTGACAATATTTACTGCCTCTTGCAGGCGTCCCCCGAGATTGCCTCGGAAATCAAGAATCATGCGATTCATGCGAGGATTCTTAGTCTTCAGATCACTGAAGGCATTGGCCACTTCTTGTCCTGCATTCGCCGTAAAGCCCGTAACGAGGATATAGCCGATAGAGTCATTGGCCATACCATAG
>JBGCFA010000054.1:0-21036 GCA_045106675.1 Bacteroidia bacterium
TTTGGCAAACACAATAAAGAGATCTGCAAAACCAGAATTGGTGATCCACATCTTCTGGCCGTTGATGATATAGTGTGTGCCAGCTTCATTGAGCTTGGCTATGGTTTTTCCTGAATTTGCATCAGATCCGGCATCTGGTTCGGTGAGGCAATAGCAACTCTTGAGCTCGCCAGTAATCATCTGTGGCAAATACTGCTGTTTTTGAGCTTCATTACCATAGAGTAGGATAGGAGCAATGCCAATACTGGTTTGTACGCCGATAGTTAAGGCAAATGAATGTGCCCCACTCATGGTTTCGCTATTGCTCAAAGCCGTTACAAAATCCATTTCGATACCGCCATATTCTTCTGGTACTCCAATGCCGAGCATACCGAGTGCACCGGTTTTTTCCAATAATCGAGGGGCGAGGTTTAGGTCCTTCTGGGCATCTAAGGTTTCGGAGATAGGATCTATCTCTTGAGCAATGAAATCGAGTATGCTTTCTCGAATCATCTGCTGCTCTTCACTCAATGACTCGGAGATGAAAATAGATTGAGGCTGTGTATCCTTGATAATAAAGGTACCACCTGTAATATGCTTGGGGGCTTTGGTATTTGTTAGCATTGATTGATCTTTGATGAAATCCTTTAGGCCTTTGTGCCTAAACCAAAGATAGTAAGATATTTCGAATACCTAGGCCATCGTGCCTAAAAATATTTCTTTGATAAGGTTTTTCTCATTCTGAGAAGGATTTTTATCAATATTAGAAAAATGGGGCTAAGTGATTTTCGTTAGTTTGTTGATTATGAACGATTTAGTCGTTTTTGGCACAAAGGGAATAGCCTTTGCCTATAAGTCAGTGTAGGTCGCTTAGCGAATTTGTTTGATTCATTCTTATCAAAAACGTTGAAAGCCTACACCAAACGTGAAAAGATAAAATATCTCTATAAAGAGTTTTTAAAGGTTAGGAAGTATCGTATTTGCCTTAATGTGGGGGCCCGTATCTGTAAGGAACGGGTCCTATTTTTTTGTTTATGGTCGGAGTGAAAGTTTAACAGCCAAGGCATAAGCTGAATGGAAACACAACTTAGACTCCAGCAGTATTTTCAAAATGATAAGTGCTTTTATCATATCTAGAATAAAATACAGTAGATGAAATAGTCAATATGCTGATTTTGAATTAGTTAGTCGGTTTTTCGCACTTGGAATGACCTTTGCCATAATCAAAACGTCTAACAAACCATTAGCTTCTAAAGCTCAACTTAATTATGAAAAACCTAAAAATATCTCTTTTCGCTCTCATGATTGCGGCGGCAACTTTAGTCGCATGTAATGGAGACAAACTGGCAGAGCTAGAAAAACGAAACAAAGCGCTTAACGCTCAAACAGCTCTTCAGGATTCTTTGCTCAATGACTTTATGACGTCTTTCAATTCATTTGAAGACAACCTCAGTCAGATCAAGGAAAAAGAGAACCTTATCTCTATGGAAACGGCCGATAATGAATTGGCACCTGACCAGAAAGAGCGAATCCTCACAGATATCCAGATGATCAATGATCTATTAGAGCAAAACAGAATGATCATCGTTGAGTTGACCGAAAAAGTCGAAGGGAATGATGGCAAGGTGCGTGAGTTTCGCCGTATGGTGTCCCGTCTGAAAAAGGATTTAGAGTCTCGTGATGTTGAAATCAATACTATGAAGGAAGAGTTAGTTGCTCTCAACTTCGAAAAAGGAGAGTTACATATCAGAGTAGATACTTTGCGTGGCCGTAATGAACGTTTAGTAGCTCTTTCTAATCAGCAATCGGAGACGATCCAAGCCAAAGAAGAGGTGCTCGTACAGCAAACAGAAGAAATCAACACGCAAACGGCTCGCCTCAACCAAGCGTTCTACGTAGTAGGTACTGAAAAAGAACTCAAAGCGATGAACATACTCGAGAAAGAAGGGGGAGTGATCGGTATCGGACGCACTGCTAAGTTATCTCAAGATTTTGATCCGAATATGTTCACTGCGGTTGATATAACGTCTTTTGATCGCATCCCAGTAGAGACCAAAAGAGTCAAATTGGTAACTGCTCATCCATCTGATGCCTATGCAGTAAACGAAACTGAAAAAGGCCGAGTAGAAAGTCTCGAAATCACTAATCCTGAAAGATTCTGGTCTGCCAGCCGCTACCTCGTCGTAGTATTGAACTAGTCAATCAGCTCCTCGGAGCATGATCTATAAATTAGGAAGTATCGTATTTGCCTTAATGTGGGGGCCCATTCCAATCGGAAATGGGCCTTTTTCTTTTCCAGCTTTTTTATAGTCACTTTATTCAAAGTCGCCTATATGTCAGTCCCTAAAGCATAAGTTTTTTATCTTGCGTACAAATCATATATCTAAATGTCCAATACGCTTACTGTAAACACTGAAACCTCAAAACGAGCTGCTGATAATATTCGAATTTTGTCTGCTGCTATGGTCGAAAAGGCTAAGTCCGGTCATCCGGGTGGCGCTATGGGCGGAGCTGACTTCGTGCATATTCTATTTAGTGAGTTTTTGACCTACGATCCTCAAGATCCAACTTGGGCTCATCGCGACCGTTACTTTCAGGATCCGGGCCACATGTCCCCAATGCTATATTCTATTTTGCATTTGACGGGAGATTATAGCCGTGAAGATATCGAGAACTTCCGTCAATGGGGTAGCGTTACTCCAGGACACCCAGAAAGGGATATACAAAGAAGAGTAGAAAATACATCTGGACCACTCGGCCAAGGCCATACTTTTGCAGTGGGAGCGGCTATTGCCGAACGCTTCCTCGCGAGTAGGTTTGGAGAGTGGATGAGCCATAAGACTTACGCCTATATTTCAGACGGTGGGATTCAAGAAGAAATCTCACAAGGAGCTGGGCGCATCGCAGGCTTTTTGGGACTGTCTAATCTAGTCATGTTTTATGACTCAAACGATATTCAACTGTCTTCCACTGTACCAGACGTGAGCAACGAAAATGTTGCGATGAAGTATGAGGCTTGGGGCTGGCGTGTGCTGACGATTGATGGCAATGATCATGATGCCATTCGCGGAGCATTAAATGATGCAAAAGCTGAAACTGAAAAGCCATTCTTGATCATCGGTAAGACGATCATGGGTAAAGGTGCCGTGACCGAAGGAGGCGAAAGCTTTGAAGCGGAGGTCGAAACGCATGGTCAGCCACTCACGGGAGCTGGTGCATCTTTTGCCAATACAGTTACTAATCTTGGCGGTAATCCTGACGATCCGTTTGCGGTCTTTGAGGATGTTACTGCCTATTATAATATGGTAGCCGCTCATAAGAGTGCGGAGGTGGCAGACCGTAAGTTGGTTGAGGCAGAATGGAATGCTGCGAATCCTGCTCTAGCCTTAAAATTGACGCAATTTCTTAGTGGTAAAGCACCCGCTATTGACTATGCCGGTATCGAGCAAAAAGCCAATATTGCTACCCGTAATGCTTCAGGAACGGTATTATCTCACTTTGCTGATCAGGTCGAAAATTTGATCGTCGCTTCAGCTGACCTTTCAAATAGTGATAAGACTGATGCCTTCCTCAAAAAGACTACTCATTTCAAGAAAGGTGATTTCACTGGCCAATTTTTACAAGCCGGTGTTTCTGAATTGACCATGGCATCTCTTGCGATCGGTATGGGGCTGCATGGTGGCGTTATTGCGGCTTGTGCGACCTTCTTTGTCTTCTCTGACTATATGAAGCCTTCGCTACGTTTGGCAGCCTTAATGGAAGTGCCTACCAAATTTATTTGGACGCACGATGCCTTTAGAGTAGGGGAGGATGGCCCTACTCACCAACCGGTAGAACAAGAAGCACAGCTACGTCTGCTTGAGCAATTGCACAATCACTCTGGTAAGCCCGGTTTGTTGGCCTTACGCCCTGCAGATGCCAATGAGACTACTGTTGCTTGGAAAATGGCGATGGAAAATATGCATTCGCCAACTGGTATGATCTTCTCTCGCCAAAATATTGAAAATCTCCCTGTTGCTGCAGGTAAGTCAGGTTATGAGTCTGCCCTGCAAGCAGAACGAGGCGCCTATATCGTACAAGCGGTAGAAGGTACTCCTGATGTTGTCTTTGTCGCAAATGGTTCGGAAGTGGCAACCTTGATCGCAGGTGCGGATAAACTACGCGCTGAGAAGGGCTTGAAAATTCAAGTGGTTTCGGCTATCTCTGAAGGTTTATTCCGTCAGCAAGATGCCGCTTATCAAGCTGAGGTTTTACCAGCCGCTATCCCTACTTTGGGCATGACAGCAGGTCTTCCTGTAACGCTCCAAGGCCTCGTTGGTCCTAATGGTAAAGTAATTGGCCTTACTCACTTTGGTCATTCTGCACCATATAAGGTATTAGATGAAAAGCTCGGTTATACAGCTGAGAATGTATTTGAGCAAACGCTCGCCTTTTTAGGCTAAGCTGTCTTTCAAAATAATAAAAGAACAGGGATAATAGGTCAGCCTATTATCCCTGTTCGCATTTTTTGTAACTTGCAGCTAATATCAATGAAGACCCGCGATAAAATACTCCAAACTGCTCGGCTGATGTTCAATGAACAAGGCGTGAGCGATATATCAAGCCGCAATATCAGTGATAAGCTGAGTATTAGCTATGGCAATCTCTGCTATCATTTCCCCAAAAAAGCCGATTTAATCCATCAGCTTTATATGGATATGCAAAACGAGATAGACCACGAATTATCCAATTTGCAGCAAGAGATCTATGGGTTTGACTTCATGGTTCAGAGCCTGAGACGTATGCTTGAGGTAATGCATAAGTATAAGTTTGTGTTTTTAGACTTTACACAGCTTACCCGTAAATACCCCAAAATCAAAGCACATGCTGTCCGTCAATATCAAAATCGGATGAGTATTGGCCGCAGGATATTTACCTTTTTGATGCAGGAAGGTTACCTCAAAGAGGAACGCCGCGAAGGACATTACGATATGATCGTCCATAACTTCCTCATGATCCTCAATCTTTGGGTGATGGACGCCGAGTTGTACTATACTGGTGCCAATGACGATAAGGTCGATCACTATCTAGAGTTACTATACAGCTTTGTGAGAGCTTCCTTAACTAAAAAAGGAGCCGACGCCTTCAACGAAGTTTATAAGATTTTTATGCCTCCTTTTGCTGGCCTCTCTACCAAAGCTGAGTTGGGGGGGGGATAATGTCCAATATCTAAGTCCAATTTTCAATGTAGTTCGAGCCGCTTCGCGGAACGCTAGGCTATATACTCAGAGAGGGTTCTAAGCATGATGCATAGAACCCTCTCTGCGTTTTCTGTGAGTTAGCGTTCCGCGAAGCGGGGAAAGAAAGGCTAATCCCGCAATCCAATGTAGAAGGAAAAAGGAACTCCTTGCTAATTCGACATTATGAGTCGCCATTGGATATTCTAAACCGCGACTTTGATTTTCGCACCATCTAGCTCGTCAGTAAGGAAAACCTGGCAAGAGAGACGACTTTGCTCGGTGAAATTATCTAGACTCTCTACCAAAAAGGCTTCATCTTCCTCGGGAGGATCAAGTTTGTCATAACCGCTTAATATGTGGACATGGCAAGTGCCACAACTGATCATGCCGCCGCAGATAGCCGGTACATCAAAATTCTCTTCGGTTAAGATTTCCATCAAGTTGCCAGTGGGGTTTTCACTGACTTCTAATTGGCGAACTTTTCCATTGGTATCTTCTACTTCGATTTTCATATTATTTGTTTATGACCAGCCGATGCGAATGCTAACATCGTCTGATTCGGGATGTGATTGACATACTAATACCTTTCCCTGCTCTACTTCAAAGTCTAGGAGTGCGTCATTATTATCCATACTTATCTGGCCGGAAAGGATTCGTCCCATGCAAGCTGCGCAAGTGCCTGCTTTGCAACTATGTGGGATATTTAAGCCTTGAGAAAGCCCTGCATCAAGTATGGTCGTTCCCGCAGGGACTCTAAAACGAAGATTGTTTTCTCCTACTTGAACCATCACTTCACGGCTTGGACCACTCGCCGGTAGTTGGGCGCGTTGTTCTATTTCTGGGATAGCAAAACTCTCTTGGTAGATGTTTTGGGACGCTATATGCGAACGCTTGAGTCCTTCATTGACAATTTTCATCCATCCGGCTGGGCCACAAAGATAGAAGCTGCAGCTATTCGCGTGAGGAACTGTTTGGACGTATGAAACAATGCTTTCGGCATTAGCCCTGCCTTCCGTTTGAGAGAAATGCTGTCGTAAATGAAAACGATTGCCGAACTGTCTTTGCAGGCGTGCCAAATCCTCTCTAAATATCACATCGGTGGGACTGCTATTGGCATAATAGAGCCAAACATGACTAAGAGGTTCATTGAATAAAGTAGAGCGTAGGATCGAATACAAAGGAGTAATGCCGCTGCCTGCACCTAATAGGACAATATTTCGTTGCTCTTTAACACTGTTTTCGATGAGAAAACGACCGAGCGGACGACTCACTTCCATCGCCATTCCGGGCTTTGCGTTCTCAAGGAGATAATTGGAAACGATGCCACCTTCAACAGCCTTGACTGTGATTGCAATCGTATCATCGAGGCGAGGAGCGGTAGATATGGAGTAAGATCGAATATATTCCTCACCCGCTATCTCAAAGCGAAAAGTCAAGTATTGACCAGCCTTATACCAAATCCGATCAACTGGAGGCTGTTTGAAATGAATGCTCAAACTCTTCTCAGTCTCTTGGACTATCTGTTCTATATGGAGTAAATATGATTTTAGCATAGGATCCTAAATGTCGTCCTCCTCATCGTCTTGATCCATAAACGAGCTAGGGTACAATATGTTTTTGGGAAGTATACGTAATAAGATCGGCAAGGTAAATGCTCCGCCTGGAAGCATAAATATGGTAAATGCCGGTATGGCTCTTAGAATATCTAAAAGCTGAGTGCGTACTTTTTCTTTCTCTTTGGCTGTCAGAGATTTATGAGTCGATTTTTGCAGCAGACTGACCAATTCACGACTTTCTTGGATCTCTTTGATGATGCTTTTTTGGTTTTTACGGACCAAAATTCGCATTTGCCGGATCATCCGCGCACTGAGGATGCGGTAGTTCTGCTTGATTTGTAGATAATGTACTTCTTCCCAATGCTGATCAACAAAATCACGGACTGTCAATAGACTGTTTTCTAGTTCAGAAGAACTTAACGCCAGTGAATCTTTTAGTTGAACCAAGAAGGCTTGCTCTTCAGGGTAAATCTCACGGTTTGAGAAGGAGGTGAGGATGGCAAGTTCTAAGAAGTATTTTTTGAGGAGCCATGAATTGATATCGCTCAGATCAATGTCAACTAGCTTCAAGCCATTTTTTAGAAATCCTTCGGCTTTCCTTTTGAGAGGGGCCGGAAGGTGAGCGGAGTTGAGAAAGTAGTTAAATACTTCGCGTTCTTCTGGATAAATCTTGTTATCCGCATGAGCTGCCGCCGCAATAATCTCTAAGATTTTGAAACGCATCCTTTGGCGTCTTTGCTTCAAACTCTCTGGCGGGAGTTGTTGATTAGCTTCCCGCCATTCACTAAAAAAGATCAGGTCGAAAAAGAGGAGACTATTGTGGAAGAAGCTGGTCCAGAAGTTTCGCCAATCATACCTTATACTGATACGTTGATCGAAGATATACTCAATCTGATCTACGGTAGAAGCGGCTCTGCTAAAAAAAGCTCTCGGAGGCCGCGCATAACGCGCATAATTTTGCTGATAAAAATCTCGAATGTCAGAGATTCCTTGTTCAAATGATTGAGGCAAAAATTCATTTTCTCGATAGCGAAAATAGAGGCCAAGGCTCAGGTAGCTTTCTGCCATGAGTACTTTGGTTTTCTCTTTTTCAGACCAATTCTTGGAACGCCGATGAGATTTTTCGACAAATTTAATCGGATGGCCATACATCAGGCCTGTAGGCTGAATCAAATGATAAAGGAACTCCTGACTATTAGGAGAACTATTGATTTTTTGAAGGGTATATAAGTCTTCTTGCGGCAATTTTTGGAATTGTCGCAGCTTGAAATCTACAAATTTATGGAGCCAGCCTTTTTCGCCAGGATTCATGGCGGAAGATAAAAAAAGCCTTCGCATATGCGAAGGCTTTCTGTATAATATGAGATATATTATTAGTCAATATCAATATGTATGTACTTAGTGGGATCTTCCTTGTCATTGTCGTCTTTGGCATCTGGATCTGGACCAAAAACAATCTGTCCCACATTTTCACCTCCTTGGGCACCATACATACCTCCAAGCATACCCCCGATCATTGCTCCTAGCATCGTTCCGGGACCCGGAACGACAGAGCCGATCATAGTACCTACTACCACACCACCGATAGCACCACCAGTGCTACCCACGTTTTTGACAGTTGAGACTTTGTATTGTACTTCATTGAGATCACCGTTTTTCCATTTATAGGTATCGATACCTTGATCCACCAAGCCATAGGCTAGTGAGGTCATAGCATTGGAACGAGTTAGGCGTTTGAGCCACTCAGTACCTAATTTTTGGGTGACAACCTTTGCCCCTTCCTTAAATGATAAAGCCGCAAAGGTTCGGGAGCCATAAAGTACTCCTTTGCTGTAGACACGGTCTATCACTTCGGATTGCGTAATCTTACCCCCACGGTATTCGTCGAAGCATACTATGCCTTCTCGAATCATACCGGTGATACCATCAAGTGCACCCATAAGTGGGATATTGATAGCTTCAGGGATTGGATTTTGCTCGGGTGGATTATCGTCTGAGAATTTATTCAGCGACATAAATTTATTCTGTTTAACGCTGTCTTATATACGAATATATCGAATTTGGGTTGGATTTTCAATTTTAAGATGGAGTAAAAATGTGAGATCTAAGGCATGTAAGATTTTTGCTGGCTTTGCTTAAGAAGGGATTTAGTCATGGCATTGGCTTTGAACTAGTAGACTCAAAAGCTTGTAATAGTTCTTAACTCACCGTTTTTATGAAAATCCACTTTCTTATTCTTTTGTTCTTTATTCCCCTATTCGGTAACGCCCAAAACTCAACCGAGGAAGTAAAACGCTTACTGGAGGAATCATTACGTACCCATGTACAGAAGCTTCATCCTCCCAAAGGCTGTGAATGTAACGAATGCGGCCATACTTATACTAGTGGCTACAAAATCACTAAGCATCAAGAGGTTGCTGGAGTGCTAAGAGTGTATGGTATGGCCAAGGTGCAGTATAAGAGTGCCTATAAGGGAGGTAGTAGCACGGTTGAATTTTATGCAGAGTTTCGCAAAGAAGCAGGTGAAACGATCTTAGTACGGCTACGTTGGCGCAAGGATGACTGTATGAAGTATCAGACGCTTTACGAATTGCCAGGTTGATTTTGAGAAAATATTTATCAAAAGGGGAATTTTCCATTGGAAGATTCCCCTTTTGCTTTGCGCTATTTGTTGATACTTAAATTTTTACCACTGATCCATGCTCTCCCGTGAGTTGAATTAGGTGAAATCCTGCAGTCTAAGCACTGATATTTAGTGAGTAAACTCGGACATTGGTGTTAGATATTGTCTCAAAATGCACCAATCTACCGTCAGGAGTGTAAATGTTAACCCTATCTCCTGCTTTCAAATATCCATCGATTTATATCAGGACTTTTCGGTTGGCTGGATTTGGAAACTGGATGAGCGAATACCACTAGATTGGAATAGGGAAAATGCCCATAGATATCAAGTTGTTTGATGCGACAATAGAGCGGTCTGAGTTTTCCAAATTGCTTGGCTTGACGGTCAGTATAATAATTAGGATTGGTTCGTCAAAAGACTCACACTCTCCAAAGGCTCATATGTCTCACTGAAATGATTTTTGCTTAGTTGGCAAAATTATCATTAACAAAACTTTCTACCTTCTTTCGTCTGGTTTGTATTTTAGTTTGAATCCTCTTCGCCTGCTCAGTCAGTTCTGGATGATCCAAGCGTTCTCCTAGGAGTAAACGCTCTTCCATCGGTACGGAACGGAAGAATCGATAAAAAGCAGCGCGTGATTCATCATCATCCTTTTGACGGTCCATGGCCCCAATTGAGCCTAGAGCAGCGACTAAGGTCAAGAAATTACCTTTATAGAATGGGTAGAGCCAGTAATATACTTTGCCGTCAATGAGGCTTGCTTCAGCTTTTAGACTTTCGAACAGGGCGGCTCTTGCAGCCTGAATGTCCTCGGGCGTTAAGCCTAATTCTGCAGCCATAGATTCTGGATAACGGCTTTCAAATTTTTGTAAGCGCTCGAACCGTCCTTCAATTTCCTGAAGTATGGATTCTGCTTTTTGATATTGTTGCCAATTTTTCATGAGAGATAGTCGTTGGAAAAAAAGAGAAAGAAGTATTTATCGTTTGCTGGCTACAATTTATGTAAAATATATTACATGATAAAAAATAAACGAAAAATGGTCATAAATCGTGTTTCAATGGTTAAAAATAAGGGTTAATAAAAAAAGTCCGGCAAAATACCGGACTTTTTAATAAATATCTTGTCAGTTCTTACTTGGTAAGATCAATCTGATAAAAGTTCCAAGCTTGCCCATCTTGACGATCTCCTTCGATCAAGTTAAGATAACCTAAGGTGTCGGGGACTTTTTCAAACTCAAGTGTGATAAAGATCGGCTCACCAGGTTTCAATTCAGTTGTTTTGGGGTGCGTTGCTACTCCATCCATCACTCGACGTAGCTTATAGGTAGCTCTTTGAGAACCACTGCGATCTGTCAAATAGAAAGCACCAGAAGTTCTTGGCGGCTGAAGACTAATAGAGTAGGGCTTCTGTTCTTTGTTCTCTACCCGAAGGCGCACAAAGGTAGCACGATCTGTAATCTTGATATTATCAATCGTGATATAGTTTTGAGACTGTGCTTTGACAATAGGGGTCTTATAGAACTTTCCTTTTTTAGGAATCGTTCTTCTTTCAAATGGCTTAGGAATACGTGGGCCAAATAGTCCTCCTCCTCTGGTATTGCCTTCATCAGTAACCTCTAGAGTACGTAATTCTCTGATGTCTTCAGTAGCAGCGAATTGCTTTTCAGGGTTTCTAGGAGCGGGAGTATTAACTGGACGAGAATAACGATTATAATTATTCACATAAGGATTTTGTCTTCTCGGATCATTTTGGGTATTAGGGCCTTTTCCAGGGGTGGTTCCTTGAGGAGTACGACCAGAGGATGCTGCCATCTTATTGCGTTGGGCAATATTGAGACCCGGATCGATATCTAAAGCAGAGCTGAAATCCTCTACTGCATCTGCTGCATATCCCTGATAATATCTAGCGATACCGCGATTGTTGTAGATCATCGCTAATGGAATCTCTTCGCCTTGACCGGGTTGTATGATCACCATATCCCCAAATGCAAAGCCGCCTTCAGGAGCACGATGTTGCTGAGTTCGTAAATAGTAATCAATGGCACGTGAAAAATCCCGCTCTGCCTGTTGATATTGTTTCATGATCAATAAGGAATTGCCACGATAGGCATATACCCTATGATTAGGTCGGAGTTCTACAACACGATTGAAGTGATCAACAGCTTCTGCAAATTGGCCGTTGAGGAACGCTTCTTGGCCTCTCTTCATATGAAGTTGAGCCTGATCGTTTTGAGCGTGGAGCGCAGGGAAAAGGATAAGTAAAAGGAGAAAGGGGAAAATGCGCTTAATAAAATTCATGGTATAAATGGTAGTGTTTGTTAGTTGGACGGTTTTGAAGTGTGAATTCCATATTACTCAATCAACTCTACATCATAAAAATCCCAAGAATAAGATCTATTAGTACTCCCTTCAAGGAGATGAAAGACCTGAACATCATCGGGTAATCTTTCAAATTCAAGGGCAATTACTTTGCGTTCTCTTACTTGCAAGTTATAAGGGCGTTTTGGCCATCCTGCCAAACCTCGTACATTTTTCAAGCGAAAAGCACGTCGCATACTTTGGTCAGTCAAGTAAAAAGCTTCTTTACTACCAACACCGGCAAGATTGATTGGGAAAGGTTCATCCCCTACGGATTGAATCTCAACCGTTAGAGTGGTTGCATTTTCTGTAAACTGAATCTGCAAGATTTTTAGAGACATATCTGTCTGACTACCAATCTTCAAATCTTCCCTCCCAAAGGTCTGGCCATCTCTGCTTACCTTTTCAGGCTCCAAATTGGGCGCTTCAGGCTCTACATATTCAAAGGGATTTTTGCCTGAATTGGTGGGAGTATAATTGGCATCGCTGATAGAACCCGTATTGAAGTTATCGTATCTATCTTGGTTCGATGGATTGAAGCCTGTTCCATAGTTGGGGTTGGCTGGATTGATATTTTGGGGATTAGTATCCTCTAAAGTCCATCCTCCTTGACCGGGCGGAGTATAAGTGCCTTGCTTTTTGCGCAATTGATCTACTAAGGCTAGATTTTCTTTAGCACCAAGGTGATCAGGATCCAGTTTTAATGCTTCGTAAAAATACGCGGCTGCAGCGTCATACAACTCTATTTGAGCAGCAGCAGTACCTTGGCTATTTCGCAACTCTGGATCTTCAGGGTTTTGACGAACGGCTAAAGTGTAGAAATCAAGCGCTTTGTCGTAATCTTTTAGGGCATAATATGACTCTGCCATAAAGAGATAAACTTGCGGGTGATCAGGGTTAAGAGTGCTTACCTCATTAAAGACGGCAAGTGCTCGGGTAAAGTCTGCTTTCTCATAAAAGCTCTTACCTTCTCCAAATAGTTTTTCTGCTTTAAATGCTTCGATAGTATTGTTCCCAATCTGGGCCCCGAGAGCAAAGGGCACTAATAAAGCAATACTCAAGATCAAATGTTTCATATGCTTGTGACTGAGTCTGTTGTCAGTTCAACTGTGAAAGTAGAAAACTCTGGATTGTAACACAAAGTATAATGCCAAAAAAACTAAAATCTGCTACAATTCATAAATTTAAATATCTCTAAAATTTATTTTTGTGTGAAATTGAGTGTTGCATATATTTGAACTGCCTGATTTTTGTAAGAATGCACTAAAAAAGCGAAAGGCAGAAAGGGACATAGTCGCTTCCTGCCTTTGCTAAAAGGATAATGGTGCTTCTTAAATACTGTCTGTATTCAGGAAGTGTTAAGGTATGAAAGAACGTGGATCACCTAAGTGTCCAATCTCTTATGCAACGTCAAAGGGCTAGTCATTAGTATGTTTCGCGATACCACTGGGCCAAAACTGCTTGTGCTTCTTTGCCACAAGCGGTGAAGCTCGTCCTTGCTTCTTTGGAGTAAGGTATGTACGATGGCCACTTCCACCAATAGTATCCTTTGAGCCATTCACGCTTTGCCCCAGCTTGAAAAATGGCCTCATAGCAACGAGCTTGCGCCTTTGCATCATAGGCTTGTCCATCTGCTTCAGCATGTGGGTGTTCCCAAGGCCGTTCAATACTACGAAAGCCTAATTCTGTTAGTAATACTGTTTTTTGATACTTATTGGCAACTTTCTCGATTCGGTCAAAATTTTCGATGGCAGTCTTGAGTAAATCTTTATCACTGGGACTATTTGCCTTGCTGAGGGGATAGTAGCAGTTTACCGCAAGAAAGTCCAATGATTCCCCAAAAGCGATTTGCTCAAATTCTTCTCCCCAGTTTGCAGCATAGGTGATTGGCCCACTATATAAATGTCGGAGATCATCAACTAGTTTTTTCCATGCTTCAGGGTGGGAGAGGGTCGCCTTAGCGAACTCTACCCCAACACAGAAAACGTCAGACTTATGTATCTCAGAGAGCATCGCATAATGGGTGATCCACTGTCGGTAGTAAGCAAAAAACTGTTCCCAATCTGCTTCGTTTTGCATCTCTAAATCGCCGGGCCAACTGCCGGGAAACCAAATTTGTGGCTTCATTAAGCTAATCATGCCTCTCCTGCGTGCTGCATATTGGCAGTGGATGACACTCGCATCATTTTCGCCACCTGCTCCTCTTGAGAAGCCAAATGGAGTCGGTTTTTTGGTTTCTCTGGTTCCGCTGTACGGAACGATGGCGAGCGCATTGACCCCGAAGTCTTGTAGGCTATCCAAAGAAGCCCTCGCTAAGTTGGAGCCATAGCCATTATAAACGCGATAGCCTTCATGAGCAAAAGTCATCCCTTTGTGAAAGTCAGGTAATTCGGCTTCCCAACGATTAGCATCAGTGAAATCACGCAAGCGTTTTTGATGATAGGCTTGCCAGAGTGGTTCTAATCGCGACAAATCGTTCTCCGAAGGAGCCCAAGTTGAATAACGCGCTAAAAAATCTTCCTTGCCCCATTGGCCGATCAAAAAGTCAACCAATGCTCCTGCATAAGCCGTTTTGATCAAGTCTGATTGTTGACGGTATTTATCATTGTTGAGCATGGTCTGCAAAGAGTAAACCAAGCCAGTACCCGCCACTTTATTGGCCCAATAACTCCAGCCATGCTTTTGCCAAGTGCGCGCGAAATAAACGGCTAAGCCTTCTTCTAGCGCTTTGACTTCTACTGAACCCAGTAAATGATTGAGTAAAAGCCGATTTTCGCTTTCCCAGAAGTTATTGGCATAATCGTCATTGAGGATAGCGTAGGCTGCATTTTTGCCATAATCAACGAAGGCTTGTTCCATTCGGTTTTGTTGCAAACCCATTTGTTCGGCCTCTTCGTAGAGGTGAAAGGTGATGGGAGCGAGACTACTTTTCTTACCCACCCAATCTTCAATTTCTGAATATCGCTTTTCACAAGCCTTACTTAATGCTTCTAAATCCTCTTGACTAAGGTGTTGGTGGTGTAGCTGAAAGGAATAATGATCAGTGCTTAAGCTTGTTGAAGCTCCGCCTTCCCAACTCCAGTAGCGACTTTCGTCAAATTGCCACTCCTCGTCATACATACCCATGACCTTGCGTTCGATCCCCTCGAAGATCTGAAAACTCCAATTGCCCCAAGGTAAGCCACTCCATCCACCTGTTCTTTCGGATTTGAGTTGCTCCAATACTGCCTCTTGAGAGTTGCCTGCTAAAACGGCAATGGGCAAAGGCGCTTTGAAAGGGTGGGGGAGAAAGGAGAGGGAAAGGGTTTGTTGTGGCTCTGCATAATTTTTTTCGAGGAATCGAAAGCCATCATTTTCCAAATGAAAGGGCAAATGTTCTGCTAACTCTTGCAAGAGGTGGTGTTCACCGAAGGTGCCGCAAAGAAAAAGGGCCTCATTTTGCCATTCACTTTCTGTTACTTCCGTGTCGGAACGCACAATTATTTCGAGATAATCAACTTCTTGGGCTTTTTTCTCCCACCAAGATTGATATTGCTTTGCTACTAATGAATCGCCAGCCGCATAGACTACCAAAATACGAGCTCGCTCTCGAAATGCTTGCTGAACTAGCGAACGAGTGGGCGCTTCCGGATAGGTCTGAGCCTGTTTGTTGGCACTACGGCAGCTTAGAAGTATTTGGCTTAGGCCTAACAGACTGAACAAAAAAAGGCGTATGATCATACATACAAGTTTGGCGATTTTAAGAAGATTAACAAGTTTTGCGAAACGGCTTTCCTGCCAAAAACACAATTTTATAACCGATGAGAGTCTTTATCCTAGCCATATTCGTTTCATTCGCATTGACTGCATGTTTAGAGAAAAACATACCAGCAGATCCTCCCTCAGGTTTGATTTCTGTATTTGATACTGAATTGTACTACAAAAAGATGGGTAATGGCACGCCTATCGTCGTTTTGCATGGAGGACCGGGCTTGAGTCATGATTATTTTTTGCCTCATTTAGAAGCGCTGGCGCAAAACCATCAATTGATCTTTTATGATCAACGTTATGCTGGGCGTTCCTCCTTGGAGGGAGATACAATGGGCTTACGGATGGATCAATTGGTGGAGGACTTAGAGTTTTTGAGGGAACGATTTGGTTTGGATAAGATGAATGTAATGGGGCATTCATGGGGAGGACTATTGGCGATGTGGTACGCCAAAACCTATCCTGATCGGCTTAATTCTTTGATATTTGTCAATACTATAGCACCCAATCGAAATTTTGAAAGCATAACTGATAGCATGATGGCCAAACGACAGAATGATGCTGACCTGGAATTGCTCCGCGATTGGTATCGCTCTGATGAATACAAAAATGGAGAGCCTGAAGCTCTCTATTACATTCACCGACTTAGTTATAAGAATGGGTTTTATTATCCTAACAATCTTGATTCAATGAGGATTGTAATCCCAAAAGAATATCTCGTTCGGCAGCGCCGGCTATATCCACTTTATCGAGACCTAAGGAATTATAATCTTGTGGAGGATTTAGAAGGCTTGGAAGTGCCGAGCCTATTTATACATGGAGATTTTGATCTCACCCCAAAGGCGGCTATTGAACAACTGACGGATGTGATGCCTCGTGCCGAAATTGTGATTTTGCCCTATTGTGGACATTTTAGTTTTATCGAGGCACCGGAACAATTTACGCGAGTGGTACGGCAATTTATGAGAGATAAGTAGACTAATCCGTCTCCCAACAAGCGCAATCATCTGGAGCAAAATAGTAATGACTGAGGCTTTCTGAATCTTCTTTTTCTAAAACCATAATGAGTTCACCTAGGCGACTGATATGAAAATCGTGGCCTAGCATATGGAGACTGTCAGGTTCGAGCATTTGATAGCCTCCTAGCATAGGGCGATTGTCCTCGATCCAATTGACGGTGGATTCTCCAAAGGATAGCACCAATTTACGTTCAGATAGAGTAAAGGTGTCTTTGATATGCTCTTGTTGTGAGGTATTGATGTAGACGTGCTTATAGAGAACCCAAGTATTAGCCTGGAGAAAATCTTGAGGTCCTTGGCAACTAATCCACAAAAGCATGAAAAACGAAAGCCAGATACGCGGATGGAGTTGTTTCATCACCCGAAAATATAAATGTCGCACTTAAGCTTATTCGAGGATTACCTGAATGGTCAATTTTGCTGCGGAATTGGGGAATTTCCTATTTAAAGAATAGTAGGAAGGTCGAAAGAATGGTAACGATGATGATAAATTTGCGGTAAAACCCATCACTAATATGCTTAATAATCCAGATCCCGATGGCCGCTCCGATACCGATGGCGGGTAAAAGGCTAAAGTCTAGAAGTAAACTAGCTGGAGAGATGGTATCCCAAACAAAGATGTGAAAAGGAAGCTTAGACAAATTGATGAGCAGAAAAAACCAAGCCTGCGTGCCGATATAAGTATTCTTTGGGAGACGCATTGCCAAGAGATAAACCGCCATAATAGGTCCCGCAGCATTGCCCACCATCGTTGTAAAACCAGCTAATAATCCCATCAATCCTGCAAACCACCAATGATCTGGAACGCTTTTGTTTTTACGGAACTCCATAAAAAGCATGACCGCAATTCCTAACAAGATCACTCCTGCCAGCAAACGGTTGAACCATTGATCGGAAAGACTATCTCCTACCCAAGTCCCAATCAATATGCCTACAAAGGCCCATGGGAAAATTTTGCGTATGTAAGACCAGTCAGTAGCACGATTGTAATAAGCAACCCCAAAGAGATCAGCCATTAAGAGGATAGGAAGCAATACTCCGGTTGAGTCTTTGCCTCCAAAAATAATCGCTAATATGGGTAAAGTGACATTATAAACTCCCGCAACGCCTGTTTTGGACATCCCTACAATGGCGCCGCAACAGCCTAAGAGAATCCATTGTGTACTGCTAAGGTCATAGGCTCCAAGTAGGTCTAGCATTGAGGTATCAGTCAGTCAATTCTTCAGGCTGGCAAAGGTAGTATTTTATCACTGGCTCCGATAATGCATGGATATTTTGCATATCAGAAGCAGTGCTTAAGTCTTTTAACTGTCCGTTTTTGTAACAGATCACGATAGGTTGATTGCTGTTTTCAAAATATGGCTGATTTGAGACTTCACCGGCAAAGACAAAGTAGGCCGCTTCCTCTACGCTGATTTTAGCTTTTTTGCTCCATGCAAGGCGTTTTTGTTGGATTATCTCCTCGGAGAACGCTTCTTCTTTTATGCTCAATTTGAGCAAGCGCCGGCTAGCAATACGTTGGCATAAATCAGACAGGACCTTGTCTTCTTCGAATTGCCATTTTTTGAGGGCAAACTCTATATCTCCATCATCTAATCTGATAAAACGCTCGATCACTTCATCGCTCAGGACATCTGTTGAGATGTCGTTTTCAAAGAAATAAGCTAGATTTTCGTCTAACCAAACCTTTTTCCCGGCTTCCAGAAGCTCCCTGACTCGTTTGAGAATATTGACAAGGGTATTTTCGGCAGACATCGCTGCTTTATGAAGGTATACCTGCCAATACATAAGCCGGCGGGCTACAATAAATTTTTCTAATGAATAAATCCCCTTGTCCTCACAGACAAGTTGATCGTCATAGACGTTCAAAATCTTGATGATGCGATCTATGCCTACCACTCCCTCTACGACGCCCGTGAAGAAGGAATCTCTAATTAAATAGTCCATGCGATCCATGTCCAACTGACCCGAAACGAGTTGATGGAAAAACGGTCTTTCGTAATTTCCTTCAAATATTTCGATCGCTAAATCAAGTTTGCCATGATATTTGCGGTTGAGATATTGCATGAGTGCAAGACTCATTTGTTCATGGTGAAGGTTAGGGATGATCGCATATTCCAACGCGTGAGAAAAAGGACCATGTCCAATATCATGCATAAGGATCGCAATCATGGCTGCTCGATACTCTTTTTTTGAGATCGCTACCTTTTTGCGTCTGAGGGTGTCGAGAGCTTGTCGCATGAGATGCGTCGCGCCTAGGGCGTGATTGAATCGGGTGTGAACTGCTCCTGGATAGACCAAGGTACTCATTCCCAACTGCTTGATGCGTCTCAGGCGTTGAAAGGCGGGCTCATCAATGAGTTTGAGGAGAGTACCACGTGGGATCTCAACGAAACCATGAACTGGGTCATTGATGATTTTAGGGCTTTTGAGGTTCTTTTTCAAGGATGGGGAAGCTTTTGCAGGCTAAATTAAAAAATAATTGTACTTTACTCATTGAAGATCAGAGAATATTCAGCCTAATGCACTTCAAAAAACTCTTTTGCCTAACGGTACTTTCTGCTCTTGTCTGCTTCCACTTTCATGTTTATGCTGCTGACCCGATTTCAATGGAGATTGTGTCTAGTGAGCTCGGACAAGTTGTGGTCGAGATAGATCGCGCCTTACCTCAATCGGGTAATGCACAAGCCGAACAATGGTATTTATTAGAAAATGGCCAAAAAGCCAACATTACCAAGTGGGAGCGTAAAAGTGGGGAAGCCGGCTTAAACGCGGTATTGGTATTTGATCACTCCAGTGGTTGGGCGGGTACGCCTTTTACATGGGCCAGCGTCAAACGCTCTATCTCTAAGTTGATTGACGGCTTCGACGCCGAACGCGATTCTGTAGCCTTAATTGGATATTCAGAGGCTGTGGACATGAACACTGACCTTACCGACAATCTGGAAGTACTTAAAATGATCCTCAATGGGAGCGAAGAAGCCCCGGGACAAGCTATGGCACAAGCCATGCAGTCTGCGGCTGAAGCTTTGGGACCTCATCAAGGTAATCAAGCCATTTTTATTGTGAGTAGTGGATATAGCGAACGAAGCCTCGGCGAAGTCTTGCGTAATATCAACGTTCCTGTTTATGTATTAGCTCCGGGCTATAAAGAAGACTGGGCTTACTTTAGTTGGGAAAGCGGTGGGATGTATGAAGACCTCGCATCATTGATGAATGGTAGCCTAAAAGCAAGTGATTTGAGAACTTGGCCTAGTGCAACGACCGAGATTACATATGTTTCCACTCTTGGAAAAGATGCCTTGAGAAAAATTGAGATTTTTGCTCCTAGCTTGCAGACAGAAGGCCCATTGGCCATCACCAATACTGCTGTAAATGTAATGACTGCTGCTAGTAAAGATATCGGTAATAGTGCTCCCGAAAAAAATAAATCCAATTGGTTCTTATTTGCTATTCCAATCATTATCGGCTTAGCAGGCTTAATTTATTTAATCCGGTTTTTACGCTTTAGAACTAGCAAAGGTACTGTACTACCGGGCATCACAAATTTGACCTACAATGCAAAAAAACATGTATTGCTAGCTCAGGTCAATATTCCAATCCGTACCAAACCCGCTAAATTCACCTTGCACAATCATAGTGGTACGCCAGTAAGAGATCAAATCATTTCAGGCACCACTCGTAAAGTCAAAATGGACCTTAAAGGATTATCTGAAGGGATTTATAAGTGTTCACTCTCCAATGCAGGCATGACTTCAGAGCAACAAGAGATCGTGTTGGGTTAATTGACAAAACGTTGTACAGATCCTTCCCGTATATCTTAACTTAGCCCACTAAACATTTTTGCGCATCGAAAAACTGCTACTCTTTTATTATTTCACGATCTGTAGAAAGAACTTATGCAAAATCCAAAAATCCTGTGGGTTGACGACGAAATTGATTTGCTCAAAGCGCATATGATGTACCTGCGCGAGAAGAAATTTGATGTTTCCTCCGTCAGCAATGGTATAGATGCGCTCGAATTACTCAAAACGGAAAGCTTTGATATCGTCTTTCTAGACGAACAAATGCCCGGTATGGACGGACTTACGGTCTTATCAGAGATCCAGCAGTTTAAGCCCAATCAACCGGTGATCATGATTACCAAATCTGAGGAAGAGCACATCATGGAAAGTGCTATTGGCGCTCAGATCACTGATTATCTGATCAAACCTGTCAAACCAACTCAAATTCTACTTGCTTGCAAGAAGATTCTAGACAATAAAAAGCTAGTAACAGCGAAAGTAAATTCTGATTATCAGCAAGATTTTCGGAATATCGCCATGCAGTTTTTTGAAGATAATGATCACAGAGATTGGATCGATATCTATAAAAAACTAATCTACTGGGAAGGCAAGATGGGCGAAAACGAGGACAAAAGCATGGAAGAAGTCCTCGCTAATCAGCTCTCTGAAGCAAACAATAATTACGGCCGTTTTGTGTCCCGCAATTATATCGATTGGTTACATACTGAAGATATGAACCAAAGGCCGATG
>JBGCFA010000055.1:0-11133 GCA_045106675.1 Bacteroidia bacterium
GGCAATATGTACGCCATACATCGGTTCGCCATTGTCAGGCATTGGTATCGTACCAAGCACTTTATCGTTTTTGGCATTAATAATTGTAAGATCTCCTGAGGCTCTGTTAGCGATCACGACTCGCTCACGAGGGGATCGCCGACCATTAGCGTCGGCATCTTCTTCAACTGGTATCAGCTGAACAGTTTCTTGTAGTTGGGCTGGGGGCTGGCAGGCCCAAAAGCCAACGCTAAGGAGAGCAAGGAGGAATAGCTTTGTACGTTTCATATGAGTGGATATTTTGACTTATAAAAACTATTTAGAGAAGCTTGGCAGTCTTAAATGTCGCCTATCCGACATTTTTTTCAAGGACATATAAATGTTAAGAGTCTGTTATAACTTTGTGATAACTTTCTCCAAATCAATTATTTGTGTGTGATACGGATCACAGAAGCCGATTAAAAACAGTGCTAACTTGATAAATTTCGCTGGAGTCAAGCGTTCCGCGAAGTGAAAAGAAGGAATGTCCAATATCCAAAACCAATGTGAAATGCAGCAGGAACTTCTTCAGCCTTGAATATTGGATATTGAATATTTTACATTTTCTTTGCCGCCTATGGCATTGGTACAACATAAATCGGTTGATGCACGCTTTCAACAACAGGTAGATAATGCGGCTACTTATTTGATTCCCTTTATCGAAGAAGGACTCAAATTGGAGCCTGGTATGCGGGTGATGGAAATTGGTTGTGGAGAAGGCGGGGTACTCAAGCCCTTTGTGAAGCGTGGTTTAGATGTGGTCGGAGTGGATTTAGCGACGCAACGTATCGCTAGTGCTCAGGCGTTCCTCGCAGAGGAGATCAAAGCAGGCAAGGCAGAGTTTATGGTCCAAAATGTCTATGAGACCGGCTTCGCCGAACGCTTTGCCGGAGCTTTTGACTTGATTTTGCTTAAGGATACGATTGAACATATTCCCGAGCAAGAGAAATTTATCCCATATCTCAAGCAATTTTTGAAGCCTGGGGGTAAGGTTTTCTTTGGTTTTCCACCTTGGTATATGCCATTTGGTGGACATCAGCAAATTTGTTCAAGTAAGGTTTTGGGCTTATTGCCTTATTATCATTTGCTGCCTCGGCCTTTGTATCGGGGGATTTTAAAATTAGCCAAAGAGCCGGAGCGTACCATCCAAGAATTGATGGAGATCAAAGATACCGGCATTAGCTTAGATCGTTTTGAAAAAATCATGCGCCGTGATGGCTGGCATATCAATACGCGCACGGTATTTCTTTTTAACCCGATCTACAAATATAAATTTGGGCTAAAACCACGCAAACAAGCCAAATTCATCGCCAATATCCCTGGCCTACGCAACTTTGTCAGTACGGCGGGTTGGTATCTTGTAGAACCCAAAAATTAGGTTGTGCGAAGTGGGATCAGTTCGTAACTTAGCGGCGTTTTCTATGAAACCATAGCCTCGGTAAATGGACCTTTTAATCAACGCATTGATCGTAATCGGCGCTGCCCTCTTTGTCATCTTGACAGGGGCCGCCTACACAGTATATCTCGAACGTAAAGTTGCAGCCTTGATCCAGCAACGCAAAGGGCCCAATAGGGTTGGACCTTTTGGGTTGTTACAGCCCTTAGCGGATGTAATCAAACTGCTTCTCAAAGAGGATATTGTTCCAGCACAAGCGGATAAATTTATTCACTTTCTGGCACCGATTATCTCGGTATTAATTGCTTTGATCACCATGGCGGTGATTCCATTTGCTTATGTACCAGGTATGGAGTTTACGGCTCCTACTGATGGCTGGTTGGTCATTGCCGATGTAAACATTGGTATTTTGTACGTTTTGGCGATTACTTCTATTGCAGTATATGGGGTCACCTTAGCGGGATGGTCCTCTAATAGTAAATATGCACTCATAGGTGGGCTACGAGCTTCAGCTCAGATGATTAGCTACGAACTCGCCTTGGGTCTCTCAGTAGTAAGTGTCATTTTACTTACTAACGTTACCTATACCCCACCTGAAGGGATGATAGCTGAATATGTCAAACCAGGTGCAATCGTCGAAGCGCAAAGGGGCGTATGGAATATGTTCCGCAATCCCTTAGGCTTTTTGATTTTTGTAGTTTGTGCTTTTGCAGAAGCTAACCGCTCACCCTTTGACCTTGTCGAGGCAGAGCAGGAACTTGTAGGAGGCTTCCACACAGAGTATAGCTCTATGAAGTTTGCCCTCTTCTTTGTTGCAGAATACTTGCACGTGATCATCGCTTCCATGCTCATCACGACTCTGTTTATGGGCGGGTATCTATTACCATTTGAAGGCTTGCTTGGAGCAGCAGAATGGTCTGATACAGCGCGTCTTCTCGGCGGCTTGGGCTCCTTTTTATTCAAGACAACCTTCTTTGTATTTGTCTTTGTCTGGGTCCGCTGGACACTACCTCGCTTTAAGTACAACCAGCTGATGGATATTGGCTGGAAGCGTTTCCTTCCCTTATCACTCGCAAATCTCATGTTGATTGCTGCTGGTGCCGCGATCTACATTATGCTTACTTCTGAAGGAGCTGGGCTCGCAACTTTGCAGCCGTAATTGCGTTGTTAAGGAGAAAGATTTTCTGTTTATTAACCCTTTCCTGACATCTTGACAGGCAACAATTGCTTGGCACGGTTACGGCAACGGTTAGGATGCCGTCCTATCCTTTTTTCTTAGCAACAATATGGAATCCAATTTTTCAGATAGAGTTAAAGACGTCATATCCTACAGCCGGGAGGAAGCCATCCGCTTGGGGCACGATTATATCGGTCCAGAGCACCTTTTACTTGGCTTGATCCGTGAGGGAGAAGGATTGGCGATTACTTTGTTGCTCAATCTCAATGTCGATCTGTCTCAATTAAAAAAGGCAATCGAAAATGCCGTAAGAGGTACAGTTACCAGTATCAACCTGACAAACTTACCCCTTACGAGACAAGCCGAAAAAGTACTAAAAATCACCAGATTAGAAGCGAAATTGCTGAAGAGTGGTGTCATTGGTACTGAACATCTGCTTTTGTCAATCTTGAGAGAAGAGAACAATGTAGCCGCTCAAATTTTGTCGCGCTTTGGTGTTACTTATGATATAGTACGCGCCGAGCTAGAACAAAGCGATGAAGTAAGTTCCCCACGTATGTCTGTAGCAAATGAACCACCTGAATCACCCGAGATGAATCAACCCGGAGAACGGCCTCGCAAGCCGTCCAAATCGAAAACCCCTGTTCTTGACAATTTTGGCCGCGACCTCACCAAAGCCGCAGAAGAAAATAAACTTGACCCGATTGTCGGTAGGGAAAAAGAAATTGAACGTGTCGCTCAAATCTTGAGTCGCCGTAAAAAGAATAATCCCGTACTCATTGGTGAACCTGGTGTTGGTAAAACTGCCATCGCCGAAGGTCTTGCCCTTCGCATCATACAACGTAAGGTTAGCCGCGTATTGTACAACAAACGTGTCGTAACCTTAGACATTGCTTCCTTGGTTGCGGGTACCAAATACCGTGGACAGTTTGAGGAACGTATGAAGGCTGTAATGGCAGAACTGGAAAAGTCCCCAGATGTCATCCTCTTTATTGATGAGTTGCATACGATCGTAGGAGCTGGTGGAGCTTCAGGCTCACTAGATGCTTCCAACATTTTCAAACCAGCATTAGCGCGTGGTGAGATTCAATGTATCGGAGCTACGACCCTCGATGAGTATCGCCAGTATATCGAAAAAGATGGTGCTTTGGAACGTCGTTTTCAAAAGGTGATGATAGAACCCACTACGGTTGAGGAAACTATGATCATCTTACAAAACATCAAGTCCAAGTACGAAGATCACCACAATGTAAACTATACTCCTGAAGCCATCGAAGCTTGTGTCAAGCTGAGCGATCGGTATATATCCGACCGTTACTTCCCTGACAAAGCCATCGACGTTTTGGATGAAGCAGGTAGCCGCGTTCACATCACCAATATTCACGTTCCCCAAAACATCTTGGATCTTGAAGGGAAAATCGAAGAGGTGAAGGAAAGCAAAAACCGTGTGGTAAAGAGCCAAAAATATGAAGAAGCGGCTCAGTTAAGAGATCAGGAAAAACGCCTCCTTGAGGAACTCGAACACGCCAAACTGGAGTGGGAAGAGGACACCAAGAACAAGCGTTATACTGTCTCTGAAGAGGATGTAGCTTCTGTAGTATCAATGATTACAGGCGTACCTGTAACGAAAGTAGCCGCTGGAGAGATCGCAAAATTGCGTCAAATGGGCCAACAGCTCAAAGACGTGATCATCGGCCAAGACAATGCAATCGGTAAACTTGTCAAGGCAATTAAGCGTTCCCGACTAGGGCTCAAAGACCCAGAAAAGCCAATTGGATCATTTATCTTCCTTGGCCAAACAGGGGTTGGTAAAACGGAATTAGCAAAAGCACTCGCTCGCTTCATGTTTGACTCTGATGATGCGCTCATCCGTCTCGACATGAGTGAGTATATGGAGAAATTCACCGTATCGCGTCTGGTTGGCGCGCCTCCCGGATACGTCGGTTATGAAGAAGGTGGTCAGCTCACTGAACGCGTTCGTCGTCGCCCTTACTCCGTAGTATTACTTGATGAGATTGAAAAAGCGCACCCAGATATCTTCAACATCCTCCTGCAAGTATTGGATGATGGTATCTTAACTGATGGTTTGGGTCGTCGCATCGACTTCAAGAATACTGTCATCATCATGACTTCCAATATTGGGGTTTCTCAAATACAAAGCTTTGGTGCGCAAGGACTAGGCTTTGAGACCAAATCGAGAAACGATCAGGCAGACGACATGATGCGCAGTACGATCGAAGGTGCCATGAAAAAAGCCTTCCGTCCAGAATTTCTTAATCGTATCGATGAGGTAATCATCTTCAACGAACTCGAAAAAGAGCACATTATGGAGATCATTGATCTTCAGCTTAAAAGTGTTTTCGCTCGGATCGAAGAAAAAGGTTTCCAAATCGAATTGACCAATACCGCCAAGGATTATATTGCCGAAAAAGGCTTCGACAAGAAGTTTGGAGCAAGACCGCTGCAAAGAGCTATCCAAAAGTATCTCGAAGATCCGATTGCGGATGAGATATTAGATAGTAATGCCGTACCTGGTGATACCATGAAGGTCGATTACGACAAGAAGACAGAAAAGATCACTGTTTCGAGCAAGAAGCCGCCAAAGAAAAAAGGTGGTAAAAAAGCGGAGGCAGAAAAGCCTGAAGCACCTTCAGAAGCTCCAGAAACCGAAGATTAAAAAATATTCATTGATTTTTTGAAGGGTTGAATTGTTGAATAGATTTGAGTATCACCTCAGATTCGACAATTCAACCCTTCTACTATTTTATCATTTCCCATGAGTAAATCGACTCTCATATTAGGGGCTTCGCCCAAACCATCTCGCTACGCCTATCTAGCTTCTGAGCGATTGCAAGAAGAGGGACATGAAGTGATTGCCCTTGCCAAACGTCAGGGAGATTCAGCAGGGATTCCCATACATGACAATCGAGATACGCTTGCCTTACCGCAGGACCTAGATACCGTCACCCTCTACTTGAACCCACAACGACAGCAGGAATACTATGAATGGCTGTTAGCGATCAAACCTAAACGAGTCATCTTTAATCCTGGAACCGAAAACAAGGAGTTGGCTGATAAGTTGAGAGAAGCTGGAATAGAGCCAGTTTATGCCTGCACCCTAGTTATGCTAGCGAGTCGTATGTATTAGGTTGCTAAGACAACTAATTTTCTTTCCTATTTTGGGGGAATTAAGTATCTTCCGAAAACGCATAGGCTTATGGAATCTAAGCTCTCCTCCAAAACCACTTCTGGCATTCGAGTCAATGTACGCTCAGCATACATTAGAGATGAGTCATCGCCCAAGCATCATTACTACGTATTTGCTTATCAAGTGGAAATCATCAATGAATCTGCTCAGTCAGTGCAATTGATCTCTCGTGAATGGCATATTACTGATGGCATTGGTGTCAAACGCATAGTACAGGGAGAAGGCGTAATTGGCAAACAACCACATATCGCTCCAGGTGAGACTCATAGATATGTAAGCGGTTGTCATTTTCAAACCAGTGTAGGCAAGATGGAAGGGCATTACAATATGCTTAGACAAGATGGGAGCAATTTGAAAGTCCAAATCCCCCCTTTTACGATGCTAGTTCCGCATTTGAATAACTAATTCATGGTCAAAATACAGGCTACTTATGACGGTCATCTCAGAACGACCGCCACTCATTTACCTTCTTCTAATACTTTATTCACAGATGCTCCAGTCGATAATCACGGCAAAGGAGAAGCATTTTCTCCCACAGATTTAATCGCCACAGCTACTTTAAGTTGCATGATCACTTCGATGGCAATCGTAGCCCAAAACAATGATATTGCGATGGGTAAAGTCAGTGGTGAGATTAACAAATTTATGACTCCTGCTCCAAGACGCATTGCAAGCATACAAGCAGAATTGGCTTTCGAAGATCATAACCTCAGTGAAACGGATAAAACATTACTCGAAAATGCGGCTTTGAGCTGCCCCGTTACCCGTTCATTACATCCAGATGTGATCGTTAATCTAAAATTTCGCTACGAATAGGTTACGTTTTTTCTAGGCTAGGGTACGAAGAGTTGTAAGCATATAACTCGAACACCTAATAGTCGAAAAAATGAAAAAAATTATTGCACTCGCCCTAGTCATGATGACAATGGTAGGTTTTGCTCATGCACAAAACATTGCTGGCACCTACAAAATGAACTTCAAATCTGGAACGCAGGTTTATACCGATCGCACTCCAGCAAAGCAAACCTTTAGTGGTTCGACTACTTTTACCATTACCCAAACCGGTGATGAAATCACGGTTACCCTCCAAAACTATGGTGGCAAATGGTCCACTCACCGCATGAGCGGAAGAGTTGGTAATAACACTTTCTTAGCAGTATTACCAAGCGGCAACAAATCGGTATATATGATTCAAGGCACCGTCAAAGGCAATACTATCACGGGAGAGTATCTATACGCTCGTTATGGTGATGGCAATAGCGGTATCGTTCCAGGATGGACAAAAGTGAGTTATACCGCTACTCGCTAGTAAGTAGTATTTACAACAAATAGACCGAACCCAATAAAGGCTATCAATTCAAATTGATAGCCTTTATTGGGTTTATACGTTAAGCCTCTACTGCGTTACCTTTTCGGCAGCAGCAATAATAGCAGCTGCATTGATCGAAAAGTGGCTGGCCTGATAAACAGGCTTACCTTCTCGCAATAATATCGCTTGCGGTGATTGATGAGGTACCCCAAAGTCCGCCGCGACAGCGTTAGATATCGAACGAAAGTTAATCAAATCAAGGTAATGAAGGTCTACAGCAGCATTTAGGGCTTCAGTCTCACCTTGAATCTGATCCCATGACTGCGAAGATATCCCACAACGGATACTATGTTTGAAAATTAACTGTGGCCGCTCAAAAGAAGCTTTGGCAATTTTTCTAAGCTGGGAGTTTTTTTCCAGCTGATTCCAATCTTGCATAAAAATTACAATATCACTTATGGTTGCCTACCTTTGTGGCTTGGCAGGTTTTACCCGCATAACAACCAGTAGTAGTCATAACAGTGGCTAATGCGAACATTAGTAGGAAGGCGACGGAGATTTGCTTATAACGCTTCATATGGGACTAGATTAATATTGCTTGTGATCAGTCAAAATACGCATTTGTACGTAAAGGTAAAATTTATCGCATAGAGATGAGTCAAGAAGATTGGATAATTCTAACACATGATAAGGTTCGAACATTGATCGAAGCGAATAAAGAGACTAATCCGACTCGCTTTGCCCTAACCCATAGTAACAACGAGATTCCGCTCGCTTTAGTTTCGACTCAGTTAAAATCTCTCCAAAAAGCACGCCTAAAACTCCCCTCTTGGTACCATGTCTCAGCAATCTTACCTCCTCTAGCTCTAGAACAATGCAGCAGTGAAGCTACGGCAAAACTCAAAAGTTTCTCCGGTCATCAAGCGCTCGACCTCAGTGGTGGCCTTGGCGTAGATAGTTATTTTCTCAGCCAGGGATTTGATCATCTCATCTCCCTTGAGCCACAAAAATCACTAGCAGACATCCAACGCTACAACTTAGGCTTACTCAACAACCAGAAGGTAGAAGTAGTCAATCAAGAAGCGGCAAGCTTTCTTGAGACTTATCAAGGTCCCAAATTCGATCTGATCTACGTAGATCCCTCAAGACGCGATAGCCAAAATCGGCGCATCAATGCCTTGACCGAAGGCTCTCCCAATGTTACTCAACTCATGCCGTTAATCCGTCAACACGCACGGCAGTTATTGATCAAAGCCTCTCCCCTATTAGACTTACAAGAAGCCTATCGTCTATTTCCTACTTTGAAAGAACTTATCGTCGTCTCGAAAGACAACGAATGTAAAGAAGTGCTTATTTGGCTAGATCAACTGTCTCTCGAACGACTCATTGACCAAAACGACGCCTATTTACGCTTAAAAATGATCCGAAATGAGCGTATTGATGAGTATCGGTTCCCTTTTCCTTTAGTTGAGGAGGCCGGCCTTGCCGAACGCCAAATCTCATTACAATATATCGCGGAGCCAGATGTAGCCTTTTACAAAAGTAGGGCTACACGCCAGTTATTAGAGCATTTTCAGCATGAAGAGACCTCTCTGCCTCATCGAGACGGATATTTTTTCAGTAGTCAGCCCTTGGCGAACGGCTTTCCCGGCAGACAGTTTAAGGTACTAGAATCGATGCCCTATAAGCCAAAAGCAATTAAGAAGTGGCTAAAAAAAGAAGGCATCTCCCGTATCAATATCAGTAAGCGGAACTTCCCAGACTCAGTGGCCCAAGTCCGGAAGCAGCTACAAATTCAAGAAGGAGGTGAGCAATTTTTACTACTCAGTCTTTGGCAAGGCCAACGCTTTGTTTTTCACGCAGAGCGTATCCAATAGTCAACAAGCTATAACTCTTGATAGGCTTTCAAGCAAAAATCAATGCTCTGCTGTACGTAGTCTGCTGAGAAATCAAAGCGAATCCCGGCAGTTTCATAGATTTCAGGAATCGTCTGCGTATAGCCCAATGCTAGCGCATCTAAGTATTGTTGCAGGCCTAACTGAGGATTTTGCTTATAGTTGCGCCAAACAGCCAATGCACCTAACTGGGCGATGGCATACTCGATATAATAAAACGGCACATCAAAAATATGGCCTTGTCGTAACCACATTGAATCCATCATATCTTCATAGCCAGTCCAATCGACAGTATCGCCATGAAAGCGACGATAGAGATCACGCCAGGCAGCGTTCCGCTCAGCGGCAGTATGAGTAGGATGATCGTAGATCCATTGCTGAAAAGCGTCTACAGTCGCAATCCAAGGAAAAACCACTATGCAACGCTGTAATTGATTTTTCTTGGCACGAGCCAATTCATCAGGACTAGAATAAAACTCATCGTAGCCATCTAGGCTCAATAGTTCCATACTCATTGCCGCTAATTCTGCGACTTCTGATGGCGTTCGCTTAAGCGCATTGAGAGAGATATCGCGAGTCAAAAAAGAATGTACCGCATGGCCACTTTCGTGCAACATCGTGATCACATCAGTTTGCGATCCAGCAGCATTCATAAATATGAAAGGTACTCCCACTTCCATCAGTGGATAATTATAACCTCCTGGAGCTTTACCAACGCGACTATCCAGATCAAGATAGCCCATATGATTCATCAAACCGATCATTTCGCCAAGCTCTGGTTTAAGTCCACTGAGCACACTGACAGACTTGGTCAGTAATTCATTCGCTTCATCAAATGGTTTTAGTGGCTGATCTCCAAATATATCTACACTTAAATCCCAAGGACGCAGTACCTCCAAACCCAGTTTGTCTCGGCGCTCGGTCATCATCTGCTCATAGACGGGCTTCACTACTTTCTCGACAGCATCATGAAATGCATAAGTATCACTCAACTGGTAGTCAAAGCGGCCCATTTGATCAAACTTAAAGCTCGTAAAGCTATCATAGCCTGCATTTTGAGCCATTTGATGACGAAGCTGAACGAGTTGATCAAATATTGATTGGATCTGATCAGCATCATCTAAGCGTCTCTGGGCCGTCTTTTCCCAAATTTCTTGTCGGAGGGCGCGATCGCGAGCCTCCATATATTTGCCTGCTTGCTGCAAGGTGATCTCCTGTCCCTCATGCTCTATCGTCATTTTGCCAGAGATAGTGCCATACTGCTGCGAGATGCTTTGGTCTTTGGCTTTGATATCTACATTCTCCTTGCGGAAAAGGTTGATTTCACGCTCTAGTTGTCGGGTATAAGTATGATACTTTTGAGGGTCTAGTTCGCCAAAGTGAGGATTAGCGACAATTTTACGATTGAGTTGGTCTTCATATACTGAGAGATGGGGCATGATCTCTTGCACAAAGACTTGATAGCTCTTTCGCAGATTTTCATCTTGAGTATCACAAGTCATTTTGATATGCCTCCATGCAAAATCCTCTGCCACAACGGAATCCAATTCGTTGATTTGTAGCAAATAGGCTTCTAAAGCATCGAGGGAGTCTGGTTCTTGAGTCATTAAGAACTCATAATGCGGTAAAAGGTCGTCCCAACTATTGATAATAAAATCATAAGGGATAAAGGTGCGCTTAGCTTTATGATCTCCGATTTCCAGTAACTCCTTCATATATATTCAGCTTTAGGGGGCAAATTTAATAAACCTTGGGAGGGTTTGGAACTTTAGCGGCATATATCAAACAAAGAACCTGGAGTAATTGCTTACTCCAGGTCTTCTTTTCCGCTATAAGCGGCAGCTAAACGTGCTTTTCCCTAACACATCTGCAATATGCACGCTCTTCTTTAGCTATTCATGGAAATTTTGGCCCAAAAGTAACGTTAGATTTTCCTCAAAATGCGATTTGTTTTGAGTATCACCTCTCTAACGAACGACTTCAAAAAATCACAAACACCTATATATCAATATTTTACAGCAAACCAAACGTTCTGCGAAGCAGGAACCCAAAGGGTCTCTAGGTAAATAATAGTTGTAATTTTTTCCTGTTTTTTTAATTGCTTTTATAAAAACCCCCGAAATCGGCAAG
>JBGCFA010000056.1:0-6149 GCA_045106675.1 Bacteroidia bacterium
TGGTTTGTCCCAATACAACTCTACTCCATTACCGTCAGGATCATCTAGGTATAAAGCTTCCGAAACACCATGATCGGCAAAGCCCGTAAAAGGATACTCAGCATCCTGCAAACGCTTAAACACAAAGGCCAAATCCTTACGACTAGGATAGAGGATGGCAGTATGAAAAAGTCCGGTGCTATTCGGGGCCGGAGCAGGACCGTTTTTACTATGCCAAGTATTGAGCCCGATATGATGATGATAACCGCCAGCCGATATAAAGGCAGCCTGATCACCCATTTGACTCATAATCTCAAATCCCAACAATCCATGGTAAAAGTCTAAGGACTTTTGTAAATCTGCGACCTTGAGGTGTACATGGCCGATTCTAGTATTTGTTGGGACTTTGTATTCTTCCATACTCTTGGGTTTCTGATATCTTTGTATTGCGGAGGATTAGATTGCCTCCTTCGGAGAACGCTAGAGCTTCTAGCCTCACTGTCCAATCAAGGATCAACATAAAGCAGCTAAAAATGACAAACGAAGCAATCATAAAACTAGCCAGTCAACTAGTCAATCCCAAAACGATTGATAATGCCGAAATGGGAAGTGTTGCCTGCATCCTCATTACGGATCAAAATACCGTTTTTGAAGGGGTCTGTATTGATACGATCTGCGGCATGGGTTTCTGTGCAGAACATACTGCCATCAGCCAAATGATCACTCAAGGAGAATACAAAATCAGTAAAATCGTAGCGATCAAGAAAGACAGTCAAGGCAATGCTTACGTCCTCGCTCCATGTGGAAGATGTCGCGAATTTATCTATCAGACCAATAAGGAAAATATCAACACAGAGGTTGTCTTAGGCATAGACAAAGTGGTAAAACTACAAGAGTTGTTGCCCTATCAAGATTGGCAGCAAAAGGTAGGCTAACTCCTTTTATCTACCGATCACCGTAAATTTACCGACACAAGCATTTTCACCGTTCCGCGTAGCGATCAAAGCAAGGTAAACCCCGGAACGGACCTCATTGCCATAGATATCACGGCGATCCCAGACGGCAGTGCCTCCTTGAGCCTCGATCTCACGGACCAACAAACCCGAAACCGTAGTAATTTTGACGATCGATTCAGCACCTGAACCACGTATCGTAACACTTCCATCAAAATCAGGCAAAACAGGATTGGGGAAAACTAAAATATCCTCACATTGATCCACACCTACAGTCGCATCTCCTTGAAAACTAATAATACCGCGAGCCGTCGCCATGAAGACTTCGCCCGTGCTCTGATCAATGGAGATATCGTTGACCTCATTGTCGAGTAGCGGACTGTTATCGGTCGTGAATTGATAGATCACATCGTCTCCATCTTCGGTTACGAGAAATACTCCTTCATTAGTAGCGATCCATTTGCGGTTACCGCCATCGACATCTATCCCGTTGATGATAGCATCTTTGAGAAGGGCCCGCCCGTCAAAGATTGGAGGACTCGCATCGACTACTTGGCCTTGCCCAACGCTGAAAGGGTCAAAATAGACGGTAACCCCTTGTCCTGTCCCGACCCATACAAAACCATCGCGATCTACCGCAATAGAAGTTACCTCATTGGAGGGAAGGCCACCTTGGTTGAGACCCGCTTTCAGCTGAACGAGGCGATCGTCATCAAAATCGCTGGGCGTATTGCCATCATTATAAACGAGCAAACCTTGCTCCGCATTGAGCATCCATTTATTGCCATACTCATCTACCGCCATCCCAATGATGTGGTGATTATTGGGGAAGCGTAGATTGGGCATCTGATACCATTCACCAGTTGGCGTTTGTACCACTAGCGGATTACGCGCAAAATCCAGCGTTACCCAAAGGTTGCCAAATATATCTTTGTCCATGCCACTGATGCGAGAGTTGTCCAAGCGATCTTGGCTACAAGGATCGGTGATAATAGAGATCCCCGAATTGGTACAATCATAGTACTCTTGCCAATCGCCTTTTTCGAGGCGAACGATGCCCCGACCAAATGAACCCATATAAGCATTGCCCGTCTCATCGTCATAAAATGCGCGTGCAAATCCAGTACTGACTTCTTTGGGAAGCGTCTGACTCGCACTATCGAGATTGCGCCAACCTGTCTCACGATTGTAATAAAATACTCCTGCCGCTGAGGGATCAGGGGTAAAGGCTTGGTTATATCCCCTCGGGGCAACGTACAATTCTCCATTGCCGGCGGTGAGTTGGATCGCTTCATTGAGTTTAGGACCGCCTGGATCGATCAGTTCTGTTTCAAAATTGTTGAACTCAACGATCCCCTGGATAGCCGTACTGAAGTACATGAGGCCGCGTTCTTCAGAGAAGGACACATGCCTAACGTTGCCTGGAATGAAAGGCGTATATCTAAAGCTCCCAAAGTATTGGACTCTGGTGGACACGATCTCCATCGCCGCTAAAGCGTCTTCAGTGACAAAAATGTGGAGATAGTTATCAGCAAAATCTGGAACTAAAACCCAATCGCCCGTTAGGTCTTTCTGCCAAACTTGGCCCTCAAGCAATATGAATATCTGACTACTATTGGCTGCTACTTCGACTACATCTGCATCTATCATGAGGCCATTCAATCCGCCTTCAGCTTGCCATACCGTAGGATCTTTGAGATTGGAGGCTTCTAAACTCGCACTAAACAGACCCGCGCCTTCGACCACTACAAATATCCGATTGTTAAAGACATCCATACTGACGATCGGCTGACGTGTTGGATTGGTGCCAATTTGCGAAACATCAGTCAAGGGCAGTTTGCGAGGAATATCATAGACCACCACCCCAAAGTCGGTTCCGACATAGAGGTTGTCGCCATTCGTTACCAATTGATTGATCCGTTTGGCGATAAAGGTAGTATTGCGCTCTATTTCGTTGAGCTGGCGGATATCATTTGGGGTTTGAAAATAATCGATCATCCCAGTGTTATAGCCAATAAAGATCAGGTCAGCCTTCGCATCATAAGAGATGACCGTAGGGCTAATTCCACTCAAACCATCGACGGTAGAAAAAACTTGCGTCTCTTTTGTCTCTATATCATAACTAAACATTCCCCCCTGAGTGATGGCATAAAGGATGTTGCCGCGCACTACTGAAGCAGTCGCATTGCCATGGCTCAAATAAGGTTTCCAAGCGCCAGGAAGACTTTGTGCAGGTAGCCAAAGACTCGTAGCAGACAAAAAAATAAAGATTAGTATTCGCATATCATGAGGTCTAAGCATACAAAGGTACAGCCAAGGCAATACAAAAGGTAGGTAAAAAATGCGCCTTAAGAGGGATATTTTTCCCTATTCACACTTGGATATATCTATTAGCTTTCGCATTCAATAGCACCACATACCTTGAAACACATAACGTTAATTTGTTGTCTGCTGTTTGCTGGCGCAACATATGCTCAACATACTTTGAGCGGATATGTACGCGATGCCAACAGCGGCGAAGCTATCACCGGAGCCGTGATTGCCATTCCGGCACTCAAAACTGGCACCTATACCAATCGCTATGGCTTTTACTCACTCAGGATTCCTGACGATAGCGTTTGGATCCAAGTCGCTTTCCCAACTTACAATCAGATTCAGCTGGCTTTGCGTTTAGAGGCAGACACTAGCCTCAATTTCCAATTACAAAGTCGAGAGATCAGCCTAGATGAGGTTTTGATCACCGATCAACGCGCTCGTGAAAATGTAGAACGCGCCACTATGGGTCGGATTGATGTCAATATCGAGGAGGTAGAAATGCTGCCTTTTATCGCTGGCGAAAAAGACCTACTCAAGGGTATTCAGCTTTTGCCGGGCGTACAATCGGGTAGCGAAGCTTCGGCTGGTTTTTTCGTTCGCGGAGGGCGAGCAGACCAAAATCTTGTCCTGATGGATGAGGCCATTGTCTATAATCCCTTTCACTTGGCGGGTTATGTCAGTGTTTTTAATACGGATGCCATCCGCAATGTCACGCTTCACAAAGGCAGTTTTCCCGCTCGTTTTGGCGGTAGGCTCTCCTCCATCTTAGAGATCGACATGAAGGAAGGCGATCAACAAAAGTTTCATGGCGAGGGCGGCATTGGCTTGGTATCTTCTCGTTTACTCTTTGAAGGGCCAATTGTCAAAAACAAAGCTTCCTTTATCGTCTCTGGTCGTCGTTTTTATTGGGATCTATTGGTGCGTCCTTTTCAGCGTCCCGGCACCAAGGTTGGCTACTTTTTCCATGACTTCAATGCTAAACTCAATTATAAAATCTCCGACAAAGACCGAGTTTATGTCAGTGCCTATTACGGCAAAGATGTACTCTACCAAGAATACAAAATGCCAGGAGATACCAGTCGTATGGCGGTAGATTGGGGTAATACAACGGTTTCTGCTCGGTGGAATCACCTTTTTGGACCCAAACTATTTTCCAATACCACCTTCGTTTATAGTGACTATCAGTACCAGATTGATCAGGCCGATTCTCGGAACGGTTTGACTTTGTTTTCTGGGATTACCGATCTCAATGGGAAACTAGACTTTGATTATTACCCAAATCCGCGGCATCGTATTCAGTTTGGGGTTCACTATTTGGATCATACTTTTACGCCTTCAGCCTCGCGTAGCTATCTCGAACGCCAAGACTCCACTCTCACTAACAATCAAGTCAAGCGACGAGTCTATGAAGGGGCTGTCTATATCAATGACGAGATCACCATCAACGAAAAGTTAAGTCTCAATCTTGGCGTCCGGGCACCGATCTTCTGGGACGACAGCGTACAATATCAAGCGATTGAACCACGCGCTACTTTTAGACTCGGCTTAGGTCGCAACCAATCACTCAAAGGGGGCTATACGCGCATGAATCAATTTGTGCATCTCGCCAGTAGTTCAACAATCTCTTTACCTTTTGACATCTGGACACCTAGCAGTCAATTGGTTAAACCCCAGATCGCAGACCAAATTGCCATCGGTTATTTTCACAACTTCAAAGAGGATCGCTACGAAGGCAGTTTGGAGTTGTACTACAAACGGATGCAAAACCAGATCGACTTCAAAGAAGGCGCTAACTTCTTTTTTAGAGACGAGATCGAAAGTGAGCTGGTATTTGGCAAAGGCTGGGCCTATGGAGCCGAGATGTATCTAAGAAAACGGGCTGGTAGGCTAACAGGCTGGGTGAGCTATACCTTATCCTGGAGTTGGCGACAGTTTGAGGATCTTAACTTTGGCGATAAGTATCCAGCTAAATATGATCGACGCCATGATTTATCCATTGTTGCAGTCTATAAGTTCAACAAACATTGGACCTTTTCGGGAGCTTTTGTGGCGGGTAGTGGACATTGGTTGACCTTACCTTCGGGTCAGGTGTATGTACCTAACTATGGCACTGCAAACATCAATAATTTTCAAAATTTCACCGCCAAAAACGGTTATCGACTCAAACCCATGCATCGTTTAGATTTGGGCCTACGTTACGAAAAACAAAAAAAACGATATCGTGCTGCCTGGCATATTGACATCTACAATGCCTACAACCGACGCAATCCATTTTTTGTGTACATCACTGACGAATACGATGAGCGAGCCAACGCCCGCAAAATTGTCGCTCGGCAAATGTCTCTTTTACCTGTAATCCCTTCTGTGAGTTATGTATTTTCGTTTTAAGCCAATCGTACATATTTGCCTATTAGCCAGCTTATCAAGTTTCTTCGCTTGCCAGCAACAATTAGCTTTTGATACTCCAGAGGAAACGAAAAAACTCATGGTAACGGGTTTTGTCGGACCAAGTAGCCTAGCAACCATCTATTTTATTGAAAATCACACTTATGAAGGCTGGGTCGAACAAACCAGAGAAATTGTTTTTCCGCAAGGCTTAGCTCCGAGTATCTATGCAAACGGCAAAGCATATCCTTTGACAGGTTCTCTAGATCCTTTTGGGCGCTATTACTATCGTAGTAGCGAGCTCTTGCCAGACAGTGGTAATTATCGTTTGAGTCTGCTGTTTAGAAAGGATTCATTATCCGCGAACGCCAAGGTCCCTCCTAAGCCCAAAGTAGATAATCTAACCTACGAGTACATTTCTGTAAAAATGCCTTATACGAATCAGATCAGAGAGATGGTTCGTCTCTATTTTGATGATACACCTGGCACCTCTGAGGCCTATCAACTCAAACATGG
>JBGCFA010000057.1:0-16109 GCA_045106675.1 Bacteroidia bacterium
AAAATGTATTATTAATGATACCGCCACTACCAAGAACAACACACGCACCATACTCCGCGCCCACCCGTCCATGAACAAAAAATGCAAGATTTTGCGTCGCCACAGTTCGATGAACAAAAGATGCAAAATCTTGTGTCACCGCAGTTCTATGAACAAAAGATGCAAGATTTTGCGTCGCCACGGTTCGATGAACAAAAAATGCAAGATTTTGCGTCGCTACGGTTCGATGAACAAAAAATGCAAGATTTTGCGTCTCTATCGTCCCATTGGATATTTACGGCTTTTATAATAAGCTACAGCACTGAGTAGGCTGACTGCCGCAACAAACATATAAACCCAATTTGGAATCGGTACAGGATCGCCAGTCGCATAAGAATGCAGACCAGAGAGGTAATAATTCACGCCATAATAGGTCATCACTACCGATGCTAACCCAAAGATCGAAGCGAGATTGAACGAAAATTGTCCAAATAGCTTAGGGATAATTCGCATATGCAGGATGAAACTATACACCAATATTGTCACCAAAGCCCAAGTCTCTTTCGCATCCCAACCCCAATAGCGGCCCCAGGATTCATTGGCCCAAACACCGCCGAGATAAGTCCCGACAGCGACCATAAACAGTCCACCTGTCAGAGTACGCTCACTCAGGAGAGACATTTCTTTGACGATCCGTTTGACTCTGTCGTGATTATCCTCCCTGAGGAACGCCATCAACAATAGATTGATCAAACCGATGATCGCACCCAACATCAAAAAGCCATAACTACCTGCTTCTAAGGATACATGGATCGTCAACCAATAGGAGCGCAATACCGGCACCAAAGGCGTGATCTCTGGATCAAGAAAACTCAGCGTAGCTACAAACAAAATCGTTCCTGCAAGGATCATCGTAGCCGCCAAGCCTCCGAAGGACTTACGCGTAAAAATCATCCCCGCTAGGGTAGTGGTCCAACCAATATAAATCATGGACTCATAGCCATTGCTCCAAGGCGCTCTACCCGATACGTACCATCGCAATCCCAAGCCAATCGTATGCAGCACAAAACCTAAACTAGCGAGGCTAAAGAGTATCTTATAAGGAAGTTTGAGTGATAAATGTGGCTTGAAAACAGATAGAAAGAGAAAAAACAAAAAGCTTATTCCCAAGCACATATATAGTCCCGTCAGACGAGAGAATACCTGTGATTGGTTGAGCATGATCTCCGCATTGACCTCGCCATTGGAGGGCAATATATCTCCACCTTGTTCTTGCTGATAAGCTGCCAACTCATTTAATATCGCATCAGCATCCTCATATCCATGTCCATCAAGCCCGTGATTGAGGGCAGAGCGATAGGCTTGAAAAAATTGATCTGAAACCGACTGTTCGTGATTATGACCATCATTAGGACTATGGCGATGAGGTCCTTCCCAACTATTGTTCGGATCATTGGGTTTGGGGATGAGGCGCAGCAAAGTCCCCGAAAAGACCATATTGAGAATATTTACTCGCTCATCTATTTTGAGGATTTCCTTTTCATATACGCCTCTGTCAATTGGCGCTAAGGCTTGAATCCTTTGCATTTCTTCGCGAAACTTATAATCTCCATTGGTCGCGAAGAAGTCTTTATAGGCCGCGTATTTGCCACTTACTCCTAGTTTCTTTTGGATATCCTGATGCTTGCCCAGTTTGATGAGAGGCACACTGTACCAATCCTGTGTCTTGGCATAAAGACTGAGCAAAACCTGATCTGCGCTTGCTCCATTGAAAGTTTCACTGCGATAAACCTTGCGCAATATCTCTCTCGAAAGCGTATGGACTGGTTTCATACGACCTTTGAAATCTTGCACGATCACGCGACTAAACTTATCTGCATGTTCTCTATCTACCAAGGCATCTTCCAGAGGAACGCTTGCTTGAAGAGTGCCTAAGCCCATGCACAAAGCGAATAAAAGCCCGACCAGCGTAACGTTTTTCTTTCTGAGTTTTTCGATCTGCTCTCCTACTTGGTAGAAGCGAGTACGCTTGCTCACAAAGGTCAATATCATACCCAAAGTGAGTAGAGCATAGCCGATATAAGAGATGATCGTACCCCAGAAGTCATTGTTTACGCTGAGGTAGGTGCCCTTTTCATCCTTGTCATAAGAAGATTGGAAAAAGCGGTAGCCCTCATAATCGAGGATATGATTCATATAAATGCGGAAGTCTTCTTTATAAGCGGAGCGTTGATCAATGAGCTGTACTTCACTCGCATAAGAGGCTGGACTGTTGGTGCCAGGATAACGCTCTAATTCAAAGTCATATAGCCCAATCGCAAAGGGGAGCTCAACATCCTTGGCGCCATAGGAGGCCGAGATATGTAGGTCGTCAAGATGCACGTCCTGCGCCTTGCCTTTAGCTCCTTTGCGGCCATATAGGTAGGTTTCTGTGCTTTCGCCATTGACTTTGATCTCAAGGACTACTGCGTTAACGCTTTCGTTTTTATCCTTGGGATCGGTGGACTCTATCTTGGCTTTGCCTTTAGCCTTAAAAGCTGAAAACACAAAGCTGCTCAAACCATCGGTATAGAGGGAACGCATTCTGAGAGGATAATAAGTTGAGCCGCCAATGAGAGTATCTTTTTGTTGGGTCGCCATTACGGTCTGGCTTAGACTACGATCCGAATTGATCAATAAGGAATCATTGCGATACCAAAGATTGATCGCACCGGGCATTGGTTCCTCTTGGAAATTGAAGATCGCATTGCGAATCCGTTTGCGTTGGCCCATCTCCAAAAAGTATTCTTCCCGTCCATTTTGGCCTGCTAGCACCATTTGTAGTGTCGGTCGTCCATCCATACTTTCAAAAAGTACGGGCTGAGGATTGAGGATGAAGTCTTTGACCTTAACCTCTAGTAAATCATCGCCTAAAAGGTAAGACTCTTCAAAATCATTACTACCTAAGCTCGCAAAGAGGACGGCTTCGTTGAAGTCGTAGACTTGATCGTCCTTCTCAACTTCAAAGTTGAGGTACATTTCTCTGGAAAGAAATTCGTTAGAACTACTGCCCTCCCGTATGTGCATCATGCCTTCATAGCCAAAATAACGCGTCACTCCTGCTCCAACCAGAATCACAATAATCGCCGAGTGAAACATCAATAATGGCCACTTTTTTTGCTGGACCATGCGAAATTTGAAGATGTTGTAGATGATACTGGCTCCAAACAAAAACAGCAGCAATTCAAACCACCAAGCTTGAAATATCACCTTCTGGGCCGCACTGGTCCCAAAATCATTTTCAATAAAAGTTGCAGCCCCTATCGCGATGGCAAACAGCAATATATACAGACCCCCAGCTCGCGTATTGAGTAAGGCAAAAAGGACCTGTTTGAGCCTGGAAATTATATTCTGCATGTTTCAAGAGAGCGTTTGGACGATAACAATTAGGATGACTAATGCACTTATTGGACGAGTACTCCTTCTTCTAAAATCAAATCGTATTGATAACCAGCTCCAAAGTCTTTGTTGAGGACCACGGTCGCGCTGATAGTAAGCTCACTCCCTTCGGGAACGGCTTTTAGAGAAGTAACCACGAGATCAAAACTATCAGCTGTCCCATCCTGAATGTGTAGCCAATTACGGCTCATGATGTTGGGATTGACTTTGACACATTTACCGCTGATTTGGACTTTTTGTCCTTCGTATTGCTTAGGATTCGCGACGAGTTCTGCGATACTGAGGGAGCCTGATTTTTTCACCTTCGGAGGAACGCTTTGCTCGTTCGGCGAAGCCGTAGCCTCAGTGATGGGATGATTGTGTCCACCATTAGGCGCTGAGAGCGAATTGCCACCGTGCTTTTCAGGTACCAGTTTGGAAACCAAAAAGATCCGATCAAAAATGCGCTTATATTCTTTGCTTTCGAAATTAGTCTTGAGCAGACCATCTTTGTAGAAGTATGTAGTTCCTACATCAAATGGCGCTTTGCGAGTGGCAATCCAAAAGGACTGGCCTTTTTCATTGACTTTGAGATAGACATAGCGACTAGCGGGCAATACTTCTTCTACGACCACTTTGTGGACCATATCTCGAAAGTTGCCGCTTTGAGGCTGAGATTCTTTTTTCTCTAAGCCCGGCCATTGGATGGTCGATTCGTTTGCCGCAAATGCATTGCTCTCCTTCGCTTTGCTTTTGGACTCAATCTTCTTGGGGCCTGATTCGCAGGCGATCGCCAAAATGCTGAGGCAAAGTAGATAAATAGAGAGATTTTTACTGATCGATAATAGCTTGAAAGCCATAGTCATATTGATTTATTTTCCAGATATCCGGCGGCTCAATCGTACATAAGCCCGATAGTTGGTTTCTTCGTTGAAAAAAGAAGCTTCAGTTGAGAGTCCGAGATTAAGTTTTTCGTTCACTCTCACAGACAGATTGGTACCAGCATAATGTTGCACCCTTGCTTTGCTGCTGCCAAATAAGTAGGTCGCATAGCGGTAGTAAAAGTCTGCCTCTAATTTGTTTTTGATCAAATTTCGGGAATATCTCGCTGAAAAGATATCGCTCTTGAGATAATCAGAAGTATTCATATTGTAAGTAAAGGAGAGCCGTCCATTGATCACCGGAATCCTCGACCAGCGAGCTGAGGCATGGATATTATCCGATTTGTTTTGCTGGTCTGATTGAAAGCGTTTGGCGTAGCTAAAACCTAAGTTGACATACTTGATGGGGCGCACATTGACACGCAATCTCACGCCTTGACGCGCGAGATCATCACTAAGCAAGCGCTCGATCTCCGTTAAAAAAGTCTCGTAATAAAGTACGCGTCTCCGACTATCATAGGAGAGCATTAGATTTGCTTTCCTGCCCAGACGATAAGTGGCTGAGGCATATAGATTTGTGAGTCGGGTTTGGTTCGTAACCACGCCATTGACGGCGCTATAGAGGTCGAGTTCGGCGGAGCCAAACAGACTCAAACGGCGGGCAATCGTGCTCGAATGCTGCAAATAAGCATATCGACGATCCGTTTTACCCGCATTTTGCTGTTGAATCAAACCAATAGTGCTCTGGGAGTAAAACTGCTTTTGCTTCGTTTGTATGCCTACGAAACCGCCATACTGCAATAGGTTTAGGTTGAGTGCAAAAGTCCCAATATCAGGTCTTGAACCCGCAATCGCTCCTAGATAGGCATTGCCAAAACTCTTTTCCACTTGCAGCCCATCGATAGCTCCTAGAGAAGCCATTCTTGGATTGATTTTACGGCCAAGGCTCATCGTGAAATCTGGCCTTGGATCATACCTGACCGCCAAGTTGAAAACCCTGAAATGACTGGTCGGGACAGCAAAGGCTTCTGGATTTTCTGGGACGATATAGCGGTAATTGAGATAGGTTTCAAAGGAAAAGTCAGAGTCCTTGATATGATCTGCATCTAAGGAAAAACGAGCCATCACGCGATTACGATTGGCGCGAGTGGCAGAGAAATTATTATAGCTCGAAAGGGTTACCCGTCCGCGTATTTTTTCTCGACTCTTTTCTTCTTCTATAACTTCGGACTTAGCTTCTGGTGTATTTTCCGCTTGCGGAACGCTAGGCCGTTGAGGCGCAAGATTTTGCGCCTTTACAGTAGCCTTAGCTTTTGGGCTAAATAAAATTGCCGTTCCCTTTTCTGGATTACATTCGCTGAGGCGGTTACAAACACAAGAAGTGGTAGATTTTGAACCTACTACGAGGCAATTTTGCCCAGCTAGTTGAAGGGTATCTCCTATTTGAATATCTGCCGTACTGGCAAACTTGACATAAACGTTCTGCGAAGTAGTAAAAGAAACGATCCCATTGATGGCTTCGCCTCTATTTTGACTAAAGAGAACAAAGGTCAAGGCAAAGAACAAGAAGAGGAAACTAATGGCTGATTTCATATTTGCTATTTAGGCAGCAGTGCAAACCGACTTCTCCTCATATCACTCAGATAGGCGGAGAAAAACATATTTATTCTTCACCATCGGGATGGCATTGGAAGCAGGCGTTACTTTCATAAACATAGCCGTTGACTCCGACATGGGCGTTATTAGTGCCGTTTGCCCTATGGCAAGCCAGACAATCAAAGACCATCAGATTACCGGGAGTGGTATGACACTCAGTACAGGCATTCCATGTGCCTTGGTGTGAACCGCTATTGATTGGAAAATACTCGGCATCATGATCAAAAGTGGAGGGGTCCCATTCGTCCTCAGTATGGCATTGAATACAATCCGTTGAAAAGCCTATGGTAGCATGATTAGGACTCGCGCCATTGTAGTCGCTTTGATGGCAACCAAAGCAGTCCGTCGGCGGTAAATTGACGTAGTCGCCATTGTGGCATTCGACACAATCATTGGCGATCTCAGCATGCGCGCCATTAAGCGCATAAAACTGATCATGAATATCAAAGCGAGCAGGCATCCAATCGAGATCCAGAGTATGACATTGTACACAATCATTCGATAGCCCAAGTTGAGTATGTGAAGGATTGGCAGTTTCGTTGAAATCAGTCTGATGACAAAGGATACAATCAGGCGAAGCATCCGAAAAGACGTTGCTCGTATGACATTGATTACAATCCTGTATGTCATGGCCCAACTCTAAGGGAAAAAAATCATGGCTAATGGAGCCGATGCCCCAAGCAAAGCCAAGGGGAGTATGACACTCAATACAATCCGTAGAGTATCCAACCGCTTGGTGGTTAGGCGTTTCTGTGGCGAGATAGTCGTCATTGTGGCAGTTGATACACTCATTGCCCAATCTGTCAAAGCGAAGGTTAGTCTCATTGATATGACACTCCACACAACTGAGATTGCTATGCGTTCCGAGCAGCGGAAAACCGTTCTCTTCATGCAGTTCGGGTATCTCATCTACTAGCCAAGAGTTACTATCATGGCAACGGACGCAATCATTGCCGACCGTCATACTATGGATGTCGTTGTGGCAATCGATACAATCCATCTGCGCCCCTTCAAAGACCAAGTCCGCATGACAGAGTCTACAATCAACCGTAGCATGTAAACCTTCTAGTTCAAAGGAAGTACTGTTGCTGTGGTCAAAGGCCATGCTTTCAAGCTCCAATTCCCAGCCCGCCGGATTATGGCATTGCGCACAATCGATCACTAAGGCTTCCCCGTGTGGAGACTGAGCCAAGATTGAGCTAAGGCCCAATAGCAACAGGCATATTATTGATGACAGTCTATACATTCAAACTTCTCTAATTTGTACAGCAATACAGTCGTACCACTTTCGTCTTCCACTTCATGACAAGCTCGGCAGTCTACTTCGACATGTTTGCCTTCTAGTGGAAATTCAGTGGTGTTATGATCAAATTTTTCGGGTAACCAACTTGTCGTTACGTGGCAACGTACACAATCGGTTACGCCATCTATCGCAAAAGCATCTTCATGCACATTGTCATGGCAAGAGATACAATCCGTTGATAAGTCTTTGAATTGTTGGGTAAAGCCAGTCTTGTCGGCCTTCGCTTCAAAATGGCAAGCTTTACAATCCACTTCTATATGTTTACCCTCTAGCGGCCAATCAGTGCGGCTATGATCGAAGTCGATCGAAGCCGAAGCCCAAGTTTCGCTAGCATGACAACTTGCACAGTCTTGATTAGGATAGTACTCCTCACTGATATAGCCCTCATGGATGTCTTGATGACAGTCGATACAGGCTTGGCCCACTTCGCGGAACGTCCAATGCTGTTCTGGATCGGCTTCATCAACATGACAAGCAAAACAAGGCGTAGCCATATGCGCGCCTTCTAGTGGGAATATACTTTCTTGGTGGCGTTCTATGGAATAGGAGGTAAACTCAAAATTTTGCGCTAAGCTGTGACAAGCATTACAATCTTGAATTTGGTCATTGGGACCGCTACTCGCGAACTCTCCATTGTGATAATCTTCATGGCAGTTTTTACACTCTGAGAAATCTATTTCGGTGGAGAATCGCTCTATATGACAAGCCTTACAATCAACGCCTTGGTGCATGCCTTCCAATGGATAATCAGTGACGGTATGGTCAAAGAAGTCCATATTATTGAGTGAAAGGAAGCTTTCTTCGTTATGACACTTCGCGCAATCTTCGCCATATTTTCCTTCGTGAAAGTCTTCATGGCAAGAGATACAGCTAGTTTCGGCTATGCCTTTTTGGTCTTGAAAAACCCTCAGTGGATTGCTGGATTGTGCATGACAACTATAACAATCCTCCTGTCTATGCGCACCTTTGAGGCTAAATCCGGTGCGATCATGCTTGAAGCGTTTTTGGCCGAGGAAGCTAGTAAAGGAGTTTTCATTATGACATTGAGTACAAGCTCCCGGTATTTGATTGTTGTGAGCATCGTCATGACAGTCGGTACAACTTGTAAAGGGGATGTCGTTAAACTCCTGAAAATCGCTACCATTGCGGACGCTTTTGGCGTGGCATTCGATACAATCTACATTTGCGTGTTCACCCTGAAGGGTAAAATCCGCATCATCATGGTCAAAGCCGGGCGCAGGACTAAAGCCTTCAAAATTATGACAACTGATACAATCTTCAGATAAGGTCGCTTGATGATAATCATCATGACAGGACAAGCATTCTTGGTCCAAGCCTAGAAAGGTGTTTTCACGCCCTCTAATCTCTCTATCTGCAATATTCTCAGGAGCATGGCATTCGCGACAATCAATCACATCATGCTCACCCTCTAATTCATAGCCAGTCAAGTTATGATCGAAATTGTCTTGATCAAAGCGCACCATATCAAATTTGCGTCCGTGGTGCTCACTATGACAGGCAAAGCAGTCTTGCCGTTTCACGGAACGATCGGCATGATAGCCTTGATTGGCATCCAGAAAGGACTGGATGTCATCGTGGCATTCCAAACATTTTTGATTGGTTACTTTATTGCCGAGGTCATGACATAGGGTACAATTGCTTAGGCCTTCAAATTCAGCGTGAGCACTCGTCAGGTCTCCCGGTGATAACTGGGCATGCGCGATGCTGAGCGAAAGGCTCAGAAGCAAAAAGATATGTCGAGTCAGTCGATTCAAAATGATTGTAATTGGATAGGTTTCAGTCCTCCCCCTTCGGAGGGGGTTGGGGGAGGAAAACAATTTAAACGGACTTTAAATTCCATTTGATCTATCACTTATGCTTTTTAATGATATAGCCAAAGCGTTTGGTGATCGCTACGCCAGCCTTCTCTAAGAAGCCAGTAGGTAGTTCTCCACCAATAAATATATATACCTGATCATTGGGCTTTTGCTGGGCATCATCTTCTTCTGTTTTTAGTAAGACATGATCAGGATTGATGCTCAGAACGTTAGAGTTGTAGATCACCTCAATCTCTCCTGATTCAGCAGCCGCTAGTATTTTTGCTCTATTTTTGGGCTTCAAGCGTGCAAACTTATCCTTACGATAAGAAAGACAGACTTCATTTTGATCCATGAGTAGTAAGGCAGATTCTATCGCAGAATCTCCCCCTCCAACGACCATGATGTTTTTCCCATTTATTCTTTCTGGTTCGAGTAGACGATAAGCTACCTTTTGGGTATCCTCACCGGGAACGCCGAGTTTGCGAGGGCTTCCTCTTCTCCCAATCGCCAATAAAATATGATTAGCGAAATATTCAACTCCCTCACTACTGACTACTTTGAAAGTTTCATCAGCTTGTGGGATGATTTGTTCTGCTTTGGTTTTCTCTTTAACCTGTAAGTCTTGCTCTTTGATCACCTTTTGCCACAGCTTGAGCAACTCATCTTTGCTGGTCTCATAGAGTTTGATTTTGCCATATAGCGGCAAATTCATGGGCGAGGTCATGACAATTTTGGAACGTGGGAAAGTAAATACTGTACCTCCGAGTGAATCTTGCTCCAGGGTCAGTGAGGTCAGACCATGCTTTTTTGCAGCTAATGAAGCCGATATGCCAGCCGGACCAGCTCCGATGATCAATACATCTAAAACGCCTTCTTTTTTAGGCTTTTTGGTTTTTAGCACATTGTCGATAGCCTGCTGGCCTTGCTCAACGCTGTTTTTGATCAGTCCCATACCGCCCAATTCTCCGGCGATAAAGATGCCTCTGATATTGGTCTCAAAGTTTTGATTGACGTGAGGTAGGTCCACGCCGCGGGTCTCTGTGCCGATACGAAGTGAGATCGCTTCTACTGGACAAGCATGAAAACAAGCGCCATGCCCCACACAATTGGAGGTATTGATGACGGTAGCTTTGCCGTCTACGATACCAAGGATATCCTTTTCAGGACAATCACTCACGCAGGCAGCACTACCGATACAAGTCTTGAGATCTATATAAGGATGAAGTGATACCGGTTCAAAAAGGCCTTCTTCTTTGGCGGTCGCGACCTTTTGCTCAACTATCTGCGAAGCGGATTTGAGCTTTCTGAGATAAAGCCATACAATGAGGCCGCATAGCAAAGCTACACTGCCATAGATGATGATTTGTTCTAGTAAAACTTCCATCAAAATATCCATTTATAGCCAAAAGCGAGTGTTACACCGACATGGAGTATCACTATCACCAGCATGATCAGCGCGAAAGGTAAATGCGCGACATGCCAATATTTGAAAAGTCGTTGCATCGTCTCTAAACGAGCGATCTTTTTGCCCAGAGAAATTTCTTCTTTGAACAAAGATAAAATCGATCGTCTATCCTTTTTGGGGATATTATGCGTCTTAAGGGCTTGGCGTAGCTGGCTGAGCTGTCCAGATGCCGGTGCTTCTGCGATGCCAGCTAATTGCATTGAAAAGTCAGATTCTACCCCAAATTTATCTCTCAGTACTTGCCCAATATCTTGCTTCATTGAGTTGACCTCGGCTAAACTCAAGGCGCGACCCTCTATACTATGAGGGATTTGTACGTAGATAAATCGTCCGATCACTCCACTCGCGACTACTGCTACCATACTCCAAAAGGCCACTGAAACGATTCCTCCGAATTTGAAGGCCGTATGAAACAGAATCATAATCGGTCCTACAGTGCAGAGAAAAATGTGAAACTCGAGCAGATACTTCAAACGGATAAAGCGGCCCAAGAAGTTGTAGCGTTTACGGGCGATATATATGCTTACTCCAAACAATATCAAGAATGTGCCTACGATCCCTAACCCATGTCCATACGCACCACTGGGTTTGAACCAATCGTGTTGAGGATGGTAGAAGCGTTCCTCGAGAGGAAGATCATAATAAGCGTAACCTGTATAGCTGAGATATATCGTTACAACAAGTGTGATGACAACAAATACGCCGATATAAATTGCGTGGACAGTTTTACTCATTGAAGCGGTAGGGTTTTAGGCTTTTTGTCTGATAGCAACCGAGACGGAGCTTGTCTGATTAAGGTTGCCTTAAACTAATAATTTTTTTGGACCCATGCGCACTTACATTATTTTAGAAAGACCAAAGAGGGAAAAAATACTTTCCAAGCAAGTTTTTGAGGGCCTGAATTAATTTCGATAGCTAGGCATTCCTGCGGAGAACGCTTAGCCCGGTGTTTAGAAATTTACTATCATGCGTCATCTTAATTAGGGCTACTATGACTGTTCGTAACTTATTATTCCTCATTTCCTTGGGTATGTTGATCGCTTGCACGGAACCTACTTCTACTTCCAATGCACGGCTTAGCCAAGAGTGGGAGGAGGCAGATTTTACCGAATGGAGCAGTACCGCAGAAGGCCTGGTTTCTCCAAAGACCTACCAAAACTTCTTGCTGGAAGGCGAGTTCTTTCTGGCTGAAGGGCAACAAAGTCAGATTGTGATTGGAGCTGGAACAGGAGAAGCGTTCTCCGAGGGAGGCCTCACCATCAATCTCGATCATAATCCAAATCAGCAAAATACCCTAGGCACGATCGAGGGCGTTGCGAGAGCAATTGTCATTGAGGAGCTGTCAACTAAATCATGGAACAAAATAGCCATCTCAGTCCTAGATAAAACTATCGAGCTCCGTATCAATGAGCAAATCATCGTCGCCACGCAATTGGATCAAAGGATTGAGGGAAATATTGCCTTTAAAGCAGCGCAAGATTTAGTGCCTTTGAAGGAGCAGTTTCGCAACCTAAAACTCAAGCTTCTCGCCAATGATATTGCTGAAAGCGATGCTGATTTAGTCGCTACTCGGGTGCAGGCGAAAAAAGAAGCAGTATCAATTTTGGCAGATAATATGGACGGATGGCATCGTTCTGGTACAGGAAGCTGGAGCCTGGAAGAGGGAGTATTGACGGGAGAGTCGGGGGCAGAAGGAGGCTATTTGATTTCGGATACGCTCTACAAAAACCTTTATCTCAGTACGTGGTTCAAAATCGCCAAAGAGGACAATAGCGGGATATTTATTCGTCTCCATCCTGATAGTAGTAATATCACTGCCGTGGCGGGAATCGAATGCAATATTTATGATCATAACGGCTTTACGCATGTCTTTTCGACGGGCTCAATAGTGGGACGGGCGCGAGCTTTTAGCCACTTGATCGACTACGACGATTGGAATCAATTGGAGATACTCGCGATCGACGATGAGGTAGCGTTATATGTCAATGGTGTTGAAAGTGCTGACCATGCGTTCCCCAAGGGGATGTTTGAAGAAGCTGGTCATATCGCATTGCAGGCAGGAATCAGGATATTTGACGACGGCGGACCTTCGACTATCCAGTTTAAGGAGATACGATTTGTGAGTTTGGATTAGGAGGGATTTCCCTTTTTTCCCTGCTTCGCAGAACGCTGGGTCTTGGCGGCTTATGCAATAAGCCGCTACAAGGCAACATATAGGTAGGAACGTATTGTATACGTTCACAAGAAAGGCGTTCTGCGAAGCGGACAATCACCCTTTTGATAGTCGAAAAATATTTGTGTTTTTTCTTCTTCGCAGAACGGTCTAACACGATTCGACTCAAGTTGGAGAAAATCAATATTTCTTATTCTATTCCTTTAGCTTGAAGCTGAGACGATTATTTGTACTTTTGAACTATGGAACCTGATCCCCAAATCCTCCTCGATTTAGTACGCGTCAAAATGCCTTATGGCAAGTATGCTGGGCGTTTACTCTGCGATATACCCGTACACTATCTCGAATGGATGAAGCGGGAAGGGATGCCCAAAGGCAAACTTGGGATGCAGCTCTCAACTGTCTATGAAATCAAAATCAATGGGCTAGAGGATATGTTTTATAAGTTGAAGAGAATCAGATAGATCAATTCCCTCTTCCCCAACCATTTGCTATTTTAGATCGTGTGCTTTGATGAGCGGAGTCTGCTAACCCTTTACGCAATTTCACCATGAAGACGATCTTGATTCGAGGCCTAGTGCTTGGGAGTTTTTTTTGTTTCCTATTGTCCTATCTGTCAGCTCAAGATGCTGACTTGTACAATCAAGCCCAGGTCAATGCTTTTAATGACTCTATCGTTCCCGGAACGGTACATATCAATGGCAGCGATATCACCGATCTTACGCCATTGCTCAAACTCAAATCTGCTGGTAATCTCCGAATCCGTAATACTAGACTTAGCAATTTGGCAGGGCTGGATTCTCTCAAATCGATCGGGGGGAAGTTAGAAATTGAGGATAATAATGACTTGACCAATATTGATGCCTTAAGCAATCTCGAAAGTATCAATAAGCTTGAGATGAGCGGAAATCGTAATCTCACCAATCTTGATGGTCTTGGCGGCTTGAGTGGGAGCATTGATACCATTTATCTCTATAGAACGGATCTCAGCCAGATAGACAGTCTGATGGGATTGGCGGGTGATCTCAAATTATTGGATATTCGACAAAATGAGCTCATCAATCTCGATGGCCTGATCGGGATCACCGGCGCTGACAAAATGATCATTCATGAGTCAAAGATTCTTAGCATCGACGGACTATATTCTATGCGGGAAAGTCGTATCGTTGATTTACGGCTAGGGGATCTGTTTAGTCTTTCGGCTTTAGCGCAACTAAACGTATCGGAGTCGATAAGTCTCCGGTGTCCTATCCAGCGATTGGATGCTTTTTATCCGGTTCGCAGTCTTGAATCTCTTACAATCAGTAATTGTGATTTTCTTACAAATTTTAGTGGCTTGGACAGTCTCAAGCATGTCGATCATTTACAATTACATGATTTGATGGTTTATACGACCGACATATTGGATTTTAGTGCGCTCAATCAGCTATCTGGTAGTATCATGGATGTTTCTATTTCAGAGGTGAAAGACCTCGAGGATCTAAGCATTTTGGACGATGTCGAGTCTATCGGTAGCCTAAGCCTTCAAGGCAATCGCAATCTGAAAAACCTCGTAGGGATCGACAGTCTGAAAAACCTAGACGAACTTAGCATCATAGGATGTGAAAATATGAGCAGTCTAGAAGGATTTCCACTAGCAGAGGATTCCTTGGCTTTATTGTTTCTGAGTGACCTACCAGCCCTCACTAGCCTTGAAGGCCTAGAAAACATAGCTAAACTTGATGAAAGCTATTCCTTTAAAGCGAAAGTCAATCTAGAAAGATTGGGGATTCTCAATGTAGATGGACTATCGGGCCTCAGCGGTCGCTACGGTGGATTTCTCAAGATCATCCATAATGACCATTTGCAAAATCTAGATGGTTTAGGCGGGATCAGCGAAATCGGTTATGGTATTCATGTCGAAGACAATCCTGTGCTGGATAGTTGTTGTGTCTTGAAGGATTTGCTGCAAGACTTAGAGTTTACAAGAATTCTTGAAAATCGTCCCTCTTGTAGTCGCAATGAAATTATAAAAGCAGATGGAGTCTGCTATGGTGGAACCCTGAACGATCCAGATCCAACGACTATACCTGAGCAATTTGCTGTCTTGGGATTGTATCCTAATCCTACTTCAGGCCAAGCAAAGATCTATTATGCTAGTCCTGAGGTACGAACTATTGAGCTACGCATTGTCGATTTACAAGGGCGATGGGCTAAGCCAATCCAATCATTCTCTGCAATCGCAGGCTACGGTGAGTTGAGTCTTGACCTATCTCAGCTCAATCCTGGGCTATATTTTGTGCAAATGCTCGTCCCTGAAACGGGCCAAATCTGGAAATTGGTATTGTATTGATGTTGCCTAGATCTAGTTTGGTAGGGCTTGCCGTTCCGCGATGGAGCGGTCTCACATCTAAAGTGGTGCTGAAATTGTATTTTAAGGGAAGATTTGATTCACCCTAATGGTATTTTACAATGGACTACAAAGCTAAAATCGGCACCAAAGAAAGCCCTCTCACCCTTCAAACTCCGCCGCTCTCCTCTGAATACACGATGCACGTCGATGAAAAAGACGGCAAAGAAATTTTAGTCTGTACGGTAGGCAAAACGATTTTGCATTATGACATCCGCTGCCTCAATGACCTCCATCAAATGCTCAAAGCGCATGGAGACTGGATGCTCATGGGGAGCAAAGACGAAAAAGTTGCTACTAAAGAAGGTACCGTAGAGCATTGGGGTAGATCGTCAGAAAACCCTATCGGCGGTTGGTATGGCCTGAAAAAGAACTTTAGAGGAAGATTCGGAATGTATATCCCGCCCCTGATGGAACATCTCGGACTCGCCGAAATTGAACACAACAAAAGGAATAATAGAATGAGGGCTAAATAGTTTGCACTAGGATTTATCCAGCAATTAGTGGGACTATGCTGCTCAAAGCATTTTTACGCCCCAATATTTTTCTATCTTATCCGCTCATTCCAAATAACTACTATTACATGAATTACTCTCGTCGAAATTTCCTCCAAAGAGCAGGTGCCGTCGGAGCAGGTGCATTGATTCTCCCCGCTTGGGCTTGTTCGACTCAAAGTGGCCAAACTTCTACTGCTGATACAGGCGCTAATGCCGAAGTGATCAAAGGCAGCTTGGATAATTTTGGTATCCAGCTATACACCCTACGCGATGATATGCCCAAGGACCCCAAAGGCATGCTCAAGCATATCTCTGACTATGGTTATACGCAGATTGAAGGCTTCGAAGGTTCGCAGGGGATGTTCTGGAATATGGTGCCCAAAGAGTTCAAATCTTATATAGACGGCCTTGGCCTAACGATGGTTTCTAGCCATTGCAATATTAACGAAGACTTCGAAACCAAAGCGGCCCAAGCTGCGGAGGTTGGTATGAGCTATCTGATTTGCCCCTACCTCGGTGCGCAAAAGAC
>JBGCFA010000058.1:0-31771 GCA_045106675.1 Bacteroidia bacterium
AGAGACACCCATTTCACCTCATCCGTAGGCCGTGAATGAGGGTTATAGGCAAGGATTTCCATTCCTAAAGCTTTACCAATACGAGCCGTTTGTAGTCCGATATTGCCTAAACCAATGATACCCATCTTCTTGCCCGACAATTCTGTCAAGGCTGTTTTACGATAAGTCCAATCTGCCGCTTTAACCCAATCTCCCTCGGCTACACTTTGACTATGGACTGATACCTGATTACACCAGTCTAATAACATCGCAATACTATGTTGAGCGACCGATTGCGAACTATAGCCTCTTGCATTGGTAATGACAATACCCTGCTGTGATGCGGCCTCTAGATCTACAGTATTATAACCCGTAGCTAAATAGCCAATATACTTCAAATCAGGTAACTGACTTAATATTTCAGCATCAAGGACAGTTTTGTTTATCAGCACCGCATCTTTGCCTTGGCAACGAGTCACTACTTCATTTTGGGGACTACGATCATATATATCGACCTCTCCAAGGGCTAATATGGGGTCCCAACTTAAATCTCCGGTATTGGCAGCATAGCCATCTAATACAACAATTTTCATTGGCACAATAATTGGAATTCTCCAGCTAAATGCAAAAAAGCGTGGTTCAATCGTCAATACTTGTGCCCAGCTGGCATCATTCGCAAGAAGCATTGTCTTAACTTTATTGTAAATATTTAGCGTATGTCAAGCCCACTCGAATCGTACTTTGCCCCTTTTCGTAAAAATGTTATCGGCATCAATCAATCCTTTGAAAGTCCCTATGGGCCCCAAACGATCGTTTATGCAGATTGGACAGCAAGTGGTAGACTATATGCTCCTATTGAGGAACGCTTGACTAATATCATTGGCCCTTATGTAGGTAATACGCATACCGAAACGACCATCACTGGTTCGTCAATGACTCAAGCCTATCATGAGTCACTGCTGATTATCAAAAAACATGTCAATGCTGATAAAAGGGATGTAATCCTTACCAGTGAATCGGGAATGACAGGAGCCGTGGGGAAGTTGCAGCGCATATTAGGCTTAAGCGTTCATGAAGCCTACAAAGCCAAAATCAAAATTCCTGCTGAATTTCGTCCTATCGTCTTTGTTACTCATATGGAACATCATTCCAACCATACTTCATGGATGGAAACCATTGCAGAAGTTGTATGCATCGGCCATCGTAGCGATGGGCTGGTAGACTTACAGGATTTAGAAAGATTACTTGAGGTCCACAAAGATCGAAAGATCAAAATAGCAGCTGTATCAGCGGCTTCGAATGTAACGGGTATACAACCCCCCTATTATGAGATTGCGCGGATCATGCACCAGCATAAAGGGCTCTGCTTTGTAGATTTTGCCTGTGCTGGACCTTATGTCAAAATAGACATGCATCCGACAGGCGATCCGATGGCTAAACTAGACGCGATTTATTTTTCTCCTCATAAATATTTAGGCGGACCGGGTACTCCGGGCGTAGTGATTTTTGATAGTAATTTATATGCTAACCAAGTTCCTGATCTCCCCGGCGGGGGAACGGTAAGTTGGACCAACCCCTGGGATGAGCATCATTATCTTTCTGACATAGAAGTACGCGAAGATGGTGGCACTCCCCCTTTTATGCAGACGATTCGTGCAGCCTTGGCAATGCGACTTAAAGATGAAATGGGGGTAGATAATATACTGAAGAGAGAGCATGAGATCATGGATCAACTATGGAAAATGGTTGAGCATATTCCGGGCTTTCATATTCTAGCAGATCAACATCGTGAACGTTTAGGTGTTCTATCTTTTTACATCGAAGGACTTCACTTCAATCTAGCTACTCGCCTACTCAATGATCGATTTGGGATTCAAGTAAGAGGAGGTTGTTCCTGTGCAGGAACTTATGGCCACTTTCTACTCAATATCTCGCCAGAGAGATCCGAAGAATTATATTGCGAAATCGAAAGAGGCAATAACTCCATCAGACCGGGTTGGGTTCGTATGTCGATTCATCCGATCATGACTGATGTAGAAACACAATATTTGGGACAGGCGTTGCGCGAGTTAGCGCTCAACCATAGACTTTGGTCATCAGATTATCGCTATATACCCGCTCGCAATGAGTACGTACATATGAGCCAGCCTGAGGATACTCGAGGCATGGTACATGATTGGTTATACGGAGATTTAATAGGAGACCCGACTCAGGTCAAAGCTTACTAATAAGCCCACTTTACATAGGAAGCGCCCCAAGTAAAGCCGCCACCAAAGGCGGCTAGCATGATTTTGTCACCTTTATTGAGCTTCTTTTCCCACTCCCAAAGGCAAAGCGGGATCGTTGCCGCAGTGGTGTTGCCATAACGTGAGATATTGATCATCACTTTTTCGGGTGGGATATTTGCACGACGAGCCGTAGCATCAATGATCCGAAGATTGGCTTGATGAGGCACTAGCCAAGCGATATCATCTCCTTTGAGATTATTGTCTTCCATCACTTCTGCTGTAATGTCAGCCATCCCTTTTACAGCATTCTTAAAGACAGTACGTCCTTCTTGAAAGGCGTAGTGTTCACGGTTTTGTACCGTTTCGATAGTAGCAGGATACATACTTCCTCCTGCCTTCATATTTAAGAATTCGCGGCCAGAGCCATCAGTTCTCAGTTTAGAATCAATTACACCGTATCCCTCTTCATTGGCCTCTAACAAGACACAACCCGCACCATCACCAAAGAGGATACAAGTGTTACGGTCAGTATAATCAATGATTGCAGTCATCTTATCAGCACCAACAACGATGACTTTTTTGTGCATCCCAGTTTCAATAAACTTAGCAGCAGTAGTCAAAGCATATAAAAAGCCAGAACAAGCCGCACCGAGGTCAAAGCTCCAAGCATTTTTTGCACCAATTTTGTCCTGAACAATATTAGCAGTAGCAGGAAACACATGATCTGGGGTTACCGTAGCTACGATAATCAGATCAATATCTTCCGGACTGTAATCTGTTTTAGCAAGCATATCCTTGATGGCTTCAACAGCCATATCAGAGGTGGCTTTACCATCCTCAAGGACTCTACGCTCGGCTATACCGGTTCGCTCCCGAATCCACTGATCGTTAGTATCGACCATTTTTTCGAGCTCAGCATTTGTGAGGATTTTTGGGGGAACATAACCGCCTACGGCGGTGATGGCAGCGGTACGCTTCATATGAAATGGGAAGTTATGAACGGTGGTCGGAAAAAGCGACGGATGCAAAAAAGGGGCTTTTCAATCGCAATTCCAATCTTTGCCATTTATTTTTACCTCATATGACTCTGCTATCGGGCAAGTAGGAGCTTCAGATTAATTTTTCTGAATCCGCTTATTCAAAACATACTCCCCGCTTGTATAGCGAACGATATACAAGCCAGCAGAAAAGTTAGCGAGGTCAAAACTGCTCGTTTTTTGCCCCAGAGACAGCTTCTCTTCCTTTAATATTTTACCGTTCAAATCTATCAATTGTAAGAAAGCTATTTCAGATGGAAGCCCACCTTCAAGACTAATATTGACAAGTCCTCGTGTTGGATTAGGCCCAATGCGCATATTGATTTCAGCAAGCTTATCGGACATTAATACCAATTGATCGCTCATACTATACGCTCCATTTAGGTCTACCTGCCTGATTCTATAATAGATTTCATTATAAAGCCCAGCATCTTGATCGAGAAAGTTATAGGAGGTTTCGGTATCAATACTTCCTTGGGCCGCAATTTGTCCAATTGCCGTAAACTTCTGGCTTGCAGTAGCTCGTTCTATCACAAAATAGTCAGTATTTTCTTCGGCAAAAGTAGCCCAGTTAATGCGAGCATTAGTGCCTTCCCAAACCGCATCTACTCCTAGCCATTCTAAGGGAAATGTGCCTCCTGCATTTGGACTAATCTCTAAAGTCATGATCCCAGCCAAAGCATAAGACTGTCCCACTCTACTACCTTCCGATTCTATTGAGACAACCATTTGGGCAACGTGCCCAGCAACATTTAACAAGTCGATCTCGACAAAGTCTAAGCAACAACCGTTTGAAAAACCCCGACCCGCAGGCCCCCATTTGACCGTGAAACTGGTATCCACCGTTCCGGCACGGGCAGTAAAATTCAAGGTACGATTGTCAAAAGTCAGCTCTGTAATGGGTAGCACAAGGTGAAGGTTTTTTGCCTCGGAAGTCGCAGGAATCTTCGCAGAAAAAGTTTCCAACGAATTACTTCCTCCCACATCTGAGACCATAAGCTCTGTAAATAGGTTTTCATTCCCCGAGCGATAGGCATAAACCATTAATGACTGCGCGCTTGATTGATTAGTGGTATGAGAATATATGATTTCATTGGTCGGAGGGACTTTTGTGCGATAAACATATACACCACTGATTTGCTCCCGTGCAGCAGTATAGATATTGCCATTAGCATCAGCAAAGCTGAGCGAACCACCTGCATTCTTTTTGTAGACTAATTCGACGATCATAGAATCAATCGTGCTGGGATCGGGAATCGTTAGACTAACTGGAATATTATTGTTAATACCTTCAAAATAGGTATCTATCGTCTTTCCCAAATCATAATTCCCAATTGGAAGTTTGCCGTTGGCAAATTCGGCTTCGAAGTTTTGCTGAATCTCTATTTCTGAAAGCACCTTATCATATATCGCCAATTGGTATAACTCCCCAAGCCAGGCACGGCTTCCATCAGCCTCATTGCCCAACAACAATTGAAAAGAGCTTTCCCAATTACTCGTCTGCCCTGTACGAGTACCCGAATAAACATTGACACCATCTAGGAAGATATTTTCTTCGCCTTCTTCTTCAGTCCATGTGTAGACCAAGTGTTGGATATAGTTTTCTGAAACCTGATCAGCAATTGTACTTGCATTGGGCATGCCATTGTCACCGGTATCTTTGGTTCTGAATCTTACAATGTATTGGTCACCATCTTGACCCAAGGTGAAATTTCTTTCTGTACTATTCTTTGAAAATGAAACGATACGAGCTGGGCCATTTTGATTATCGTTAGCAGGTTTGACCCATGCTTCAATAGTCATCTCTGAAGACTTAGCTACTTTCGTCAACTCATTCTCATTCTTGATGGATTCTATTACAGTCGCGGACTCAATAGATAACCCAATTCCCTCTAGCCACTTCACCGCTGTGGGCTCCGTAATCAGTAGATCAATCGGCTTATCATTACCAGATCTATCATAAATCGTATCTCCTTGTCCTTCCGAAAAATCATAATAAACAATCAATCCGTCCTCAGTTCGAGAACCTTCATGGTAATTGATAGTAAACATTCCGGCTAGCAATACTAGCACAGCGGCACCAATACCGACGAATTTAAGATTAGGGGAAGTTTTTTGAGTAAATTTTTGCAGTATATTTTAATATATGGGACTATCCACATACAAAAATATGAACCCTGACTTTATCATCCACACTTACTTATCACAAAATCTAACGCTAGTGGAGTTTCTATTATGGGTTAATCTTTAAGTCGCTTTTTATGTTTTACCCCAAGGTCTCGCAATTGTTCTGCTCTCCGGATCAAGTTGCCGTTACCATCTCTAAGTTTGAGCATAGCACCTTGATAGGTTCGTTGGGTACGATCTATTTGGACGCCGACCTTGTCTAACTCCTCCACAAAAGAGACAAATTTGTCATAAAGAGCTCCGCCTCGCAGAGCAATCTCCTGGGCATTGGCGTTTTGCTGTTCGAGTTTCCAAATACTGGCGACTGTCTTGAGAGTAGCCAACAAAGTAGTCGGGCTGACCAACACAATTTTGCGTTCCCATGCATGGGCAAAAAGATCTGATTGATGCTGCACCGCCAAACTAAAGGCAGGCTCTATAGGCATAAATAACATCACAAAATCAGGCGAATTGAGACCAGAGAGGGTAGAATAATGCTTATCGCTCAACTGCTGAATATGCTGATGAATAGAATGCAAATGAGCTTTCAGAGCCGCTTCCTTAATTTTGGGATCATCTTGTTCGACAAAGCGCTCGTAAGCGGTCAATGAAACCTTCGCATCGACAATCAGGTGTTTGTCATCTGGTAATTTGATGATCACATCGGGCTGTAAACGCCGACCTTCTTCATTACGGAGACTGAGATCTTTGCCTTGCACAATGAACTCCTCGCCTTCTCGCAGTCCACTACTTTCCAGCACTCGCGTCAAGACCAATTCGCCCCAATTTCCTTGCGTTTTATTCTCTCCTTTGAGGGCCCGCGTTAGGTTGCGTGCCTCTTCACTCATATGCTGATTGAGTTGTACGAGTTGTTGAATCTCTTTTTGGAGATGAAACCGCTCCCTTGCTTCCTGCTGATAACTATCCTCTACCTTTTTAGAAAAATCAGTTAGACGTTCTCGCAGAGGCTCCAAAAGTCCTCCTAAGCTCTGTTGACTTTGCTCAATCAGTTGGCTACGATTTTGATCAAGGACTTGCTGAGCCAGTTGAGAGAACTCTGTCTTCATCCGATCTTCTAGCTTACTGCCTTGCAGAACGCTCTGCTCTAGCTGCGCTTTGGTAGTTTCCAGTCTAGCGAGCTTGTCGCGAAGTTCGGCGAAGCCGCGCTGCCTCCGCAAATACACTTGCAAAGCGAGCAAGCCACCAATCAACAAGCCTAGCGTCAATCCCAAACCGAGTGAAAGCCAATCAAACATAGGCTATTAAATACAGATATTTTGAGCAAAAAAGCTAATAGAATTAGGATTTCGGAATATGTAGAGAGAATGAAGACAAACGTCATACTATATCACCCCTTAATTTATTCAGTTATGAAAACCTCCTTATGTTTTAGCTCCAATTTTGGGTTTTTCGGTGTTTTACCATTAGCCCTTCTTATGACTGTCCTAACATCCTGTAATCAGCAGTCTCTTGACAATTCATTTAGTCCTCCAATAAGTGAGGCTGCATTCACTCAAACAAGAGCCGCACTATCAAAGACAAAGCGAGTCCATGACTGGCCGAGCAAGCTTCCTTCAGCTCCAGAAAATGGGACCTTGGCGATCCCGTTGACTGTTTTTGAATGTGCCGTAATTGGTGGTCAAATTAAGTATTGGGCGGGCTGTAGTGTCAGCAAGATCAAATGTGTAGCAGCCAACGGGGCCGAAATCTGTATCGATAAAATAAAATAAACCCGTATGAGCTCAAGAAATTAGCGCATCCGCCTCTTGATTTCCTCGATTTCGGGGCTAATATCGAATTCGTTTTCTAGCGATTGCACGCGATTCAAAAGCTGATGCAGAAACTTTTGGTATTCTTCTCCTTGGGCCTGAAACGGGCGATGCGCCAATGAACTACGCAGGGCTTCCCAACGCTTGAGGAGGTCCTGCGTTTTGTCATTGAAAAAACTCGCCCCAAAATGTTCCCAAACATATTGCTCCCCTTGCTCATTGGGATGGAGGAGATCGTTCGCGTAGAAGCGATAATCCCTGAGATCATCCATCAACAACTCAAAGGCCGGATAGTAATACACATCCGCCAGTTGCTCGCTCAATTGATGCGCACTCAAACGCAATACCGACTTGCTCACACTGCTGAGAACGAGGCTATCGCGCTGATGTCGGACAGGACTAACTGTTAAAATTACGTTAAGCTTTGGTCGTAGCTTTTTGAGTTCAGCAAATAAATTTTTATAGTCCGAAACCACTTCCTCTACCGATAGGAGTCGCTTTTGGAAAGTTGATGCAGGATATTTGTGGCAGTTTGCAACCATTTTTCCATCAGAAAGCGTCTCATAGATCCAGGCAGTGCCTAGCGTTAGGAGGAGTGTATCCGTCTTTGCTAAGTGAGTCCGGAGGACTTCTAGGTCTTTGTCGATACTGCCTTGCAGAACGCTGCGATCCATCTCTCGGTAGCGGCCATGTAAGTCGAAACTATGCCACAATCCCAAGTGTTCCGCGAAGCGGGGCTCAGGAGTAGCCAAGAGGCCCAAAGCCATACGTAGGAGCTTAGTCAGCGCCAAGGGATGATAAAAAATGCCCATTGGATTGGACAATACAGTAAACTTGCCCAGTTCGAGACGCCGACCGATGCGTTCTGCGAAGCAAGAGCCTAAACTCAAGATCGTACTTTGATGGTCGATCTGAAAGGGCGCTGGGACGATCGGTATTTCAGTGCGAAACTGCATAGGGTTCAATATCGAATTTCCAATATTGAATACCAACCCTCGATCTATTATGTGAGCAACTGGCAATTCCTTTTATCATTTGAAATCAAGATTAGATATTACTAAGCATTTTCTAATGCTCTTTAGAAATCCTTAACACAAAAAACCCGTATCTTTAAACAATATGAAGTGGTTATCTACCTTAATTTTGGGCTTGATTATGCTGCCTAGCTGGCTGCTGGCACAAGATCAGCCACGTCCTCAACGCGTACAGGTTTATCAGATTTCTGGTCTGGTCATCAGCAAGACCTCAATGGAACCGATTCCTTATGCTCGTATCCGTATCAATCACTCCCGCAATGGAGCCTTGAGTAATGCTGAGGGCTTTTATAGTCTTCCAGTTACGGAAGATGACACTTTGAATTTTTCCCATTTAGGCTTTCATGGTAGTAGCCTGATCGTCAAGGATTATCTCGAAGATTATCGTGGCAATAAGCAATACCTTTATGCCATCAACTATATGTTGGAGGATTCATTTACGCTGGATACGGTCATGATTTTCCCATATGATACGCCCGAAGAATTGCGCACAGCCGTCCTCAACTTAGATATCTACGACAACTCAGGAGAAGCAACTGCTCGTGAGAATATGGACCCAGCCACCTTGGATGCACTGATGAAATCCTTACCAGTAGATGGTGGAGAACGCCTCGCAGTAGCTCGTCAGATGTATTATGACTACTATCAAAATCGCAACTTGATCCAGACAGCAGGTCTCGACCCCATCGCGATCACTCGATTTCTCCAATATGTAGTCAGTCGCTCCAAAAAGAAAAAAGGCAAGGACTTGAACTATTGGGAAAACTAAGAGAGGTAAAAAATCAGAACAAGAAATAGATCTACAAGGAGATGGGCAAGCCCGTCTCCTTTTTTTGTTCCCTATTTTAGCTTATTGACCAACCCTTTGTGATTTACAGACTACATTGTGAGAAACACCTCACAACGATCTATTTATGAAAACTTACTGGCTAGCATTATTGCTCCTGCTGAGTGCTTGTAGCACCTTTGCCGAATATCCCGTGTCTAGCACTGAAGCTTATCGTTCGCCAGGCGGACTTGAAAGAGCCGAAAGTGATCTCTCCCCTTTGGCCCCACAAGTGGAACGCAAAATCATCAAAAACGCCACGATGAGCCTGATTGTCTCTGATGTGGACACCGTGCGTACTCAAGTCAGCGCGCTAGCCGAGACCTATGGCGGCTATGTGCAAACAGGCGAGCTCAATCAAATCACCCTGCGCATCGAAAGTCAATATTTGGATGCCGCAATGACAAAAGTAGAAGCGTTCGGCAAAGTCGATAGTCGTAGTGTCCGCAGTCAGGATGTGACAGAACAGTACTTTGACCTAGAAAGCCGTATCAACAGTCTCACAAAAACACGCGCGCGTTATTTAGAATTACTGGATCAAGCAGAGAATGTGCAGGATATTCTCTCGGTTGAGAAAGAGTTAGAGCGCGTAACCCAAGAATTGGAGTCATTGCAAGGTCGCTACAAACTCTTGTCGGATCAGGTGGCCTATTCTACTTTGACAGTTTATCTACAAGAAAAAATCAAACCCGGCCCAATTGGCTATATCGGTGTAGGCATTTATCAAGTGGTGAAGTGGTTGTTTGTGAGGGATTAGGATAAGTTTCGTTCCTCCCCCTGCCCCCTCCGAAGGGGGATATTGCTTTGCAAACCGTAGGTTTTGTCCCCCTTCGGAGGGCAGGGGCAGGAAAACACACCTCAAGCAAATCAGCCTTTTATCTTTTTTTTGTAACCTTTCGTGCCTGCAGTATTAAGAAGGTAAAGTTTCAAAGCTCTCTTGATATGCAAACACGATTATTTTTACTCATCATTTGGCCCATGATCGGGCTTTTGGGTAGCAGCCTAGCAGCCCAAGACCTACAAATACGCCCCGAGGATCATTTTTATCGCCGCAAGGTGATCAATCGTATCGACCTTAATGAGAAGGTCAATCAGCCTCTTATTCAGCGTGAAGCCGCCATTTATGGCGACAATAGCAATATCGAGAAGCAAGGCTTAGTGGGAGCATTGTTGATGGGTTTGGAGCAAGGACGTTTTATGGCCTATCACCCAGACGATATGAGTCGTCCGATGACTTATGAGGAAGTCTTGGCCCGGATACAAGAATTAGATTTTTCGGGAGAAGAGGAAGAAATCTGGGAAACGGATGATTTGGGCGGAGAAAGTGAATTCATCACCGAAGATGATTTTCCAGCTTATGACGATCCCTTTGCTACCGCCACTAGCGAAGCGCCATCTATCGATTATGCCGCTTTTGAGTCTGTGATCCAATTTGTAGAGGATCGTATTTTTGACAAAAACCGCGGTGAGATGGTATATAAATATGATTATTTTCAATTGATTTGGACCGATCCGGGCGAAACACTGCCCGAAAAAGAGCTTTGTGTGTTCCGCTATGCGGATATCTCCGAAACCTTGGATGAGGTAGTTTGGATCAATCGTCATAATGATGCAGAGCGTAGATCGATCAAAGAGGTTTTTGATCTACGTTTATTCAATAGTTTCATCATCAATGTATCAGGTAGTGGTGTTTTGAGTTTGTCAGAGGCAGAACGCCGTCGTCAACAACTCGTCGAGTATGAGCACCATCTTTGGAACTATTGAATGCAAAATATTGAAGTCCAATGTTGCAAGAGTCGCCAAAATACTTGGCCATTGAGAATTGAACTTGAACATTGGATATTCTAAAAAACCTCTCTCTTATCAGGTAAGCCGGGCAAAGATTTTAGGAGAATCCGCTCGGCTTTTTCATGTTTTTTCGGGATTGAGCTAGGAGATTTAAGAGGCGCAAAATCTTGCGCCTTTACAGATACTTGTTGTTTGTCAGGCTTTTTCACTTTCCTAGCCCGCTGCGCGGAACGCTTAGTTTTGCCCTTTTGAGGCTAGCGGACACTGTTTTGGCAAAGGCGAACTGCTCTTAACGTTTCACAAAAAAAAATATTACAAACCCAACTTTCTTGCAATCGCAGTCAATATTCCAGGATGTAGTCTCGTTAATACATCGTCTATCACACAAAGACACCCCTTATTTTCGGTATACCCCGCCTATGATACAACGCTTACTCTGACCTTATACACAGCCCTACGCTATAAGCTAATTTAGCCAGATTAAGCAATGATGAAACGTATCTTACTGACCGTACTAACGGCGATCTTACTCGTCCTAACTCTTCAGGCTCAGCCCCCCGTACGAGCTGATGACCATTTTTGGCGCAAGCGTGTAGTCAACCGCATTAGCTTGGTCGAAAAAGTCAACCAACCCATGGTTTATCATGAATCCGGGTTTTACCAGGGTAATCCAGCCTTTACTGAGCATGATGGTATCGTAACCTCCTTAGTAGATGGCCTCAAAGCTGGTAAATATGTGGCCTATGATGGAGATGAATGGGACCAAACGCTTTCGTATACAGACCTAATACAACGCATTAGGGAGAATGAACAAGCCTTAGAAATGCCGATCGAAGACGATTGGAGTGATGACTTATCCTCCACCTCTAGCGATTGGGACAATCCGTCCGCAGAAAGTAGCGAATCAGAATGGGGTAGCGAAAGCGATAGCGATTGGGAAATCGGAGCCGCCGAAGATGATTGGGCGACACCTTTTGACGATGATGCCAAGACAAGTGATCCCTTTGTAGTCGATGAAGTAAATACAGAAATAGACCTCGCCCCTTATGAAGAAGTGATTCATATGGTCGAAGATTGGATTTTTGATCGCAATACTTCTTCTATGGTTTATCAAATAGATTTTTTTGAAGTGATCTGGACCGACCCTAGTGGTATGCTACCTGAAAAGGTCCTCGCCCGCTTCAAATGGAAAGATGTCAAAGAGCAGTTGGCCGCTACCCAATGGAAAAACCGATTCAATGACGCCAAAGCTCTTTCCATCACCGAAGTTTTTGAACTCCGCATTTTCCGTAGCATCCTCATCAATGTAGGTGGCGAACCTGTCCGCACCTTGCAAGAGGCGAAACGTCGTCGCGATGAGATGGTAGAGTTTGAACATCATTTATGGTCATACTAGTGCAATAGCGCTTTGACACGATAGATTGAAGAAGGCCGTCTGCTTGCGGACGGCTTTTTATTGTCAGCTGCCGACACGTTCGCTCAGCGAAATGACACGAATCAAAAATAGAGCTAGAGACAAATGGGGGGAAATCTTATCTTCTATTAGTAACCCTTAATCCATTTTGTCTATGTATTTCAAATACCTACCCTTATTAGCATTGATTTTGTTGAGCGCCTGCGATCTCAAAACACCAATCGAACCGCTTTATGACGCTTATATTGGTCGTTGGGATAGTGAAGTCTATGTGATCGATATTTTGACCAACGGTGGTGCGACTATTGACATTAACACCAAGTGGAACGAATCTCGCATCGAAGGCAGCGTACAGTTTAAAGAAGACAAAATCATATTTCTTGGCTTGGATGAGGATGGTGGGCGTAAGAGTTTACGCATTGACCGCTCCCCCGCACTTCAATACGACCCCGTTCTAGGAGAAGTAATGCAAATGACCCTCGATGGAGTCGTATTGATCAGGCAATGATCCTTACTTATTGAAATTTGGCATTTTGAGCCATCTCGAGTATTCGGGATGGTTTTTCTTTTATAATGCTGGTTTTCAGGGAGTTTCCTCCAGAGAGTTTGAAGGGAAATAGTGAAAGTGTTATATTGATATTAACATCCGCTATTCATGAAATACTTTGCGACCCTTCTTATTCTCAGTTCTACTCTGACGATTCTCTTCGCTCAAAATCCGATAAGCAGGCGAACCACCTATCAATATGATTTTGGGACGGATAGCTATATCCTGTCAACCGAATTTGTCCGTAATCACAATGAGGCCGGCCAAGTGGTGTTTAACTCATTTAGACGCTGGTATATGTGGCAAGATAGCCTGCATGTCGATTACCTTTTCGATACTGAGATCACTTATCATCTCGACGGCAGTGTCGCAAGTACCTTAGACCGTAACTATCAAGAAGATACTCTCCAGAGAGCTGGCTATACCCAATACGACATCCGTGGTAATGTCATCAAGGATTCCTCCTATTATCGTGAATCTGAAGCTCGCGAATACATCAATGTAGGGCGAACAAGCATCACCTATGATGAGCAAGACCGGATTATCGAAGAGCAGATTCAATATTGGTCCAATGACCAACCAGAATGGCAAGACACTGATTACAGTAAATATGTCTACAGTGAGAATGGATGCTTAGAACAAGAGGTCAATGGCCTTAATGAATCACAATTATATACCCGTAACACTTTCACCTACGATACGGATTGCCAGGCTCCTAGCTCCTTCAGAGAACGCTGGGACTTGACCCTCCGCAAATGGGTTAAATACAATCAATGCATCACTAGCTATAAGGTGAGTCCAGATAGCAGTGTGCAAATAAGCGCTGAACAAACATGGAATGGTGATCTCGAAAGCTGGTTTACCAATAAAGAGGTTCATCAAGTATTTGACTCCCAAGATCGAGAGATCAAGACTTGGACGTTCGACGCAGGCGGCCGCCAAACCCGTAAACTGACAAGCTATAACTCACAAGGCGATGTTGAATACGAACTCTCCAGCAATCGGCCCAAAGCTACTGCTACATGGATTCACTCTTACGAATATCAACTACTCACAAAAACGGCCTTAAAAGAACATTATCGTCAAAAAATTGGATGGGACACCTTGCGTAATGCCTATCGAGTTTATGCAGAGATCAGCCAAGAAGATGATCAACAAGGACGTCTCATTGAGGAGATCCGCAATGACTCCACATGGGATAAAGACCAATACAATCACAATTATACGATTTGGCGCTATGATTTTGAGGATTATTGCGATGGCTTGACCAAGACTCGAATCATCAAAAGAGGGGAAACAGGCCTTAGCCCTCAGCCCGTTTCGCGTACTGATTATAGTTACCTAAACAAGCCCGATTGCGGTGAATTTAGTGATGGTTTTGACATGTCTATTGCCCCCAATCCGGCCCACAACTGGCTGATCTTAGAAAGTGAAATGCTCCAACTCCCAGAGGTACGTATCCAGATTGTCGATCATTTAGGGCGAATTCATTTTTCAGACGCCCCTGGCGAACGCCAGAATCGATATACAGTACCAATTTCCGCTCTACAAGTCGGCACTTACATTTTACTACTTAGTGGACCTAGCGAAACCATCAGCCGTACCTTCATCAAATACTAATACCACAGCATGAAATCATCGGGGCTTCTACTCATCTTGGGGCTGAGTGTTGTGCAAGGACTTTGGGCACAAAACCCGCTTACCCATAGCACACATTTTTCGTACAATTTTGCGACAGAAACTTATTCTCTGAATAGCGAAAACAGTTACGCATACAATGAATTAGACCAGCTCGTATTCCAACGTTATGCATCATGGCAAGCGGAACGCTCCTACCCTAACTTAGTTTACGAAACCTCATATACCTACCATCCTGACGGAGCAGTACTGACTAGATCATCTCAAAACTATCGGCTTGACACCTTGGAAGGAAGCTATTGGAGTAAGCTCGATCAAAGAGGTAATCTGATCCAAGATTCTTCCCATTATCGTGATCAGGAAGGTGAGAGCATGTTTAACGCCAATCGCTACACTTATACCTATGACAGTCAAGATAGACTCATAGAGCTTGAAACAGAATCCAAAAGTACCGAATCACCTAGCTGGGTGAGCAGTAACTTTAGGCTTTATCGCTATAATCAAAATGGCTGTCTCACCGAAATCGCTAATGGCAGCACCCGCGCAGAACCAACATATCGCAGGCGTAATGAGTATGATCAAGATTGTCGACTAACCGCGACCTATGAAGAAAGGCGGGAAGGTTTTGGTAATTGGGATGCCACAGAGCGCACATTTTATACCGATGAGCAGTTTGACGATAGTACCGTAAAAATTACGCGAATAGAGTATTGGCGCGATGATCTCAACCGCTGGAGTATCAACAATTTCAACCGTCAAGTATTTGATACCAAAGGACAATTGATCCGTTTTTACAATGAGTGGGAAGGCGGTAGAGCAGGCGAAAGTATCTACCGTTACAGCGAAGCGGGTGAAGAGATATATGCGCGCGAAGGCTTTCGAGAATTTATTAGCGCCCAGTGGACCTATTGGCACGAAGCCATCTTACTTGAAAACACCTCCACAAGACAAGTCAGTCTGCGAAGAAATGATTGGGATACCATTAATCAAGAGTATCGTCATATCACTCTGTGGGAGCAGATCACCGATGAGCAAGATCGTTTACTGGAACAAAACTTCATCGACAGCCTTTGGGACGGTAGTGGATATGAAATCAATGATCGCCAGACCACCTATCAATATGAAGAGTATTGCGATGGGCTTGTCAAAACACAGTTTCAACGGGAAGGCGCCTCTGGCCTCTCACCTCAACCAACTGTCAAAGTAGAGTTTGGCTATCTCAAAGCAGCTAATTGCCTTGCTTTAGACGATGAACTCAGCTTGCAAATCCATCCAAACCCCGCAAGCCACTTGCTCATGTTGACTGCTGATTTATTACTTGATCCACAGACAAGCATCTGCTTGATAGATCTTGCAGGCCGTATCATAAAAAGCTATCCCAATCCGGGTCGCCAAAGTCGTTTAGCCCTTGATATTCGAGATTTGGAAGTAGGCATCTACATCATCCAACTCAATCACCCTGAGCGACAGCTAAGCCAACAAATAATCAAACAATGATGCTTCGAGTGCCTCAGCATTCCGATAAGTCTATTGTTATTTTGAACCTCTTTAGAGACTGTTTGAATTTTCCCTTTCGGCCCAAACTGGCCTTTTTGGAACCTGGCTAGGTCAATTTTTCTCAGAATACCGTAGTATTCTTCAAAAAAATTCCTGGCCAGAACCACAAAAATGCTGCATTTGAACTCGAGACGACAAGATCCCAAACAGTCTCTTAGACAAAACAAAAAATCTACAATGGATGCTGAGGCCCTCGAAGCATCCCCGGCAAGATTTGTATTTGACCTGAAATACTAGCGCCTCCAGCGTTCTGCGAAGCAGTAAAAGCAATAATAATCAGTATGAATAATTGGCTCCTCCTCCTCTTGAGCGTATGCATAAGCATTGGCTCGTGCAAAAGAAAAGCGAAAAGCCCCAATATCATTTTGATCATGACTGATGATCAAGGATGGTTTGATACCGGATTTAATGGTAATACAGAAATCAAGACTCCTTGGCTGGATTCTCTCGCCACTAGTGGTATTATTTTCGATAGATTTTATGCAGCATCTGCCGTTTGCTCTCCGACAAGAGCTTCTCTCATTACGGGTAGAAATCCCCTCAGAATGAACATCCCTTATGCCAATTCGGGGCATATGCTGGCTGAGGAAATAACCATTGCAGAGATACTCAAAAAAGAAAAATACGCCACCGCTCATTTTGGGAAATGGCATTTAGGCACACTAACAAAATCTGTTGTAGATGCCAATAGAGGAGGCAGGGATAAGTTTTCAGCAGAATATACCATCCCTACAGAGCATGGGTATGACAGCTTTTTTTGTACCGAATCCAAAGTACCGACCTTTGACCCAATGGTATTGCCAGATTCCTTTATGACAGGAGAAGGTAAGCGGTATGGTTGGAGGGCAAGAGCAAAGGATGACTCAATTAGTTCGTATGGCACGGCTTATTGGTCAGGTAGTAATCAAAAAGAAACGCTCAATTTAGAGGGGGATGATTCTCGTATCATCATGGATCGAGTGATCCCATTTATTGAGGGCTCTATAGCGAAAGAGCAATCATTTTTCACGACCATTTGGTTTCATACACCTCATTTACCCGTGGTCAGCGATAGTATCCATCGCGATTACTATCGAGAGTTGCCGCTGGACAAACAGCTTTATTATGGCACAATCACGGCATTGGATGAACAAATCGGCAGTTTATGGCAACTCCTAGAGGATCGCGGCATCGCAGAAGAGACGATCCTATTTTTTTGTAGTGATAATGGCCCGGAAAGACAGACCCCTGGCAGTGCTGGCATTTTTCGGGAACGCAAAAGAAGTCTTTACGAAGGCGGTATTAGGGTGCCGGCCTTTGTAATCTGGAAAAACAATCTTGAAGGAGGTCAAAGAGTAGATTTCCCTGCAGTAACTAGTGATTATCTGCCTACGATCCTTGATATGCTCAAGCTGGAATATCCTGCCAAAAGACCGATTGATGGCGTCAGTATCTGGGACCTATTGAACGGCGCGGAGAAAGAGAGAACAAAACCAATCGGATTTATCTGTAAGCCACAAATTTCGTGGGTTACGGATCAATACAAATTGATCGGTGATGACCAAAGAGAAAGCTTTGAGCTTTATGATTTGCTCAATGATCCATCAGAAAAGAAAGATATCATAGATCAACATCCTGAAATAGCCGAAAGCATGAAATCAGACTTATTCGCATGGCTCAAATCCGTTGAGGATAGTAAAGCGGGGAAGGACTATCATTGATGTCAATAAGCTAGCTAAGACGATTTTTCCCTGCCGCTGCGCGGAACGCTTAGGAGTTTACCTCATCGGTTGATTTTTGCTCGTCATCCCAGCCTATTGAATGAGTCAAAACGAATTCATAGAGCAGGGAAAATCAAAGATACCGGATATGCTCATCCTGTCGCATTCCGGTATGACGCTGATTTTTGCTCGTCATCCAAGCCGTTTGAAGGAGTTGAGCGTTCTGCAAAGCAGAAAAAAAGAAAATATACCCAGCAGACTTATTTTGTAGGCCCTTTACGGCGATCTCTTTTGAGGCGTTTGACAGATTCGGCTTTGCGTTCGATTTCATCGAGCTGAAAACGACGAATCTTGACCGATTTTCCTTTGATTTTTAGCGGGTCGAGATCGGCTTGTACTTTTAGGTTTTCAAAACCCATTTGCGGCATATCGAAGATGCTATAGGCGTCATACAAAGTGATTGTACCAATTTCATCAGTATTCAAGCCTGCTTTGTTCATCAAAAATCCAACTATATCACCCTTACGGACTTTGTCGCGTTTACCGCGTGAAAGATGGTATTTGACCCACTTATGGTCATCCTTGATCTTGGTGTTTTTCAGATCAACAATATCCATGATCAAATCTTGCAATTTGATATCTATTTGGCGGTGGTGATTTTTGAGGAAAATCTCCTCCATATCAGAAGCCACCAAATTGAATACTTTACCACGATTGCCAGCACGACCCGTACGTCCCACTCGGTGAAGATAGTAGTCGTACTCTTCGGGTACATTGAGGTTGATGACAGCTGGTAGATCCGGAACGTCTAGTCCCCTCGCTGCGAGATCAGAAGCGACCAAAAAGTCGATATGCCCTTCCTTAAAACGAGTAAGGATATTTTTGCGTTCGTCCTGTTCTTGATTGCCATAATAGGCCTCTGCTTTGACACCTTGATTGCGCAAAAAGTTGGTGATCGCAAGGATATCGGAACGCTTACCGGCAAAGACTAAGGCTTGCTTTAGGTTTTGCTCTCTGAGCAAGGTCATCAAATAAGCCTCACGCTGACCTAGATGTGCTTTACTGAGGTAGAAGCGGATATTTTTGAGCGTTTCCCGAGGGGGAATCCGCAAACTCTGTATCGGACTAAAGCGCTCTCGAATCATCGTCTCGGCATCTTCTGAAATCGTAGCCGAAAAGAAACCGACTTGCACACGAGTACGCACATGACTACGGAGTTCATCGAAGTCTTTTTGAAAGCCCATCTCTAAGAGTTTATCGCCTTCATCGATGATCAAAAATTTGATGTCGCGCCAGAGGAAATCATAATGATTGTGAGACATCACATCGCGTAGGCGGCCCGGCACTACAACCAAGATATGTGGATGTGATTTGATCGTCTTGAAACTCTCTTCAATCGGCACACCTCCGTACACTGCTCCAACTACAAGTTGATCACCCGCAAAAAATGACCGTAAGGCATTAGAAACCTGAATAGCGAGTTCCCGAGAAGGGACCATCACCAAAGCTTGGGTACTGCGCTTGAGCAAATCGAGTCGAGAGATCAAAGGCAAACCATAGGCAGCCGTTTTACCCGTTCCCGTAGGGGCCTCCACGATTAGATTACGCTTTTGGATAAAAAGCGGGATTACCTTCTCCTGCACCTCAGTAGGACGCCAAAACCCTAAATCAGGGATCGCATCCAACACACGCTCATGTAATTCATACCGCTTAAATCCTCTTGACTGACTCATACCGCAAAGGTACACAAGCTCAGTTAATTAGCCATACTAGATTTTGCGATGCTAGCAGTGAACGATTATATTGAATATACAGCATTTACACCAGCAGCAGCCAACCAAAATTAAGTTAAAACACATGAAATCATTCCTCCCTACTAGCTTCTTGCTAGTATCATGGCTTTTGGGCTTTTTTCTGTCCCTACAAGCGCAAAGTCTTCCCTCCAGAATCACAGCTTTCAGGCCCACTATTCAGGGCCAATTTGAGCCTTCGCTAGAAACCAAAACCAGCTATGACGAGCAAGGTCGTAGAACTTATTTACTAGAGTTTTGTTGGAATGAAGATGAGCAAAAAATACTCCAACGTGAACTATGGATTGAATATAAAAACGACGGAAAGCAAAGTTTTAGCAGAGTAGACTCCTATGATAAGGAGGGGGATTTATTTCAAAGTGATTGGGTTTGGTTTGATGAGCAGCAAAGACCGATCAAAGATTCAACTTGGAGTCTAGTTGATCCAGAAAATCCGATATACGTCTTTCGTTATTTGTATGAGGTCAATGAGACTGGACAACTCCTCAAAGAAACCCGAGAGCTTTGGACCAGCTTAGAACCGCAATGGGCGATCAATAAAGAAGTTTTATATACCTATGATGAAAATGGATGCCTAGCATCTGAAACTATTTGTTACACCTACCAATACAAAACCAATTGTATTGCCGTCTATTTTGAGAATGATGAAAACTGTGAAATCAAGCTGACGACTCGCATTGATGCCTCCCAAAGAAAAGACTCAAGCAATGCCGATGGTAGCGAGCATTATCAATTGACTTCCAGATGGGATCCTAGTCAAGAGTGGCTGCCTGCAACCTTTCGGATAATCTACTATGACCAATGGCGACAGAATATCGGTTATTTCGAGACTAATTTGCAAGATTCATCGCAGTTTGAGTTTATCTATCTTCAAGATTCTCTGGGCAATCTCATATACAGTCGTACAGGCACTCGCCCAAAAGATGGACTTTGGTTTTACCAAATTGAGTACGAGCTCGTTGAAGATAGTGAGACCTACAAAGCTTATAGGAAATATGGTCAATGGAATATTAATACTCAAGATTGGGAACGACGCACTTGGAATACTATAGATAAAGATACTGCTAACGGGACTTGGCGTTACCAAGAATTGGACTCCTCTCTAGTAAATGGTGTTTGGGCTGAAGAAATTTCTCGGAGGAGAAGGTTTCATAATTACTACTGCAATGGGTTGATGGAGAGTTATGAAGACTATCTCGGTTGGGATGATCTAAGCCTGCCTTTGGAGAGACGTTCTTATGGTTATCAAACGGAGGATATTCCTTGTCAAGGAACGCCATCACCCGAAAAACTGATCCTCTATCCTAATCCCACCACAGATTTTTTGACTTTCCGCTCGCCTGATGTCCTCCAAATGGCCGGTTTACCTTGGCAAGTGGCAGATCTAAGTGGGAGAGTCATACAAAGAGGTATGTTCCAACTAGATGATCAAGCTTGCGTGGATGTTCGGCGCTTAGCCACCGGGCATTATATCCTATATGTTGGAGAAAAGGCCGACCATGAATCCTACCGATTTATCAAAAAATGATTGAGGCAAATCTTCTTTCAAAGCTCCTCGCTGCGCCAGTCAGCATGAATAATTTGCTAGCTCAGCAGCCTCTTTGATTTGATGCGCCTATTAGGGGAGGCGTTCGGCGAAGGCGGTATCAGCTAACTCTCGCACTTAATTACCGACATCAAATCTACATTCCATTTTAGCGACAAATTGCTCGGCAAGACTCCCATTAATTAACTATTCATTCAAAATAAATTGCCCTGCCAAAATAGTTTCATGTCAAAATTTTCGAATCAAAGTTATTTCTAAAATTAAATAATTCTCTTTAATATAAGGCGGTGAAATAAAGCAAACCCATCTATAAAACCTTTGAAGGAAAAATGGAATAGAAAATAAGTTTTATTCTTTTAGCGCTTATATGGTATGAATTTTTATGCTGCGCTTGCTTTAATTGCTTTTGCCTCGTATTTGATTTTAGGGGTGTTAGTATTACTTCTAGACGCAAAGAGGCCGTTAAACAAGGTGTTTTTTTATTACAGCCTTGCGGCTGCCATTTATAGTTTTACAGAGTTTGGGTATCTCCAGGCAGAATCTTTTGAAACGGCTAGTTTCTGGTTAAAGGCGCGCTCCCTTTGGCCCTTTACCTTTGCCTGTGCCCTCCACTTCCATTTAGAATTGACAGGATTCCTGAGAGGCCTAAATAAGAATATTATTTTGGCAGGCGTCTATTTACCTGCTATGGGGTTCTTTTGCCTTGATCTGTTCACTGATAAGATTACAGGTTTACCGATCCTTAGACACGGCATCTGGAGCTATCAACCACCAGAAGATTCTCTATTACCCATTATCAGTGGTATGTATGCACTCATATATATGTTACTGATGATTGGACTCATCACTCGTTATTGGATTAGCAGTCGAGCAAATGGGGGTAAGATCAGGCAACAATCAGGCTATGTTCTCGGAGCAGATCTCTTGGTTTTTGCGATTGTCATTATCAATACCTTTTTACAATCAAGTCCTGATTTTGATTATATCAATGTAGATAGTGCTTTACTATTATTGAGCAATGTATTGATCGCGTTTTCAATCTGGCGGTTTTCCTTATTAGAAATAACTAACACCCTTGTTGCCGATGAAGTGATCTCAAATATGTCTGAGTTCCTTTTTCTAGTTAACCAAGAGGGGATCATCAATGTCGCGAACTTTCAAGCACGAGAATTGAGTGGCTTTGGCAAAACAGAGATTGAAGGTAAACCAATCGAACACCTTATCCTTGGGGCTCTAAGCCCTAATCATTTGCAATGGTCTCCTTATACCCAAGTGCATCCCCGCCAAATGAAAGGGAAGTTAAAGACCCATGATAAAAATAAATTAGCGGTACAATACACGATCATGCCTATTCCACTCAAAGGCTCTCAAGAATTGGGATACGCTTATATGGGGACTGCTCAGCTCGATGAAAACCTCAGTCCGGCCTTATCATACGTAATTGAAAGTGGTATACCGGAAAATACCCAAGAAGACCAAATACTCAAGGTCATCAACCATGATCTATCAGAAAGCGCTAGGGTTACACACCTTTTTGCTCAACTTTTGAATTTGGAGGAGAGTGTACAAGGTCTAGTTCAGCTAAAACCCTATATCCCCGTAGAGAGTCATGGATTGGAGATCATTGATCAACTCAGCAAACAACAGCAATACATACAGTTTATCCAGAATGAAGCAAGAATATCGCGGCAAAAGATATTGGCATTAGCCGATTATGGTGCCGCCACTAAGTCAACTAATTTTAAAAAGGTCCAATTGAGTGAAGCTGCGCATCGTGCCTTTGCCAATTATACAAATGGGGTAAAGCAAACCCATATCAATTTTTCGGTGAGTACTTTACCCGAAATAGAAGCCATACCAGAGCAGATCATCCGTTTGTTTCAAGAATTGATTTCCAATTCAGCACGCTTCGTACAACCAAATGTCTCGCCTTGGATTCAAGTCCATATGATCAAGCTTGACGATCAAAGCTGTGTGATTGAATTTTGCGATAATGGAATAGGAATCCCTTCAGAGTACTCTCAAAAGGTATTTGAGATCTTTCAAAGACTTCATCCGATAGGACAGTATGGCGGCGTGGGCATGGGCCTTTCCCTCTGTAAAAAGATCATGGATTTCCATCATGGTAGCATCGAAATAAAAACCAATTCTCAGCAGGGATGTAACATATTAATATCGTTTCCTTTGCGACAAAATCAATGATGAGTTAGCTATCAGCCTCAGCCTTCAATCTCTCCACCTGTGCCAGCAACCATGAGGAGTTTGCCACATCAGCCGTTTCTCTGATTTGATGCTCCAATTTGAGGAGGCGTTCGGCGAAGACGGCATCAGCTAAAATACCCCTCTGCTCACGTAGCCTAAATAGCTTACGGCTAAAGCGGAGCAGATTGAGGTGAACGTTCCGTTGAAAACGACTCACAAAACGATTGCGCTGTAGAAACAAACGAAAGTTCTCAAACTGAAACACTAAGGCCGTATCCTCATCCGTCTCGTAGTAAATTCTGATCAACAGAGATTTAGCGCTTAACAGATAAAACACATCGCGAAACTCTACTTGGTTGAGCAGTTTTAAAGCTTCTGAGTATTGTTCTTGGGCGTGGCATAAGCTAGCGAGATTGAATCGAAAGGCATCTTCCTGAAAGTCTGGCATCAGTTTGTCTCGATAGCTATGCAAAAAGCGATCAACCCATTCAAAAGCCTTAAGACGAAGACCAACGGTCACCATATTTTTTAGCTTCCGGTGGTCCATATAGCCGTTTTGCCCAAGTAAAAGCTGCTTTTCGGTCAATTGCTCAAATAGCGCAAATAGGTTTTGGAGAAAGCTAGTTTGGCCCTGATTGATCTTGCGAACACAGTAATTTTGCGCATAGTTGTACATATCAATCGCCTCCAAGGCTGTAAAGTACTGGCTGTTTTCATTGAGCCAACTGATCCATTCTTGATAAGGCTGGAGATCATCAGGAAATTGTAAGGCTCGATAGATCAATAGATAGGCTCTGATGCTTTTTTCGTTGACAAGTGAGAGCGGCAAGTATGCCAAGATATCTTCAGAGGCTTCTAGTGGCTGACTCAGGATATGGCTACGGTTGAGCATCTCACAAGCAAGTTTGAGCCTAGCACTCCAATATGAGCGATCCAAAAAATCGACTGTCTTTTGCAGATGGGCATCTTGATCGCGGCGTTGGCGAGTAGCCTCAAAAATAGAAGCCTGTCGATGGAGCGCATATTGCCCCTCAAAATAGGCTAAGTCTTGATATGGATATTGTTGCCAATGACTTTGCGCTTTTTTCCATTGCTTTTGAAAAGCTTCCTCCGCTTGTAGCTTGGCAAGTGATTGGAGGAGCATACTTTGCTGATTAGAGGTATCTGCTTCAAAGCTTCGCAGTCCCAAAAAGCGTTCAAGGAGACGCTGGAGTTGAGAGAGGGCATCATATACGGCTTGTTTTCGATACGGCTGGGCCGAACGATAGAGTACTTCAAATAAGCCCTCATAGGTCAACTCCTTATTGGGATCCTCAAATATATGCTTGGCAAGCGTCTGCAATCGTTCTTGGCGATTGAAATAAGGAGAGGCTAAAAAAAGCATGAAATTTTGCTTTTCGGGCTCATTAAGGCGTGACAAGAGCCTTATTGTTTTTAATTTATGTTTCAGTATTTTATTTTTTATATTCTAATAATCAATAAGTTAACAAAATTTTTACATCTATGCACTTCAGAAAACACACAAATAGTACTTTCACAACTGTATTCTTTACTGCTATTTGATATCGTAAATCAACCAGCTTACAATAACATGAAAAGTATTACTCGTTTTCTCAGCCTGCTTATACTCATGATGATGGCTTTGCCTAGCCTAGAAGCCTCTCATTACAAAGGCGGCGAAGCATCTTTCGAATCTTTAGGAGGATGTAATTATCGCATTACCGTTACAGAGTATTATGACTGTAGTGGTGTTATAGCCACCCCCAATCAGCCTACTGGAGGGCTACAGTTTTATGATGCATTTGCTGTTTCAAATTCTGGAACTGCATTAAGTGCGTGGACCTTGGTGAGTGATAGCGAAGTGATCAATTTGAGTCCATTAAACTCTATTGGTGGTACGAGCTGTACTGGTGGTTCTATTTTAGGAGTAAGAAAATTTGTATTTCAACGCGATTATGGTCTTTGCGGTATTACTGCCCCCATTAAGATCAATTTTGAAGCTTGCTGTAGAGGAGGAGCGGTGACTAATGTGGCCGGTTCAGGTATGCAGACTTATCAATACAGCACCGATATTGAAGACGCAAGTCTAAGCAATACGAGTCCTACTTGGCTAGATCCTTCTTTTACGATCATCCCTGCGGGCTTCAATACTCACCGCATCAGTATGGCAGCCTATGATGCTGAGGGTGACTCTTTATCTTACAATATTGACACCGTCTTTACCTCAGCTTGGCAAAGCATTAGCTATTTCCCAGGCTACAGTTTTACTCAGCCTTTTGGTGGTGGTGTGAGTGTCTATTTAGAGCCTTCTACGGGTAATCTTAATCTAAGTGGTGTAGTAAGTATTGGCGAGTATGCGATCGGACTAAAAGTGAGTGAGTATCGTAATGGCGTTTTACTAAGTACGAGCCGCCGCGATTTTACCGTCATGGCTGCAAACCTGACGTCCAACTTAGCGACTGAAAATCCTATTATCCCTTGGTTCAGCTTGCCGGCCCCTACCAATGGCACTGCGATTGACTCCGTTACAATTTCCACTACTGTAGGTGCAAATCTCGTTTTACCATTATCTGCCACGACGACTCTTCCAGGAGAAATCATCGACATGACATGGAGCCACAATCTACCCGGTGGGCAACTTTATAATATGAACGGCAATTTTCCAGCGGATACGATTATAGATATCAACCCCACCGGAGAATTACGCTGGACTCCTACAGCACCCGGACGTTATGCATTCAATGTCAAACTCCGTAATGATAGTCAGCCCGTCTGGAGCATGTCGGATGTCTCTTATGTCATCACCGTTGCCGGAACGCCTATTCCTTGTACCCTGACTGCAGATATAGGCCCAGACTCAATTGAGATTTGTGGTGGTAGTTTTGCTATGCTTAACTCTTCTCTAGCAGGTGGCTCCGCGCCATTCGTTTATACCTGGAGTACGGGAGAAACGACAGCTAACATTCAAGTGAATGTCACAGGTACTTACATACTACAAGTAAACGACCTCAATAACTGTATTGCTTCAGATACTGTCTATGTCAATGTCGGCAACCTAAGCGTAGATATTGGCCCTGATACAGTTTTGATCTGTGATGGTGATACGGCTCAATTCGCAGCAAGCGTTAGTGGTGGTGCAATCGCTACTTACCTTTGGAGTCCCGGTAGTACCACCTCTGCAACCTATTCAACTCCCACACCCGGAACAGTTGCATTGTTGATAACCGATATGAACGCTTGTACTGCATCCGACACTGCTGTAGTGGCATACTCTCCTTACTGTGTCTGGCCTGGTGATGCAGACAATGATTTGATCGCAGATAACAATGACCTCCTCGCGGTCGGTTTGACTTATGGCGATGTAGGCCCAGTGCGTCCGGGTGCGACACTCAATTGGGAAGCACAACAAGGCTCTGCTTGGGCGACTTCACTACCAGGTGGCCTCAATGCAGTCTTTACCGATACCGATGGCAATGGCATAGTCAATGACGATGATACCCTCGCCATCAACCTCAACTATGGTCAGACTCACCTCAAAGGCAATACAGCCATGGCTGGCATAGGTGATCCCCTACTCTATCTCACTACCGCCAATGATAGTGTTGGCGCAGGCGAAACCCTTAATATTTCTATCAACTTGGGAGTTGACACCCTGACCGCAGATAATATTTACGGTCTAGCTTTCACGGTCCAATACAATAATGCTGTGGTAGATTCATTCTCTGCACACGTGAGTTATAATGGTTGGTTAGGTACCTACGGTACCAATATGCTGGGTATCCAAAAAGACTTCTTCAATGATGGCGAAGTAGATGTCGCACTAGTACGAAATGATCAGCAGATCGCGACTGGATTTGGTATGATCGCCAATCTTAGCATCGTGATGATAGATGATATCGCTGGCAAAACTGCAGTATCAGAAATCCTAGCCCTTGACCTCATTGACGTAAGAGTAATCGGATTGGATGGAGAAGAAATACCCGTCAACACAGAAGGCACTCAAGTAGTCGTTACCTCTGGAGGTGCCAATTCGATCGAGGACGAGCTAGCCAAGACAATCCGTATCTATCCTCAACCTGCTCAGGATTTGCTCTTCATCGAAATAGATGAGCCTCAAAACTGGGAAGCCACCCTTTATACGCTTTCTGGTCAGCAATTAAGCTCCGTTAGCACCCTGCGGGGAACGCAAGAGACCATCGACCTCAGTACATTAGCCAATGGCCTGTATATCCTAAGAGTTAAAACTGATCAAGGTATTATCAGCAAAAAAGTGATGATAGCCCGCTAAAAATACAGCAACAGTCATATTCACAAAAACCGTAAAGGCACAATGTATTGTGCTTTTGCGGTTTTTCTCTTTCAGCGTATTTTTCTAAACTTTCCGCGAAGCGAATGAAAAGGATATCGCAAATCATGTTTCAGAAAAAATATTTTAATACCCTGATAATCAATAGATAAAATCCACTCCTATTTAGTTGTTTTTTCAACTACTTAGAAACACGTACTTTCAGCAGCTTGCTAATTGATGCAAATTAATGAATCAGCTAAGACGACATCGGCAATATTACTCGTTCTCTACCTTTTGCGACTCTGCTTATCTTGCTGATGGATTGCAAAGCCTACAAATAAAAACCAATGCTGCCAGACCCAGCAAATAAATAATGATTGCACGTTTACCCTAACTACAATCCAATTGTAGCGACCCAGCCCTAAAAGTTTTTAGGAGAGTCGCTACTAGTTCTTTTGTGTTCCGCAACGCTGATAGGAGTAAGCTACCTATCGGCGTTTTTTTTGAGGAGGATGAGATAATAACAATCTATTTTTCTCCCCCTACCCCCTCCAAAGGGGGATATTGCTTTGCAAACCGTAGGTTTTGTCCCCCTTCGGAGGGGGCAGGGGGAGGAATAAGTTCAATCTTAATTCCTTAGATCCGTGACTGATACGTATACAACTCAAAGTAACGGCCTTTCTTTTCGATGAGATCGTCATGAGTACCGCGTTCCGCAATGCGGCCCTCCTCAATCACCAAAATCTGATCTGCTTTACGGATCGTACTCAAGCGGTGAGCAATGACAAAAGTCGTCCGGCCCTTTAAGAGATCATTGAGACTCTGTTGGATAAACTTCTCGCTTTCATTGTCCAGATTAGAAGTGGCTTCGTCCAACAGAAGTATCTGTGGATCAGCCAATATCGCTCTCGCTATCGCAATCCGCTGTCTTTGTCCACCAGACAATTTGACGCCGCGTTCCCCGATTAGGGTCTCAAGGCCTTCGTCAAATCTATCGGAAAACTCATGTACATAAGCCGCTTCTACCGCTGCGCGTAACTCTTCCTCAGTTGCCGCTGCTCGAGAAAACAATATGTTGTCGCGTATCGTGCCCTCAAACAAAAAGTCATCTTGCAGTACCACGCCCAATTGTCCTCGATAGCTGTCCAAGGTGATCTTTGTGATGTCTTGCCCATCGACCGTAATCAGCCCTTCATCAGGACTCAAAAAGGAAGCCGCCAAGCCTGCTAAAGTCGTCTTACCAGAACCAGAAGTTCCGACAAGGGCGGTAACAGAACCCGCTGGAGCATCAAAACTGATACCGTGAAGCACTTCTTTATCATCGTCGTAGCCAAAACGCACATTATCAAATTTGATATCGCCTTTGACTCGGCCTACTTCTATGGTACGATTGGGGTCTTCGTTTTCACGCTCCATATCGAGCAGCTCCTGCGTACGGTCTAAACCCGCCAATGCCTCAGTCAACTGGCTACCGATATTGCTCATCTGAATGATTGGGAAGACCAAAACCGCCAAAAAGAGGATAAAAGAAAGCAGTGTACCGATTGTCATGGAACCGTCTTCGATCATCGGACCCGCTACTGCCATAATTGCAATGGTAGTAACGCCGGCAAGAAATGTCCCCAAGCTGCTCACAAAGGCAGTAGTGGTCAGGGAGCTTTTGACGTTTTCAAACAGACGAATCACTCCTTTGCGGAAGATGCTCACTTCTTGCTCTTCAGCATGAAAACCTTTGATCACTCGGATACCGCCTAGCGACTCCGTCAAACGCCCCGTCACCTCGGCTTGAATCTTTCCACGCTCTCTGAATATCGGCCGAATCTTAGCAAAAGCCCTAAAGGAAACCACACCAAATACGACCAGCGGTAATAGGGAAATAGCGGTTAGTTCCCAGCTATAATAAATCATCACGCCCAAGGCGCCTATTGCGGTAACTAGCCCACCGATAAGTTGGGTAAAACCAGTACCTACTAGATTACGCACTCCTTCGACATCAGTCATGACGCGAGAGACCAGATTACCGCTCTTGGTATTGTCAAAAAAGCGGATCGGCAATCGTAGAATTTGTTGTTGGACCTGAGAGCGGAGTTCCGCAATCATATACTGTGCTTCTACGCTGAGGAGTTTGACCAAAAAGAAGGAGGTCAAGGCCTGTATCGCTACTGCCAAGACGACTAGCCCAAGCAATGGATATAGCATCTCAAACTCACCTTTACCGACTACTTCATCGAGTAGGTATTTAGGCGAATAAGGCAGGACAAAACCTGCAATACGGCTCACAAATACCAAAAATAGCCCAAAGCCTAGCAGCTTGCGACGCGGCCAAACATAGGTCTTCAATACGGCTTTGAAAGTGGTACGAGATTCTTTTTTAGGAGTAGAGGGTTTGCTCATAGTTCAAATGTGTCTTTGTTCGGGTTAAACCCCTTAAGGCACACAAAGGTGACAGACAAAGCCCACTTTTCCTATTGCACATAGAGTTTCATCCTAGCAGTTTTGCCATCAGCTTCGACCTTTAGTAGATAGATGCCTGCGGGGTAGTTTATTAGATCGAGTTTGAGTTTTTGTCGCTGCGCGGAACGCTCAGTCAAGAGATTTTTGCCATCTATGCTCTGAAGCTGATATTGAATATCCTGATATACGCCGCCTAGATCAATCACAAAATGATCAGTAGAAGGATTTGGGTAGACTTGTATCCGCGTATCAAAGCTCTGCTGATAGATACTCAGACCAGAACTTACGGTAAAACAGCTGGAAGTATCTATACAACCATTGTCGGAAATCTGCACCGCATAAGAGCCCGGATCATCCGGTACGAAGGTCTGCTGATTTGCCGCTAAGACGGCCGCAAAATTATTATTACAATCTAGCCATTGATAGCTGACACCCGTGGCTTGGGCGGTAAGATCACGATTGTCTTGTACCACGCTAGTATCAATATCTACAATGCTGACGTTCAGAGTGAGATACTCTAAACAGCCTTCTTGATTGGGGATGGTGTCTTGATAAGTGCCGGAGGTCGTCCAAGTATAGTTACCGCTAGGACTGGTATAAGGGCCACAGGAAATCACCGGCAAAGTAGTTGAGCTAGAGTTATTGATTTGTAGACCTACGATCAAGATGCTATCACAGCCCGCTGCATTGAGCAAAGTATCCAAATAAGAACCCGAGCTAGTCCAAGTATTATTGCCACTCGGACTGACAAAGGAATCACAAGCCGTCTCAAAGATAGTCTCAGTGCTGCTCATCCCGATCACAAGGTTGATCATAATCGTACTATCACAACCCGTACTATTAGGAATTATGTCCTGATAAGTACCCGAGCTAGTCCAAGTTTGAGTACCACTAGGGCTGATATAACTACCACAACCTACTACTGAGATGACCGAACCACTATTGAAATTGACTGTCAGATTGACGGTCAAGACACTGTCACAGCCAGCGCTATTGGGGATAGTATCTTGGTACGTACCCGTAAATAGTAAAATCTGTCCGCTAGGAGCAGTATAAAAATCGCAGGCCGTAGGAGAAATCGTATCATAAGTAGTGCCAGCGATATTGAGATTGATGGTCAAAATACTATCACAACCAGCCGCATTGAAAATGGTGTCGGCATACGTTCCACTAGTGGTAAAAACATAATTACCACTCGGACTGGTATAAGATCCACAGGAAGTCGCATTGATCGTGGCCATCGTTCCCGTACCGGGAGTCAAAGCGATGCCTTGGACCCAATTGGAAGTAGCTCCGCTTAAGGCAAAGTTTTGGAGCGTACCATTATAACTATTACCAGCGAGATCGGGCAGATTTGTAAGTCCAGTATTTGTAGCTGCGGCAAGGCCTTCATCAAATTTATAATAAGCGACTACCCCCGTCAGAGAACAGAGCGCTTGGTTGAAGTTTGCTGCTACTTGAGAAGGACTCAAAGCGAGGTTCCAGACGCGCACTTCATCAATGCTGCCGTTAAAATGATTTATGCCATCGATTCTTTGTCCAATGCGCATATTGCCCGAGCCAGTATTGATCGGAGTGGGAATATTACCGGCAACATCTAATACCCCATCGACATAAAGTGAGATTTGACTCGAAGCTGCTGGATCATAAACACCTACGACATGATGCCAAAGCCCGTCATTGACCGCAATACTCCCACTGAGACCACTGCCACTCACTTCAAGGCGAATAGCATCAGCCCACAAAACATGGAAGGTAAAGCGGCTACCCGTGGCAAAAACACCCCA
>JBGCFA010000059.1:0-35823 GCA_045106675.1 Bacteroidia bacterium
TGCACTTTCAATTCCAGGTCTTTGGCTTTTTGGAGAAAAGGATATACAAATTCCAGTCGGGTTGTGTATAGAGAATCTTAATATGCTCAAAGTTACTGGTAAGCCGTTCGAATATACCCTGTTTTCAAAATTAGGCCATAATACTGCGTTTACCAATAATACAATACCAGTTGATATTGCAATCCATTGGATAAAGCAAAAAGCTTTAAGTATTAAGCAGAACTAGTTAAGAGAATAAGCATGAACAAAAAAGGCAAATACATGCAATAATGTGTACAAGGGAAATATTGTTCAATTTTCGCCATTCCATTGAATGAAAAGTCATATACCATATTAAGATGGACTACGAGCTATTCATCGTCGTCCTGAACTTATGAGACCAACATGAAGCCCGGTTAATAGAGGCGAAGATTCTAAACATTCATATCTCGAAATCGACTTCTCCAAAATGGTCTATCATCATTAGGAGAGCATAAGCAGCTTGAGTTTCACTAAAACTGAAAGTCTTATGTAAACGTATCGTACAAAAAAACAACAATGAAAGCAATCATCGTAATACTAATGCTAGTAGGGTCTTCCTTGGAGTCTTCGTTGAGTAAGGATTTTGTAAATGAGTTTATAGGAAGTACAGAGTTGAAAAACGAAAACACTGTCGCAAATTATAAGAGATATGATTTCTCTTCATTGTGGCTTCAGACAGATAACGATAAGGTATTGGGGATAATTGGTTCCAATCATCAGCGTATTAAAGTGAAAATACTTACAGTTGAGAAATCTTCGGAAGTTTCTCTTGAATATCTAGTCCAAGGGAAGTCTTGGGTGAAAGGCGTTGTTTGTGATTTTAGTGGAAGAATATTGATAAAGGAAGTTCGGGAGTTGAAACATTTTCATTACGGAGTAGATGAGATGTATAAAGATAGAGGGATAAGAAATCAAGGAATTTTGATTGCTGATTATGAGTTTAATGAAAATGTGGATCAAAAATACAGTGGAAAGTTTAAAGGGAAACTGTATTCGAAATGGTATCTAAATTGGGATGATCAAATCGAATATGATAAGATCCAGTTGCATTCGGATAGATATCTAAATAATGCCTATGTAGGAAGCTGGGAAAGCTATCGAACAAACAAAGAGAAAATATGTAATTGGGCAGATTACCGGGTACCACAGGCGAATTCTGATTTTGATATTGGGGCGGCTGAATTTTTCCCTAGCAGGAAATATGCGGAAAATGGCTGGGCAAGTTATCAAAAAACTTGGTCTGACAGAGATAAGGAGGCTCAAAAAACCGAACTATCAGAATGGTGGGAATAAAAGTCTGTGGAAAAGATGATCTACGAGCTATATTTATCGTTAGGAGCTCTTCGCTCCAGCAGCTAGTCCGATAGTTATCTCTCTCATTAAAGTTCAAATTATGAAAGGATTCATCTTAACCTTATTAATCATTTCCATTTTTCATATCGCTCATGGACAAAACCCTAGAGCACGAGATTTGGGGATTCCTTTCGTGGGTAATACTGGTGAATTTAATGCGATTACAGATGTTGAAGGGGTCGAAGTTGGGTATAGTACTATCATTCAAGGAGAAGGGGAAAACATTATTGGAGAAGGCCCAATAAGGACTGGAGTTACCGCAATATTTCCTAGAGGAAAGGCTAAGAAATTCAGTCCGGTATACGCCAATTGGTACAGCTTAAACGGCAATGGAGAAATGACGGGAACGACTTGGATAACAGAGTCTGGTTATTTAGAAACGCCAATTATGATAACCAATACCAATAGTGTAGGGGCTGTAAGACAAGCGGTTTTGAAATGGTATGTTGATACAGATTGGTATAAAGGAGAAGACTGGTGGTATACATATCCCGTAGTAGCCGAAACTTATGATGGATTTTTAAATGATATCTATGGATTTCACGTCAAAGAAGAACATGTTTTAGAGGCAATAGAAAATTCATCAAGCGGGGAGATTGCGGAAGGAAATGTAGGTGGAGGAACTGGAATGATGTGTTTGGGCTTTAAAGGAGGAACCGGAACTGCTTCAAGAGAAGTAAGAATCGAAGACTCTACCTATACAGTCGGTGTACTAGTCCAGTCTAATTTTGGGGCAAAAAAAAATCTCAGTATTGCAGGAGTCCCAGTTGGTATGGAGCTTATGCATATAAATAGTACTAAATACAAAGGTGCTCCAATATCAAACAGAAAGGAAGGGGATGGTTCTATCATCGTGATTGTTGCAACAGATGCACCGCTATTACCTCATCAATTGAAGCGTATTGCCCAAAGAGTCCCGCTTGGAATCGGCAATGTGGGTGGAAGAGGAAGTAATGGTTCTGGAGATATATTTTTAGCATTTTCAACGGCAAATGAAAATGCCTTTAGTCGAACTGAAAACACAAATGTAGTGAGCCTCTCGAACGACATGATTAGTCCATTGTTTGAAGCGACGGTACAAGCTGTTGAAGAAGCTATCATAAACGCTATGGTTGCTGCTGAAACCATGGAAGGTATTAATGGAAACACCAGCCTGCGCCTTCCCCATGATGCTACCATAGAGGTTCTAAAAAAGTACAACAGATTTCAAGCTCCAGTTGAACTTTCGATTGAAAAATACCTTGGGAAATATGAAATCAGTCCTACGTTTCAAATCACTATCGTAAAAGAGGGGGATAAAATATTTGCGCTAGCGACAAATAGGGGCAAATGGGAAATCACACCAATAAGCAAAACTGAATTTAATGTATTTGATATTGGTGCTCGCTTTGTTTTTAAATTTGATGATGGTCTAAAAGTTACGGAGTTGACCCTTGTCAAGAATGGAGAGTTTATCGCTAAGAAAATAGAATAAGGAGAGTGCATCGACTCTGCCAGATGAATGACTTGTACGCGAAAAGTAAAAAAGACGCTTTGATGAAATACTTTGATGAAATATACGGGGAACAAGAGGTGGATGGAGTCATTGAAGAATTGATTGACACTAGTGTTTTCCAAAGATTAAAAGGAGTTCATCAAGGGGGAGCGATATTTCTGGTAAATCCCCAAATTGACCATACAAGATTTGAGCATTCAGTAGGGGTAATGTTGCTGATTAAAAAATTGGGAGGGAGTGTAAAAGAGCAAATAGCCGGATTGATCCATGATATTTCGCATACTGCCTTCTCTCATTTGGTAGATTATGTATTTGAATTAGAAGAAGAGGATTATCACGAAATAAGATTTGTTGAAGTAATAGAAGGTTCCGAAATACCAAGAGTCCTGAAAAGTAAGGGTTTAAGTTTGGATGAATTTAAAGAGTTAGATCGTTACAAAATTTTGGAGAACCCTTTGCCCGGCCTTTCAGCTGATAGAATCGATTACACTTTCCGGGACTTATTCCAAATAAACCAAGTATCGGTCGAGCAAATTAACTGGTTCTTAAAGGGACTTAGAGTGGTTGAGGGGCGACTGGTGTTGATCGAGAGAGAATATGGAGAGTGGTTTCAATCGAAATATCGCTTTTTGACTTCACAGTATTTTGAATCAACTGAGAATAAGGAGGTCAATCTCGCCATGAAAGTCATCTTAAAAGAATCTCTTGAAAAAGGTATAATCGAAGAGGTCGATTTCTTTAAAGATGATTTCCACCTGATGAGTAAGTTAGGAGGAGAAGCGTTTTTAAATGAGATGATCAATAAAAAGAAAAGCTACATAGTTGATCAAATAAAAATGAAAGAAAGGTCCGTTGATCCTGAGATCATTGTGAATGATCAAGTAATAAGATTGTCGGAATTAACTCCGTAGAGATCACTTGAGGTTGCTGTGATTAAGAGGTAGAATATTTGATTAGAGAGAATTTCGTTGGGCACAATCTTGAGGAGTAGAACAAAATTCGTTTGAAAAGTACACGATTGAGAAGGTTCCGTCTTCAATGCCAGTTTGTATGGCGAATGTCCTAGCTGCCGTTGTTTTCCCCAAATCCTATTGTTAAAGAAAAAATGAATCCATAATTTCTCTCATAGTATCGCCAACTCCTCAGTCTCTTGCTGAAACTTCGGACTAACGCATGCTGGTAGCGATAGCAATCATTAGAAATGATGGAAAAATTAATAAGACCCAGAATAATAAAAATCAAAAGCCAAGTTGTCTGTCCTGTTGAATTGGCGCTTAGAGTATTAGGTGGCAAATGGAGGGGATCAATATTGTATCAGCTTAGGCTTGGTTCATTGCGATTTAACCATTTGAAATATAATGTTCAAGCCGCGGTCGTTGATTATGAAGACTCTGATAACTTCCTGTCAAACAAAGTATTGTCGTGCCATTTAATCGAATTGATTGAAAAAGACAAAAAAAAAAAGGAAAAGGTTGATTCAATAATTTATTACAGTTTAACTAAAAAAGGAGAATCTGCTATGCCTATACTGCTTGATCTATTTGAATGGGGAGAAACTCATTTCTAGTTACCAGTTGGTAACCTTTTCTTCCAAAGTAAAAAATTAGCTTGACTTATTATTAACACATAAACTTTGGAAAGATGAAAAAGCAATGGTTATCAGCGATTCTGAATTTTTTCTTTATGGGGCTTGGCTATATTTACAATGGTGAACGAAAGTTGCTCGGAATATTATTAACCATTGGAGCCATAATGCTAACTTATGTAGAGCAGTTTTATAAATTTCCAGATGGATTTAGTTTGCAGCAACATGACTTTAAAGCATTCATTATTATGGCAATTGCTGTATTGATTATTAATACCGGATTAGCATTCGATGCTTACAAAGAGGCCGATAAAATTAATTCCATTAATGCTGGCTAAATGAAAGAGCGAATAAAATTAACAGCAATTTTCAACGCCCATCCTCAAACTATTTATGATGCTTGGTTGGATAGTGATTTGCATTCAAAAATGACTGCTGGTGAGGCTATTTGTTCTGCCAAAGTCAATGAATCTTTTAGCACTTGGAATGGATATATTAGCGGTGAAAATTTGGCACTCAAGCCCAATGCCGAAATCGTCCAAGCTTGGAGAACAACAGAGTTTAGTGAAACAGACGAAGATTCAATATTGACTATTCAATTGAAGGAAATCGAAAATGGTACAGAACTCACCTTAATTCATACTAATATCCCAGCAGGCCAAACTCAATATGAAAAAGGCTGGAAGGAGCATTATTTTGAGCCTATGAAAAAATTATTTGGATGAAAAATGGCAATTGATAATACAGCATAAGCATTCATTGCTTTTTAAGGGCAGTAACTACGCTTATACAAATCGCTATCTATTTAAATGATGATTTCTCTTTGAGATTGATAGCTTTGGCTGATTAAAAAGGGAATAGAAAGCGCTAAAACACCTCTATCCCCATTCTTTGTGGATTAATAGGCTTCATCCCTTCCAGCGTCTTTGATCAAATGGTGTAAACTATGGTTAAAACTATCACGACTCGCCAGCTCGTCTAAGCTTAGGTGCATACGATAACGCCAATAGTGCTCCGGATTGGCTGGAATATTGATACGCTCATCATCTGGGTTCTCGCGTCTGATGTCTGCGTTAATCGCTAGTAAGTCTTGCAATGGGAATATCGCCCACATGCTGGGACTATACATATGCTGAGCAATGATCTCGCGGGCGACCCAAGGTTCACAAAACCAAGGAGCTTCATCTTCACGCCCCATAACCTCTGAAAAGAAGCGTTCGCTAAGAGCGCGATCCTCTTCCCACCAAGACCGAATGGTCGCCATATCGTGGGTCGAAGGAGAAACCACAGACATATAGGGTGCGTCTGCAGGATGAGCAAATTCCTTTTTAGGATCTTTGGGCATGCGCTGTATCTCTAGACTCAGGATACCTCGATCCTGCATCACGCCGGGCACTGAATCCGGTACCATACCCAAATCTTCACCACAGACCAACATATCCGTAGCCGATTGGATGGCAGGTAATTTGACCAATGCCTGATCTCGCCAAAATGATTCGTGGCGATGGTAGAAGTAATGATTGTAGAGTTCGTTGAGGCAAGACTTATGATGATCGTCCAGCTCTTGATAAGAGAATGTCTGGTGCATTGCGATGCGTGGATCAAAGCCTTTGCCGTTGATGGCAGGGATAAACAATACCTCAGAACAGAGACTATAAAGTCCTGCTTTGAGGTTTGCTAGCCATTCATCTCTACTAGGGTCTTTTTTGATTTGCTCATTGATATAAGCTTCGATTTTTCGCTGAGTATTGAGATGCTCTTTGAATTGCCAAATATCGTAGCCCAGATCCTCCAGAAATTCTTGCTTGACACCATCTGCACTAAGACCAAAGTGTTGCTCCAGCATATGAGTGCGGATATAAGGCTTGGTGTAGCGATCTTCATCCCACCAAATACCCCAACGCTCGATTTCTTCAATCGAGAATGGTAACGAAGGGTTGAATTGTCCTAGCAAGCCTTCAACGGCATGGCCCGGAATCTGCCAGATGCGGAAGAATCCTAAAATGTGATCGATCCGATAAGCGTCAAAATACTGCGCCATATGTGTCAAACGGGCTCGCCACCAAGCATAACCATCTTGAGCCATGGCCCGCCAATTATAGGTCGGAAAACGCCAATTTTGCCCCTTTACGGCAAAAGCATCTGGGGGAGCCCCGGCTTGGGCATTCATGAAGAATAATTCAGGATGCAACCAAGCATCTACACTGTGGCGGTAAACGCCTATGGGCAAATCGCCCTTAAATACTACCCCTTTTTCATTGGCGTAGTCGGAGACAGATTTTAGCTGTTGGTGGAGGTGATATTGGATGAAGTAGTGCAGGCCGATTTCATCGTAACGCTCGGACTTGGGATCAGCTAGTTCATCGATCGTGGCTTGATTGATACTGCCATATTCAGGCCATTGATTGAAATCAACTGTCCCAAAACGATCTCTCAACATGCAAAAGACTGCATAAGGCTTCAGCCATCCACTATGCTCCTTGAAAAATTCTTTATATGCTTTGAGTCTGAAAGTCTTAGCTTTGTCTTGTGCGTATATCAGCTTAAAATAACGATTTTTAGCCTCCATGACGGCTTCATAATCTATTTCAGGCAGCTTATTGAGCGTTTCTCCAATCCGCATAAACTCTGCTCTTTGGCCCGGAGTTTTGAGCACGCCCATTGCCTCAAGATTGGCGTACATGGGATGTAAGGCAAAAACCGAGATTGCACTGTATGGATAAGAGTCAACCCAAGTATGAGTGGCACTTGTATCGTTGATAGGGAGGATTTGGACGAGTTTCATACCGACACTCAAAGACCAATCAATCATTGGCCGTAAGTCTTGAAATTCGCCTATACCCAAGCCGTTTTTGGAGCGAAGCGAAAATACTGGAATTGCTACCCCTGCGCCCTTCCAATTGCCATCTGGATAGCGAAAATGAGTATCCGTTATAACGCTTATCCGCTTACGTTTGGGACGGTCTGTCGGATAAATCTTGCGATTGTTCCCGCCTTCCCAAGTGAGGATTTTCTTCTGTTTTTTATCGTATATCCCATACTTATAGGCTAGGGGCTCATTAAAATCTCCTAACTCTAATTGGGTTTGCCAGATGGGAAACTGACTGTCATCTAAGACAATGGCCTTTTTTTCGTTCCAGTTTCCCAAAGCCTTCCCTTCACCGATCAAGCAAATATGGTAATCACGTCCAACTCTGGGAGCGATCAATTGAAATCTATGTTTGGGTTCAGAGGAATCGAGCACTTTGAGGCTAGATTTACGGTTTTTGCGCCGCATCAGGACCTTGGTAAAGGCAGAACTAAGCCACGCATTTTCAGGATCTCCGCTGGCTTGCCAATAGTCTTTGAATTCTAGTTCTTCAAAACTGAGGTTATGTGATAGGTAAAACCGATTTTCGCCCCATTCCCAGATGGGATCGCCCCCGCTTTCGGATCGTAGGAGATACTTATAGCTAAAATCCTTGGGTATTTTTGACGATTCGATCTGCAACTCCCAAAAGCCATCCGCCAAATAGTGCATGGGTTTGGCGAGATTGGCATCCCAATTTCCTAATTCGTCAAATGAACCAGAAACGTAAAGACTTTGTCCCCACTCAGTGTGGTAGTGAATTTTGAAACGTATTTTTGTCATGCGGGCTGAAGATCCAATGTATGAAGTATGCAAATAACACAATTGACTTCAATATGGACAAGGCATTTTTAGGAAAAGGGTGCGGATATATCAATTGATACTTTGTATCTTGGCTTAACAATTACCAGGGCTATGTTTTACTATATAGTTGAATTTTATGCCCTATTTTGAACCAGCATTTTTAGACTTTTTCAAAGAACTTGAAGCCAACAATCATCGCGATTGGTTTCACGCTAATAAAAAGCGTTACGAGAGCGATGTCAAAAATCCTTTCAAACGTTTTGTCCAAGACCTTATCGAAGGGCTCAATGAGCTTGGAGAAGATATCCAATTGGATGCCAAGGACGCGATCTTTCGCATCAATCGAGACGTTCGCTTCAGTAAAGACAAATCCCCTTACAAAACGCAGGTGTCAGCCTTGATTTCTGCTGGTGGAAAAAAGAGTATGGATCATCCCGGTCTTTATGTCGAGTTTAAGGCAAGTGAAGCCAGTATCTATAGTGGCGCTTATAAGATTGAAAAAGAGCCTTTATACTCCCTGCGGGAACACATCGCCTCAAATCCCAAGAAATTCAATAAGCTCCTGAAAGACAAAGACTTCGTTGCCAAGTTTGGCGAAATGCGAGGCGAAAAAAACAAACGCATTCCTAAAGAATTTGCAGAAGCAGCTGAGGCTCAAGCTTTATTATTCAATAAGAGTTTTTACTACTACGCCAAGTTTCCGGCAGAAGAGATCCTAAAGGAAAACTGGAAGGAAACCGTACTCGAATATTATGCTGCTACGCGACCGATGGGGGCGTTCTTATTGGCTGGCTTGAAAAAATAATCTGATCAAAATGCTTTTCCGATGATGCTCCCGTATTTCCGGTAGTAGACATTGTTTGTCCTGCACAAAGGTTTGAAAATAAGCGATCCATTATATATTTGCACTCGATGTCGAAGCGCTTTATACCGAGTCCCTCGAACGCCAAATTTCGATGATGGCTCTGCCGAACGATACAAATTATGGCATTTGAGAGTTTGACTTATGCGACCTTGACACTAATTAACTTGTCTTTGGTAAAAGTCTTACGTAAAAAAAAATCCTCCTTATGAAACGACTTAGCTTGCTTTTTGTCTTTGCCTTGGCTTTGGGAAGTCTCCAAGCCCAACATGGTGCTTATGTAAAACTGAATGGTACCTTTTTTTATACCGCAGCGGTTCCTGTTGCTGGACAATTTATGTATCGCTACGAGCTTGATGCTTGGCGATTTGGTGCTGGCTTTGCGGCAATAGGAGAGACCTCCGAAGGTGCAGTAACCGGTGGCGTGATAGAAGGCGCTTATCGCTTTGGCACAGGCAAACATGGCTTCCAGCCAGCTCTCAGTCTGATCGCTGGCCGTGAATATCTCTCTGTCAATCCGATCGATGAACCGCTATTTGAGCGCAAAAAGTTTATCGTTACACCGATGGTGGATCTGTTCTATAACTATCGCCCCAATGAAACGGGACTAGATTTTTATGTAGGGCCAACCTTATGGTTTCCACCAATTGTCGATGTTGTCAACGAAAATGATTTCCTCGGTGATGGTAAATATGATGGCCCTCTTGTCCGCATATTGCTCACTGCCGGAGTTGGCTATTGGTTTTAAATGTCCAATGTAGAAGTGATTTATTGTAGCTTGGATATTGTTTTTTCTGCCCAAGTATTTTGGTTTCTGCTTCGCAGAACGCCCGAATGCAGACAGGCTTAGCTGGAGTATGCCTAATCCCTGTCTGCGTTTTCCTGGCTCATGCTTCTCTGATTTCTGCTTTGCAGAACGTTTTAATGCAGACAAGGGCCAATCATTCTTGTCAGAACCTTGTCCGAGTCTTTTCGGCCAAGCGTTCTGCGCAGCAGGAACGTGAAAAAATCAAATGCGTATCTGCAAATAGCGCAAATCGATAGGGCCAAGTTCAAGTCCACCGCCTTGCGGAACGCTTGTACTCGAAATCGAAGGGAGCATAAGCCCTTGAATTTGAATATTGGTTATTGGAAATTATTATTGAAAGCGGTCCTGCCAGTAATTGTTTTTGGTCAGACGTAAAGCCTGCAAGGTAGAGCTGCGTACGTTGAGGACAAATGAATAACTACGTTGTGGGCCAAATGGTACCCAGCGAAAGGACATATCCCAGCAGTGGAGGTTTCTGAAAATCTGTAAGGAGGTATTGGTTACTTCTCGATCTACTAGGTCAAAACCACTGCTCACTTGTAATTTCCAGTTTTCAGAGATATTGAGACTGCCGTCAACGTTCATCGTAGATACTACTCTGGGTTCTGCTAGACCGCTGTTCGTATAAGATAGTGAGTATCTGAGGCGCACATCCCAAGGGATATCGAAATCGACGTATTGGTAGCTGGTTCGTTGTATTTGCTGATATTCTGCCTCATCAACCTGATCAGAATCTACTTTTTTTCTTCGCAACTCCTCTCCTCGTAGGGAAGTCGAGAAACTAATTTGTGCACGGGTAATACGACCTAAGCGACCATCCGTATTGATCATATACTCATCTATCTTTCGCTTCGTAATTACGCCAGTTTCGAGATCTGTAAAAGATTGAATTTTGTAGGGATCAAGGGTCCCGCTAGCATTGATGCTGACTTTGTTTTTGAACAAACTAGTACGTGCTCTCATGCTAAAGGTCGAAAGACGAAAGCTATCCGCCGCAAAATTATAATTACCACTGATTCCGAGATTATCGATGATGCGTATGCGTTCAAACTTATCTTTCGATTCATCAAATTCCGGGTCGAAGCTCTCCTTCGTGCGATATTTCATCTCAAGCACACTTGATAGGCCAAAACCAATGGCTTGACTTTCTCCCTGTCCGGGGCCTGTGTAGGTCCCCCCTTGAAAACGGCTATAAGTACGAGTATTGCCTAGGGTGTCTGTTTGGACTGTGCGATAGAAGTCATATTGTGAATCTGCAAAGTCTGGGCGAAGATTATAATTGACATTGGGCGTAAATCGTTGCCTGATCACAATCTCTTTGCGACTCTTTGTTAGCCCATATATGCCATAGAAGTTAGTCGTCGCACTTACAGAAGTACTATAGTCAAAGCCTCTGGCAAAACCCCTAAGGGGTAAGGATTCAACGCTATTGGTTTCTTCGTTGTAGAATTGTTCGACGGTCTCTGTCAGCCAGATTTCCCGATAGTTGAAACTCGGAGAGATATTGAGATAGTTGAATAATTTGATTTGAGTAGAGGCTGCCGCTCTGTGTTCCATCCCGTTTTTGTAAAATGATGAGCCAATCACTCTCGTCGCTAAGGTGTCTCCGCTTTCGACAACAGTCGTCCAAACGGAGTCAGCAGGATTGATCAAAACGGGTAGAAAAAGGCTGTCAGGAAGATTTTGCACGCGATTACGCGCACTCATATTGTAGGAGACCCCAAATTGCTTGAGGAAGCCTAGGTTTTTGCCTTGGAGATTTTTAAACGGATTTTGCCGATTCATATTGAGCGTCATCTCTGGTAAAGACATACTCATCAAGCCATCGTTAAGGTCTTGTTGGTGTCTCAAGCCTAGATTCATGCTAAAAGGCGTATTGGCAAAAGTCTTTTGAAAGTTGATTGAAGAGTTGAGATCATTGGTAAAGAAGTCTTGCCGATCATAGCTGATTTCCCGCTGAAAACTATTTGAGCTAGAAATGTTGACCGATGAACTCAAACGAGTATTTGGATTTATCGGTTGATTATGACTCCAATTTACCGACCATGCTGCAGTTTTTTTGAAGTCAGGATCTCCTTTTTGGTTAAATTTCTGAACTCCATATTGAAAGCGTAGATTCCCACTGAAACTATGTTGTATCCGATATGAAGATGAGACTCCCGCACGCCAACCTCCGCGCGTATAAATGTCTCCATCCACTTGGACATCAAAATATTCGTTGATGGCTTTATAGTATCCCAACCCTCTGAGAAAGTATCCTCGATCTTGAGCGTTGCCATAGTTGGGTTGTAATATCCCACTCACTTTGCCTTCCGGTGGAGTAGGAATGAAGGCAAATGGTATGATAACGGGAAGAGGTAAATCACCAATGACTAAATTTAATGGGCCAGAGATGATTTGGTTATTATTAGTCAGCTTGAGCTTACTCGAACGGATATAATAATGCGGATGATTCGGATCATCACAGGTGGTGTATTTGCCTCCGGCTCCATAGATAGAGCCATCTTCTTGGTATTTGGCTATCTCGGTGAGGATAAAGCCTTCTCCCTGTACTGTGCGACCTCCTTTTACCCTGCCTTTGGAGGTCTTGAAATTATAAGCTAGTTGATCAGCTTCGTATTGAGAGCCCGCCATGGTAAAGAGGGGATAGCCAATCTCATTGTCCAAACTATCCTTTATGCCGTTCGCGAATAGCGTCTGACTATCAATGGCCACTGTAATTCTCTCTGCCTTCAACTCGATATCTGTATAGGTCAATTCTCCACTACCATACATAAAAAGCCTACCTGACTTTACATCAAATACTATTGAGTCAACTGCTTTGTAGGGTACCGCTGCTTGTAGATCACTAGTTGCTTTGAGCGAGTCTACATAAGCCTGAGAGACAGTAAGTTGATTGGTGTCAGCACTGAAAACCATCATCGAAAGACTATCTCCAATAGGATTGCCAAGACTGTCTAGGAGAATGGTTTCGACTATGGTGTCGCCTACTAAGTTAAGGCTGTCAATAGGCGGTGAAATCAGGCTGTCTGGGGTGGGCTGCTGAGCTTGCAGACTGGAATGTAAGAACAGCCCCGCGAGTAGCACCACAATCTTGCAGATTTTAACTAATTTAGCCTTAGTAAGCAGTATGTGAGAAAACAGGTGCAAATTTTTGGGACTCAAAGGTTGCAAATATAATCAGCGTGTTCCGAATTCTTTATTTAGAGTGCTGCAAATCAACAAAAAGGTTGGTCAAAGTACGAAGTTTATATGCGATTAGGATTAATCTTGTTAAGTCTGTTAGGACTATTTAGCTCTTCCTATCATATTCAAGGGCCGGAGACGATCAGTCGTCATGAGGCTCCTATGCCTGAATTACAGGATTTGGGCTTGGCAGGCCCCATCAGAACCCTTATTATCGACCCAGGACATGGAGGGAGAGATCCCGGAGCAGTAGGCGATGATACCTATGAAAAAAATGTTGCATTGGGAGTGGGGCTTAAATTGAGAGAAATCGTCAATACTTATCTGCCGGACATTAAGGTAGTCATGACGCGTGAGACCGATGAATTTATTCCGCTTTATGAGCGAGGGCAAATAGCTCAAGAGAATCACGGCGATTTTTTTATTAGTATCCATTGCAATGGTATTGAAAATAAGCATAGCCATGGTGCTGAGACTTATATCTTAGGAGTCAATAAAGGACAAGAAAACTACGAGCGCATTATTGAAGAAAACCAAGCGGTACTCTTCGAAGATAATTTTGGTGAGTTTTATGGTGGTTACGACCCCAATTCAGCTGAAGCGAGTATCCTATTTGATCTCACTAGCGAAGCCTTACGCTCTGAAAGCAAACATCTAGCCGAAAAGGTGCAAATCCATTATGCTGATGCTAAAGGACGTACGAACCGCGGGGTGAAACAAGCGCCATTCATTGTCTTATATATGTGTGGTATGCCTGCGATCCTTTCCGAAATAGGCTTTATCACTAATAAAAAAGAAGAGGCCTTCCTCGAATCTGAAGAAGGCCAAGAGATAATCGCCAATGGTTTATTTCGCTCGATTGAAGCGTATAACCAAGAATTTCAATAATATCTTATTTTGTGATCGTACGCTGACTCAAGGTATTGCCAACCTTGATCTGGCAGATGTATGTACCTCGCGGTAAGAGGTCCAAATTCAACTCTAGACTGTGATTGCCAATGCTGGTCATATCAGAGTAAATCGTTCCTACCAACTGCCCTTTGTCATCAATTAGTTTGACATCTACCGGAGCTGGCTCAAACAATTCAAAGTCAATGTTCGCGCCAAATACCACGCTACTTGGATAGAGGTAAGTGATATGGTAGCCTTTTTGCATCACTTCGACGGCAATCACATCGCTATAATCTGCTTTATCTTTTTTGTCTACTTGCTTGAGACGATAGAAGTTAGATCCTAAGATCGGTTCGTTATCAACGAACGAATAAGCCTTGATTACGTTTTCTTTGAGGGCTCCACGCAACATCCCGATGTCTTCCCATTTCTTGCCATCAAAAGAGCGTTGAACAAAAAAAGCTTTTGCTCCTTGCTCGGCTGGTAGCATCGAGGTCCAATCAATATTGACTTGTTGGTCTTGGAATTGGGCGGTAAAATAGGCAAGTGGTACTGCTGGGATCTCTAGATTCTCGACGGCTTCGGCAAGGATTTCATTGTTTACTTCCAGTGAGTGTACTGTGATACTGGGAGAGTCCTCCCGTCTTAATACGGTGCGGTTTACAATGATTTTGCCACTAAGCTCCCAAGCATCATATTCTTGGGTACTAATATTTACTTTGACATTAGTAGAAGCATATTCGACCTCTTGAGCAAAGGTGCTCGTTACAAGGAGGAACATAAAAGAACTTAGGAGTAGAAGGCTTCTTTGAAACATATTTGCGTGCGGTTTTAAAGATGATTTGGTGAACCATTTATTTTACTAATTAAAAGTTTTTGGCTGTAAAAAACTTTTATGGGGTCGAGATGATCTTACATGCGTAAGCTTTTCTAAAATTAGCGTGGGAAATTTGCGGATTATGAGCAAATTCGGGCATGGAGCTAATGCGTTCGAAGACATTCCGTCAGATCATTTGGTTTTTGGCTCTCCTGAGCCAGTTGTGGCAGACGGATCATTTCTTCACCTATGCTGGCCCTGATCGCAATCTCCAGATGTTGGCGACCAAGACTTATTTAGAAAGTGGAGATTGGTGTATTCCTCAACAATCCGAAGATGGCCCTAGCTGTGAAACCTTGACGGGTTGGCCTCCTGCATTTGGTGTTCTGATAGCAGGGTTTTACCAGATTACTGGAGATTGGTTTATGGCAGTACGCTGGTTCAATGGCGTGGGCGTTTTATTAGTTTTTGTCGCCATGCATTTTCTGCTCATGATTCTTGACCGATGGCTTTCCCCTTGGGTCTATCCCTTACTTTTTATCTTTTGGGGCATCAGTTTTAGCCCTTTTTATTATACTTTTGGGATTGAAGAGTGGGCTTTAGCCAGTTTTTTGCTCGCTAGCATATCAAGCGTATCTCTCTGGCAATCAAAAAGATGGCATTGGGCTTGGTGGATATTGTTAGGTTTGAGTATAGGCATAGGCTTCTCGATGCGTTATGCATATGCGCCTTTGGGGATACTGCTTTTGATGCCGATAGTGATGGGCCGCCTAAAAGAAAGGCAATGGCGCATGCAAGCCGCCTTAAGTAGTTTAGGCTTGATGGCCATAGGCATGGGAAGTTTCGTGCTATTAACGCCCACCACCAGTAATGGCGATTCATGGTTCGAGCTACTGCAATCCCAACAGTTATATCTCGAAAATCTTTTGCACTTTGATGCATTCCCACTCAAAGCATGGGCCTTTTTTAGTTTAGATGGTTTTGTCAATAAGTTTGGCGCTACTTCTCCTGGACTCATTACCTTGGCTAAAGTGGGCTTACTCATCGCTTCACTCGCGTTGCTTTATTTCCTTTGGCGACTTTTCCGCGAGAGCTCTATCAGAAGTGGATTTGGCTACTTACAAGCAAATTGGTGGGTCTTGATTTTATCTATGGTATTTTTTCTAACGGTGTTATCAGTTTTGGTGCCGCCCGAAATGCATGATGATCAATGGTATTGGACCTGGGTCAAAGAAACACGCTATTACGCACCCCTTTTGATTATCGTACAAGTATTGACTCTGCAATGGGCGACGGAGCGTTCTGCGCAGCAGCAAAACAAATGGTCATCAATGCTCGGCAAAGGATTTTTGTTGGTCGCTTTTGCCTACAGTGGGTTACATACGGCTTATCGTTTGATCGGCAATCCAGAGCATGGAAGCCGTTGGACAAGTGAAGAACAAAATATGATCAAGACTTTTACTGAAATACAAAATGCTAGCCAGCAAGGACAATTTGTCTGGTGGCAGGAAGGTAAATCCATCGCAGCTCAAGATATGGCCAGTATTGCCGGCTTAGCGGGCGCTCGCATCATCCCTTATGAGCAGCGATTGATGATTACTCCTCCGGAGAACGCTCCTATCATGCTCCTCCCTCAAAGTGAAAATATTGCAGACTGAGTCTCTTACATACCGCCACGTCCTACTCCTATTGATCGCCCTTCTCAGTATATGGGCGCGCGTAGATCATCGTTATCACTTTCGTAAACTCAATCCCGATACCGAAATCATCATGGCCACTGCGGCTCATATTGAACAGGGCAGGGGAGGAGTACTCGATCACTGGAATGCTGCCGATATCTCGCAAAGCATCGAACTCGAACAAAGAGCGACCATGCCGGGCTATACTTATCTACTTCTGGCTGTCAAGCCTATCGCCAAAGACTGGCTAAAGGCAGCTTGGTGGATCGAAATTGGAGCGATATTGGCCTTTTTTGCAGCGATCGTCTTGTGGTTTAGGCGTTTGATTGGCGAGACCGCAAGCTTTGAATTAGGCGCCTGCTTATTACTATTAGGCTTTTCTCCGGCTCCTTTACACTATTTCCCCACTACTGATATACTGAGTGTTACCGCCTTTATTTGGGGAGCATACGGTTTATACCGGATACAGGATAAAATGTGGCTATATGGAGGGTTGGGACTGCTTGGCTTAGGTCTGGCGGTTTCCTTTCGCTATGCTTATTTGCCTCTTTTGGGACTTCTGCCCTTGATATTACACCTTCGTTGGTGGCAAAGACGTGATGCTGTCTCCCTGCGGGGAACGCTTATAAGCATCCCTAGTATTGTATTGGTAGCATTTGTCTTAGTAGGTCTCAAAGGCTTTGAGGGCAGCATGACTGAGGCCGTAAGCCCACAATGGTATATCCCTCACCTTGCTTGGCTAGAACCATTTCTCTTCAAAAGCTTCTTTTACTATGGCCTACCTCACGAACTTGGGCTTAATGCTTATTGGGAGTATGCTTCTCTGGCTTTAAAATCCGCAGCTTTTATTTGTTCTGGCTGGTTAGTGATGCGTTTGATTCGTTTTTCTGACAGTGTTTTTAATTCGTTATTTTTTCTAACATCGTTATTGGTTGTTTTACTCTTATCCTACTTCTCCATCAGGGTGCCTGCCGAAACTTGGAATGAAATGCAATTTTGGACCTTTTTGATGGAGACGCGTTACTATGCAGCCCCGATGATGTTGGTAGTAATTGGGATATTTGCTCAAATGCGTAAAGGCAAAGGGAGAAGATGGATGCAGGCATTTTTGGCCTTGGCGATTTTGGCAGGAGCATCCGTAACGCTCTTTCAAAAATACCGCATTTATGCGCAGCAGGATATTAGTGGAACCTTTGCAATGAGTAATGCGGCTGAGGTTTATCGTTCCGCGAGTGAGCGGAAAACCATAAACTCGCCCAAAGAACTACTCTACAATAGCGAGGATAGCCGGATTGGAGAGATATTTGGCTTTGTCAGCGTACCGATGGAAGTCGGTTTAGACAACTTGCAGACTGCACCGAGATCCGACAGTTTGCTATTGTATGCTTTCTTTTCGGTTGAGGGTATACTTACTCCCTCGGAGAACGCTTGGCAAGAGCGTTCCGATACGGAAAAACTAGAAAAAAATGCAAAAGGGGAGTGGTGGCTACAAAAGCTCTACCCAAACATCGATTGAACTCGCTTCAAGGCTACGACCAATTGATCGATCTCTTCGCGGGTATTGTAAAAAGCAAAAGAAGCTCTCGCCGTACCCGGTATGTTGAAGCGTTGCCAGAGTGGCTGCGTACAATGGTGTCCGGTGCGGATCGCAATCCCTAATTGATCGAGCAAAGTGCCCGCATCATATGGGTGAATGTCTCCGACTAAGAACGAAATTACACTGGCTTTATGCTTGGCAGTACCGATAAAACGCATCTGGTCAATTTCTCCCAAACGTGCTGTGCCATAAGCCAAAAGATCCGCTTCTTGGGCGGCAATTGCCTCATACCCAAGCGCATTCATATATGAGATACCAGCTCCCATTGCGATCACGCCGGCAATATTTGGCGTGCCTGCTTCAAATTTGTGGGGGAGATCGGCAAAGGTCGTTTTCTCAAAACTTACCGTCTTGATCATATCGCCGCCACCCTTATAGGGAGGCATGGCTTCTAACCATTTTTCTTTGGCGTAAAGAAAGCCTACGCCAGTGGGACCCAGCATTTTGTGTCCGGAAAAAACCATGAAATCGCAATCCAAATCCATCACATCAACTGCCTGATGAGGTACCGCTTGGGCACCATCTAACATGACCGGAATGTCGCGATCATGTGCCAATTGAATGATTTCCTTGACTGGATTGATCGTCCCCAGGGAGTTGGAGGTATGCACCACTGAAACCAACTTAGTACGCTCGCTCAACAGATCTTGATAAGCTTCCATATCAAGCTCTCCCTCATCACTGACAGGGATTACTTTGAGGATGGCGCCGACATTCTCGCAGAGCATTTGCCAAGGTACGATATTGGAGTGGTGCTCCATATGGGAGATGATGATTTCATCTCCCTCTTTGATGTATTTGAGGCCAAAACTATGGGCAATCAGATTGATGCCCTCGGTCGTACCACTGGTATAGATGATCTCGTGGGTATGAGTCGCATTGATCAAGGCCCGTACTTGTTCACGTACTGCTTCGTACTCATCAGTCGCAATCTGACTTAGAAGATGCACGCCTCGATGGACGTTAGCGTTTTCTTGACGATAATATTTATCCAAACGCTCCAATACGACTGTCGGCTTTTGTGAAGTCGCCGCATTGTCAAAATAAACGAGTGGCTTGCCATGCACTGTTTGGTGCAAAGTTGGGAAATCAGCACGAATTTTTTGTAGGTCCAATGTAGTCTGGAGCATTATAATGAATACTAGTAACGTGAATCAATCAAATTGGCGAGGTGATCTTTGACAGCATCAATACTCACATGGTCAGCTACTTCCATGGCAAAAGCATGGACAAGCATCTTGCGAGCATCGGTCTCTTTGATCCCACGCGCTCTCATATAAAACATAGCTGATTCGTCTAAGCTACCAGTGGTGGCACCATGGCTACACTTGACATCATCTGCATAGATCTCCAACTGAGGCATAGTGCTGACATTGGCTGTCTCAGTCAATACAATATTGCGATTGGTCTGATAAGCATTTGTCTTCTGCGCGTCTTCATAAACATGAATCCGACCACTAAAGACTCCGGTTGACTTCTCATCCATTATGCCTTTGTAGAGCTCATTGCTCATACCGTTGGGCATAGCGTGGTCTACCATGGTAGCATTGTCTACATGCTGCGTACCATCTAGGAGATAAAGTCCCATTAAGTGAGACTCAATGTTTTCTCCCATCAGGCGCATACGTAGATTGTTACGCATGAGCTCGCCACTAAAAGTAAAGGTGAAGATCGAGAAACGACTATCACGACCTTGTTTTACTTCTGTCCGATCCACTTGAAAAGCTTCGTCACTCTCCCGCTGGATCTTGATATATTCCATACCGGCATTGTCGCCGATGATGATCTCGGTCATCGCGTTGCGGAACGTACGACCTTCGCCTAGTGTATGGGTAGTTTCGATGATCTTGGCATCGGCTTGTTCCCCCACGATCACTAAGTTGCGGTGTTGCATTCCTAAAGCAGTACCATTAGCATCACTGATATGAATGATATGGATGGGGGCTTTAGCGATTTTGCCTTTAGGTACATGAACCAAAACTCCAGCTTCGGCATGACTTGTATTCAAAGCCGCGAAAATATCGCTATAGTTATCAGCGACAGTACCGAAGTTCGCTTCAAAAGCTTCTGCACCAGCATCAGACAAAGATTCTAGGTCTGATACGTAGAGAGAACCTTCGTTAAGACTAATGCTCGAAAGCTGAGCTTGATATTGACCATTGACAAATACCAATAGGTCTGCTTCTACCCCTTCGATGAGGTATGGCTTGATATCGATAGCGTTCTGCGAAGCATAGTTGGTGTACTTACGCTTTTGCACTAAGCGCAAAGGCGTATACTTCCATTCTTCTACTTTGCGATTAGGCAAGGAGAGGCCAGCTAACTTTTCTTTGGCCTGCTGCCGAACGCTTCCTCCCAATGAGGGAGTGCTATGAGTGAATGGCGCAATGAAGGCCACGGTTTTTTTATCCTGAGAGAGGGTAGGCATGCTAGCCATAGGGAAATCCGTATTTTTCGTGATAATAAAGGGATGCCTTAGGCTGGAACGATGTCTTTGATCCAATCGTAGCCTTTTTCTTCTAGTTCGAGCGCAAGCTCTTTGGTACCAGACTTGACGATACGTCCTTTGTAAAGTACGTGGACAAAATCAGGTACGATATGATCCAACAAACGCTGATAGTGAGTGATCACCAAGAAGGAACGATCTTTCGTGCGTAATTCATTAACTGCTTTAGAGACGATACGCAAGGCATCGATATCTAGGCCAGAATCCGTTTCATCCAAGATTGCGAGCTTCGGTTCAAGCATCGCCATTTGGAAGATTTCGTTACGCTTTTTCTCACCACCAGAAAATCCTTCGTTCACGGCACGTTTGGTCAAAGCAGCGTCTAGTTCGACGATTTTGCCTTTTTCCTTCATCATCTTGAGAAATGCACCAGCAGAAAGAGGTTCTTCTTCGCGATACTTGCGTATTGCATTCAGAGAACTACGCATGAAATTGGTCATGCTGACACCGGGGATTTCAACAGGATATTGAAAAGCGAGGAATAAACCTTCGCCTGCACGCTCATCTACTTCTAACTCAAGTAGGTCTTTACCATTGAAGAGGACTTCTCCGCCTTCAACTTCGTATTCATCTTTTCCAGAAAGTACGGATGCCAAGGTGCTTTTACCGGCACCATTTGGTCCCATGATCGCGTGAACTTCACCTGGTTTGATCTCAAGATTGAGACCATTGAGAATCTTAGTGCCTTCAACTGAAGCGTGTAGATTTTTTATAGAGAGCATTTGAGAAGATTGAATTTTTGATTTGTTAAGATGCTTGAATGATCGATTATCCAACCGAACCTTCGAGGCTAATGGAAAGTAGTTTTTGGGCTTCGACAGCAAACTCCATGGGTAGCTGCTTTAATACTTCTTTGGCGTAACCATTGACGATGAGGCCGATAGCGGTCTCTTCGTCTATACCACGCTGACTACAATAAAAGAGTTGGTCTTCTCCAATTTTGGATGTAGTAGCTTCATGCTCTACCATACCCGTTGGATTGCCGACTTCGATATAGGGGAAAGTATGCGCGCCACACTTATCTCCAATCAGCATCGAATCACACTGAGAGAAGTTACGGGCGTTTTTCGCTCCTTTTTGAATTTTTACTAATCCTCGGTAGCTGTTTTGAGACTTGCCTGCTGAGATACCTTTGGAGATAATGATCGAGCGAGTATTCTTACCAATATGGATCATTTTGGTACCCGTATCTGCTTGCTGGCGACCATTGGTTACCGCTACAGAGTAAAATTCGCCTTCCGAATAATCTCCTTGCAGGATAACGCTTGGGTACTTCCAAGTAATAGCAGAACCGGTTTCTACCTGCGTCCAAGAAATCTTAGAGTGATGTCCTAGACAATGGCCACGCTTAGTTACGAAGTTGTAAATACCACCTGCACCCGTTTCAGGATCACCAGGATACCAGTTTTGGACAGTAGAGTACTTTACTTCTGCATTATCTTTGGTCAAGATTTCTACTACTGCCGCATGCAATTGATTTTCATCACGTTGCGGAGCAGTACATCCTTCGAGATAGCTAACATATGAGCCTTCTTCGGCTACGATGAGCGTACGCTCAAATTGACCTGTATTACGCTCATTGATACGGAAATAGGTAGAAAGCTCCATTGGGCAGCGTACTCCTTTGGGGATGTACACAAAAGAACCATCAGTAAAGACCGCAGCGTTTAGCGCAGCATAGTAATTATCAGTATGTGGGACCACAGATCCCATATATTCACGGATCAGCTCAGGATGATCTTGGATCGCTTCGCTGAACGAACAAAAGATGATTCCTAGCTCACCTAACTTCTCTTTATAAGTAGTCTTGATAGATACACTATCTACTACTGCATCGACTGCAACACCAGAAAGGACTTTTTGCTCATCTAAAGAGATCCCTAGCTTAGTAAAGGTCTTGAGCAGTTCTGGATCGACTTCGTCTAAACTATTGAGCACAGGGCGTTGCTTAGGTGCAGCGTAAAATATAACCTCCTGTAAGTCAATAGGTTTGTAGTCGATGTGAGCCCACTCCGGTTCGGTCATTTTTAACCAGTGGTGGTAGGCTTTCATGCGGTGTTCTAGCATCCATGCAGGCTCATTCTTTTTTGAAGAAATTAAGCGAATGATGTCCTCATTCAGGCCTTTGGGGGCTAGGTCTGATTCAATATCAGTTTCGAATCCGTACTTATATTTTTGTTCTGTAACCTCCTGTATGATTTGTTCACTTTCGGAGAGTACTTCGGGCTCTTTTAAAAGGTCCGACATAGGTTATGTTTATTTAGACTTATTACAGATAAGCAACCAAAATAAAATGCGTAATGTTTTAAACCACGCATTTTATCTTCTACAAATTTCGTAAAAATTCGTTTCATTCCAATAATTACTACCTAAAATTAGGTAGAATGTTTGGACTCAGCCTATGATTTTTACTTATAAGCTGATAGGAACAAATTATATACAGAAATGTCTATTGATTTTGTTGCTCTGTGAAAACGCTAGGGGCGTCAAAGTTTTTGGCTGCGTTACCCTTGCGAATAATTTCGACATGCTTGATCGTATCACCGACTGTAATCTGCGAGACGATAGCTAAACCATCGATTACATAGCCAAATACATTGTATCCTCCATCTAGAAAAGGAGTAGGAGCGAGGGTGATATAAAATTGACTGCCGTTAGTATTGGGACCAGCATTGGCCATGGCGAGAGTGCCTGCTACATTGTGTTTGAGATCAGGGTTGATCTCTTGACGAAATTTATAACCGGGACCCCCCATACCATTGGCTTGTGGATCTCCGCCTTGGATGACAAAATTGGGCTCCACTCGGTGAAAAGTAAGACCATCATAAAAGCCGCTTCCTTTTTTAGTGACATTATTTTCGATCGTGCCTTCTGAAAGACCCACAAAATTCGCCACAGAAAGAGGCGCCTTTCCATGCTCTAATCTGGTTACAACATCTCCTTTGTTGGTTTCAATGATCGCGTAAAGCCCATCCGGTTGGTTAGGGAGGCGATTTTCCTGACATGCAACCAATGCGAGAAGGAAAAATAGTGGCAATAACTTCTTCATGTTTAGCTGATTTTATGCAAAACTAGTTAAGGAAAAATCAAAAAACAATATTCCGATATCCGACAGATTTTTAGATTGATGTTCTATGAAAAAAAGAAACCGCTCCCTGAGGAGCGGTCCAAACCCAAACAAACACCATGAAAAATCTTTATGCTAAAGCCACTAAGGGCATAACTATTGCTGACTAAGGTAGATCCTCGATTGATCGGATCTCGTTGCGAAAGTAATTGAATTGATAACTATTCTTAAGACCGGGAAACTCCTTCAAAAGCTTCTGTATCTCTTCTGGATTGAGGCTACGAAGTGAACCCGTTTGGGTGTTTCGTATATTCCATTCTTCTCCAATTTTTTGTATCCGATACATTATCAATGTCTCAATTAACGTTCTGTTGCTAGTATTGCAAATCTTTTGCCGAAATGGCCATAAATAGGGGCCAAAAAAATGAACGGTCAATCCTCTTGTCTGAATTGAACTTCATGCAGGGCGAACGGTTAAAATTACCGAAAGCTGGTTTTCATTAGAATTGGATATTGCTAGACATATTTAGTTATCTGTGTAAATAAATGTCTATGCATCTAATTTATTTGAGGCCAAGCTTCATCATTTTGTAGACTTTGGTAAGCTTCGATAGGCATTTGAATCATCATTTGTGATTTTTCCTCGTCGAGCCAAGCCAATACTTCTTTGATTTTTGCTTTATCCATAGCGGTACAACCTGCCGTTCCGCCTGGCGTCCGACCTCCCTTAGTATTCCAAACATGTAAAAATATACAGGAACCCGCCTTGGGTTGAGCCTCTGGGAAATTATGTTCTACAAATACTCCCCATTCATACAACTCATCATTGCGACGCATATGGTCGGTGCTTTTCCAGTCGGCTTGAACTTCTCCATGCTCCACGATTTGATTGTAATATTCTGAGCCTACATCTTCAATGCACATCGTCTTGCTTGTGACGGGCCAATATGGATATTTGAGCCATTGGGCCTCACTGTTTTCTGCATAACCAAAGGCGGTCCCAAGCATAAACTTGCCTGCTGGTGATTTGAGGTCCCCTTCTTTTTTTATCGGCCCGCCGAACGCTTGGAATACTGTTTCGTGTACGGACCAGCCTAATCCATTTTTGCCGACTACTATAGAGATGGGCTCTCCTATTGCTTGCCAATTGTTTTCACTGCCTTCAAACCGTTGCAGCGTTCCGCGAAAAGCGTCCCAAGCATCCGTTGTAACCACTAAAAGCTGAGTCATGGGTGGCGCGACTGGCTCCATAGCTAAGTCAGGAGCTGCTTTTTCGGCTTCTTGGGGAGCGTTCGGCGGGGCCGAACAAGCAAACAAAAGGACAAAAAGGAACAAGAAAGTATAAAGACCCGAACTATTCATGCCTAAATATATCTTGACCTAAGGACTCTCGCAAGCAAAACGGCTTAAGGAGTTAATCTTCGACACTACTCACTTTCATCTTGTTAAGCGGGTAGATCGTGCCAGCTGAGAGTTTGACTTTGCCTCCTTCGGAGAACGCTTCTATCTCTCCAAAGTCCTCAGTGGGAAAGAATATATCCGTAAATACCACTTCGTTGCCATCTGCAAATAGCTCCATAGAGGCTAAGTCAAGGTATAGATGAAAATCTACCTTAGTGGCAGAGCTGATTCTTGGTGCTGTATGAAGCTTAGCAAAATGCTCAGAGAAATCAGTCTTGCCTGCATTGCGTCGATCTGTATAAAATTCATTGGTCTTCAAATCTAGGCCGACGAGATATTCCTCTCCTTTAGTATTGCTAAAGCGAACGCCAAATTTGCTAGGTGGTGCCTTGGGGTCATATTCAAAGGAGAGGAGGAGTTCCGCAAGGCGGCTATCACTGGCCAATACACGCTTACCGTTTACTTCTCCTGCTGCGATCTGTTGAGCATCTTGTCTAAGTTGATCTTGCTCAGCTACTGGCATCGAAATCATGCGTAAACCAGCCTCTGTCTCGGCTAGCTGAAGTTCTCTCCCTATCGTCATCGCCGAACGCCATTTCTCAGTCGGTACGAGCGTCGCATAATGCCAATTGCTCATCCAACCCATAAATAGTCTACGGCCATCCTCCTTGGGCACATCGGACCAAGTCACACCCGCATAATTATCGGTGCCGTAATCCAGCCAGAGTACTGTTTCGGGACTATTGTTGTTGCTAAAGCTCGTGCCATCAAAATCACCGATAAAATACATCGTACCTGAGCCACCGTTTGCTCCGCCTCGACCAAGACTTACGATCATGACCCATTTCTTTTCCTCACTAGCGGGTACTTTGAGTTGAAAGAGGTCTGGACACTCCCAAACGCCCCCATGACTGCCTTGATCGACACCAAACTCACTGGCGAGCGTCCATTCTTTGAGGTTAGGAGAGCGATAAATTTGCACCTGATCACCACGAGCAAAGATCATCACCCAACTTTCAGAGGCATCATGCCAGAAGACTTTGGGATCACGAAAATCTTTAAGTCCCGGATTGGGGATCACCGGGTTTCCCTCATACTTGGTCCAAGTCCTGCCCTTATCGAGGCTATAAGCGATCCCTTGCGTTTGGAAGTCTAGGCTACCGTTTCTTTCCCCTTCCATATTATGATAGGTAAATATCGCGACCATGGGTACTTCGCCTTCTGGAGCTAGACCACTGCTATTATTCCAATCAATCACTGCGCTACCCGAAAATATCAGCCCCAGGCTATCTGGATAAAGGGCGATCGGTAGGTGCTGCCAATTGACCAAATCCTCACTGACGGCATGTCCCCAATGCATTGGACCCCATACGGTACTGTCTGGATAGTATTGATAAAAGAGATGATATTCTCCTTCGTAGAACACCATGCCGTTGGGATCATTCATCCATTTGGCTGGAGGAGAAAAGTGGTATTGAGGTCGGTGAGGCTCATCATAAGCGAGCGTTTTGCTTGCAGTCTTTATTGCAACTGCTTGAGTTTCGGTCTTACTTTCTTGACAGGCCGTAAAAACGAATAAGCAAAGGAGTATGGAGAGTAGTTTTTGCATGATTTTTTGCAAGTAATATGTGTGTAGATGGAAGGACAGCATTAAATACTAGGTAGATAGTACAATGATCTGTTGACTGGCAATAATTTAGCCGTCTATCTACTTGATACTCAATACTAGGTACTTACTTAGATTATCGGCTGAGCTGTTTTTCTAGTTCCTCTAGCGGAACGCCTTTGGTCTCCGGCATCATACGCCAAACAAATAGTAGTTGTAGAACCATCATGCCCGCAAAGATTCCAAATACTGGTGCTGGACCAATTTGAGTGAACATAATGGGCATCAAAGAAGGGATTGCGGCGGCTAGTATCCAGTGGACTGAACTACCAAAGGACTGCCCCTTGGCACGTAGCTGATTGGGAAAAATTTCAGAGATAAATACCCAGATAACCGTACCCTGGCCAATCGCATGAGAGGCAATAAAGAGAAATAGTAAGAGAGGCACGGTCATGCCCTGTATTTCAGATGCAAAAGCGAAGGCTACTAGTGAGAGAGAAATAATATAGCCTACCGATCCTATATACATCAATTGTTTGCGTCCAAAGCGATCTATCAAACTAAGGCCAATCAAAGTGAAAATCATATTGACAATGCCGATCCCAATGCTGCCAAGTAAGGCTGCTTCTGATTCAAGTCCTGCTGCTTCAAATATCCGTGGTGCGAAATACAACAAAGCATTGATGCCCGAAAATTGATTGAAGAAGGCAATGAAAAAAGCTAGCATTAAAGGGAAACGATATTTTTTATCAAAGATGGTTTCAGAAGCTGAATGGGAGGCTTGATCAGATAATATCCTATCCATCTCAGCCTCGGTATCCATATTGGGATCAATGAGTAAAAGGGTTTTTTTCGCTCCGGCTCGATCATTTCGTTTGGCAAGTAGCCAACGTGGGCTTTTGGGAACGCTAAATACCATGAGGGCATAAATCATAGCAGGCAAGGCTTCTATACCGATCATCCATCGCCAAGCATTTTCTTCAATGCCACTCAGCAGATAATTGGATAAGTAGGCGATTAGGATACCAAAGACAATATTGAATTGATATAAAGCTACTAAACGACCTCTACGGCTGGCGGGGGCAATTTCGGATACATAAGCTGGAGCGGCGATGGTAGATGCGCCTACTCCTAAGCCACCGATAAACCTAAAAACAGCAAATAACCAAGGATCAGTCACTAAGGCAGAACCTATAGCCGAAACAAAATAAAACACTCCAATCCATATGAGAGTGGTTTTACGCCCAAACTTATCAGTAGGAATGCCACCAAATATGGCTCCGATAACCGTTCCCCAAAGGGCGGAACCTACGATGACAATGCCATGAAATAGATCAGTACTGCCAAAGAGTGTGTAGCTGCCCCAAAGTTCTTTGAGTGATTGCTCCGCTCCGGAGATAACCACAGTATCAAAGCCAAACAGAAAGCCTGCTAGGGCAACTGTAATTGACCAAAAAAGAATGGAATTTTTCATCAAGAGTAGTAGTAGTTCTAAATGTAGTAGTAAAATCTCAGCTAAAATGTAAGCAAAATAAAACTAGAGGGGAAACCAAAGCATGCTCTCAAGCCTAAAAAGGAACCCGATCTCGTCTCTTTTTATGTCAAAGGACAGCTCGATATACAATCTATTTCAGAATTTATCGCCGTATATTGCAAGCGCAAAAAAGAATTACTATCAGATGATAAAAAAGTACGAAAAAGTAGCCGTAATCGGGGCTGGTACAATGGGCAATGGGATTGCCCACGTCTTTGCTCAAAGCGGTTATGATGTAAAACTCATTGATATTTCCGAAGCTGCGCTCGAACGTGCCTTGGCGGTGATTGCCAAGAATATGGATCGACAGGTGAAAAAGGAAAAGATCACCGAAGCAGACAAATCTGCTGCCTTGTCTCGCCTCTCTACTTCTACCCAGATGATGGAGGGAGTAGCTGACCGAGACATCGTGATTGAAGCTGCGACCGAACGCCAAAATCTTAAGGAGAGCATCTTTAAGGACTTGGACAAAGCGGCTCCTGCTCACGCAATTTTAGCTACCAACACTTCTTCAATCAGTATCACCGAAATAGCCGCCGTAACTCAGCGTCCTGCGCAGGTGATCGGTATGCACTTCATGAACCCAGTGCCTGTGATGAAGCTAGTCGAAATCATCAGCGGTTATGATACAACTGACGAAGTTTTGGCTGATATCGTGGCATTGTCTGAGGATTTGGGCAAAGTACCCGTTTCGGTAAACGATTATCCTGGTTTTGTAGCCAATCGTATCCTCATGCCGATGATCAACGAAGCCATTTATGCACGCTTTGAAGGAGTAGCAGAAGTCGAAGCCATCGATACCGTCATGAAACTCGGTATGGCTCATCCAATGGGACCATTACAATTAGCAGACTTCATTGGCTTAGATGTCTGTCTTGCCATCTTAAATGTGCTGTACGACGGTTTTGGCAATCCTAAATATGCGCCTTGTCCTTTGCTTCGCAATATGGTTGCCGCTGGACACCTTGGACGTAAGACTGGTAAAGGCTTTTATGAGTACGAATAGTCTCTAGCGTTCGGCTGAAAGCCAAAAAACAGAAAAATCAACGGCACGAATTATCGTGTCGTTTTTTTTGTGGACTTCCAAAAGGGGAAAATCGTATAAGAAAACTTTAGCGTGCTAAAGCTAGCTTGCAAACTCCCCGCAAACGGGATATTACCATTTGGGCGCAGTACTTCTCCCTCAAAATCGAAGCGACTCGCTTGTCTAAGTCCGTATTCAAATGAAACTTGTAGTTGCTGACGAATACCATTGTCCGATGGCAAAAAATAGCTAAAAGCAGCATAAAGCTCAGGCGTATAAGTCACGTCAAAATTGGGTGCTCCACTGTTTATTTCGATCCCTGATACTGTCTGATTTATGTCGGAAGGACTACTACCTGAGATGGTCTGAGAGATGGGCGAATGACGAGAAAATAGCATGCCGGCTTCGATCATGATATTCTCATTCGCTTTTGGGTTGAGGCAAGCAATCAATGGCAACTGTAAAGCAAAAGCGCCTATCCTAATATTTATGAGGCCTTGAACCGGAATGTCAGGATCACTGAGGGAGTTTAATGCTAAACGAAAGGATTTGTTTTGAATCCCAATCCCAGATCTCAGCCAGATTGCAGAGCTTAATTGGAGATAAACAGGGAATTCTGCTCCATAGCTTAATTGCGGAGGAGTGCTATAAGTAGATTGATCTTGTGAGATGAGCTGATTGTTTACGAAGCTAAGGCCGAGATTGCCTTTAAAGCCAAATTGAATCCCTTGGCTATGGGCACTTGAGACCGTGATTAGCAGAATGGTCGTCAATAAATATTTCATCTTTTGCCTTGATTTGATAATGTGTCAGATATCAAATTGCGCAAAGTATGTGAGGGAGAGAAGGCAATTATCTCCCTCTATTTTGAAGAGTGTATTTCTATAGGAGTTTGCGGATCTATTTGAGCGTCCTTGCCAATATTCACTATGCCTGAAGATATTCGGCTAAAAAATTATCCTTGAGGCTGATATCCTTATTTTGAAAGGTATGCCAATGAATAGCAGCTTTACAAGCTTGTTTGAATTGAACAAATTGAAGAGAGAAGCCTGATCGAAGGTTTAAACGAGCTGTTTTTTCCAAGGCTTTACTGGCTAAGCCGGGAGTATTTTCTCGATAGTAATGAAGGGCAGAATATGGCTGTTCTTTTGAAAGCAACAATAATGTTTTAAACAGGCTGCGACTTTTCTTTGTCCGATGGTCGTTCTCAAACTTAGTCCCTTTAAGCAAACTCCAATCAAGCGTAATTAATTGCTCACGCCAAAAGGCCCAGAGGATTTTGAGGGTCATACGAGGAATGAGCGGCTTTTCGTCATAAGGTGGAAGCAAAAAACTCTGACCAAGCTCTATCACTAAGGATTTGGTATTGGTCGATCGACCTAGTTCTATACCTTTGAAACCGATCAATTTGTTTTGCTCCCAAAAGCGAACGTAATAAGGATAGTCAAGTAGTCTTTCTTGGAAGTAAGTTTGTTCACCTCCTTTGGCCGCTTTGTAGACCTCCAAAATCGCTTTCCGTGCTTGAAAATCAAGAGGACTTTTGCAAAGTTCTATTTTGATACGCTTTTTCATCTTCAATCCGTTTGGGTACAGATCAAAAATGCTGCTTAGACTGCGTGATAAATATAGTATCGGGGTAAGTGGCAGCTTTGAGCGGGTAACGTGCAGGCAGATCAGTCGATGCTAATCGCGATCTCCTTGATTAGTGCTTCAGTGGCGAGTTTGGGCCCTCCAAAATTTAGATGCAGTTCATCACAAAAGACGGAATCCGCTAAAGTTAAGCCATGATATAAATCTACAAACTGCTGATCAGCCGCTAGGATGAGTTGTTTGCATCGCTCGATATGGCGTTCCTGAAAGGATTGACATTCAGAACTTTGGCAGCTTGACTTTTTGAGGGGACTCTGGATGTAGATAAGCTTTATGCCTTGACTTTTGAGCCAAGAAGCAAGTTCGGCAAGTGCATGGTATTGATTTGAATCAAGCTTCGCGATGGGAGGAGTGTCCTGCCGATTGGGATTGAGGTTTTCTGGACTCACCCTGAGGGGAACGCCTCCATAAGCGTCCATACGCATCTGTTGTTGCATATTGGCGCGCGCTTCGCTCATAAAACGACGTGTTCGCCGCTGGCGCTGTAACAATGCATACAAATTGAAACGACGTATATAAAAATAGGGGAGGAGTTCATGACCTAAATAACGTTCTGCCAGCCATGAGTGAAGGCCTCGCCACTTTGAGCTTTCAAAATCGACATGATTGCTCATCATGAGCACGAGTTGTGGCTGGTAGTAGGGTATGACGATCTCTAAAATCTCGTGACTGTTTTGGATATTGGCATTGAAGGAGGCAAGGTTGAGATAGCTCACCCCTGCGGGGAACGCCTCCACCAATGTCTGAGAGTGAAGATTGTTGAGTGTGATCGATGAGCCGACCGATAAGATATCATAGTGGGGAGCGTTCTGCTCAGCAGCAAAGGCCAATTTGAGATCATAGGAAATACTCTCCGTCAATACAGGCGCTACGCCAAAACGCTGCAATAGCAAGCTGAGGGCAAGGATCGGCAAGCCCGCCACGAGGCAAAAGAGCAGTATACGTCTCAAAAAAGATCCGATCACGATGTTGGTATCTGTTCTTTCAGCGGTAGTTCGATCAAAATTTGGGTGCCCTTGCCGGGACTGGATATATGTTGTAGATCGCCTCCTATCATGTTGACGCGACTTTCGATGCTTTTGAGTCCGAGACCGGCAGTACTGTCTGGGCTATCGAGTAAAGCTTCTATATCAAAGCCCTTGCCATTGTCTTTGAAGCTGAGCTTAAGCTGCGCAGGCTCAAAATCTAAATGGCACTCAATCCTACTCGCTTCTGCATGTTTGAGGCAATTGTTGAGGGATTCTTGGATCACGCGATAAAGCCCCAAAGCGCTACTCTGCGGCAATCTGACTGCTTCGCCTGTTTGTGTAAACTTGACCTCGATGCCCTCTAGGCTTTGTAGCTTTTCAAACATACCCTTGAGTGCTACGGCCAATCCCAATTTCATCAATGCGATGGGCATGAGATCTTTGGAGATGCGGCGGACATTATTGATCGTCTCGGTTACATTTTCTTTGGTTTCGGCGGCGATCTCTTTGGCGATGGGTAGATCTTTGGCTTTGCGCTCAAACTGTGCGATGCCCATTTTGATCACCGATAGCATAGCCCCGACTTCGTCGTGCAGGTCTTTGGCGATGCGCTGACGTTCCTTCTCTTGGGTTTCGATGGTGGCATTGAGCAGATTGCGTTGGTGCTCAGTCTTCATGCGTTCGAGCGCGACCTCTTGACGGATCATCTTTTTTTGGTAGACCAGCACAAAAAACACAATAACGCCCGCCAGCATTAGCATCAATAAGGCGCTAATGATAAAGATTTGAGAAATAGAAGTCGCAAGTAAAAATACCAAACTAAAGCCTTGAAGTGGGAAGTATCAGCCTACTCTTTTTGCCATAATGCGATGGCATAAAATAAATATAGCAAAATATTGAGAAGGCTGTGCATGGCCCAGACTTCCATAAAGGTAGAATGCTCTTCTACCATGATAACATTACTGTATATGAATAGTAATAAATTCGAGGAAAAGTAGACCAGTATTGCAGTAGAAAACCAAAAGGCGAAGGTGCGCTCAATGTTTTTGACCTTGAGTTCTTTTAAAACGAGGAAGAAATACCTTATTGATAAAAATAGAAGAATACAACTTTCAAGAGTACGCGTATGGCTAGCAAAATCGGTTAATGGTTGGAAAAGGAGGACATTAAGTACTGCGCTAATACAAAATAAGGGAATACTATAAATCAAATATTTTTTGGAGATCAAACCGGGATAGGCATTGTAAAAAACAACCACCAATAAGGAGAATTCAATCGCTACGTATAGATGGTAGAAGGGTAAATTGGTTTCCAAATAATATGCCGTACAATACCCAATTAGTTCAGACATTGCGGCCCAAATAATAGGGCCTGCTAACCATTTTTGAGAAGTTAGCAGGCTCTTTGACCGAATGAAGAAAATAGTAAGCGGTAATAAAGCAGAATACCTATTTATACTAATTACCAAGTCTAGTTTCTCAGTCATAATTTAGGCAATTAATAGATGCCAATTAGGCTATCCTTTTGGGGGCAAATTTGAGGACAAGGAGCTGCAAAATCCACAAAATCAAGTTCATTCTGTCCTGAAACAGGAACTGTGCTAAATAATAATTTGAATTGATATTCGTATGAATCAACCCCAAAAGGACCCAAGGTTTCAATTCCAAGAAATACATATAAAGAATCCGCATTTTGATTGATATATTGTTCGAAAGACTCTCTATCAAAGGTATATGCTAGAGGAATTCTGAAAACAAGATCACTACAAGAAAGATTAACACTATCGTTTGTACTTGAGATGTTAAAATGGGATCTGAAATTTTCAGTCCAGTCAAGGGCAGTTTGCTTTGGGATGGTGTTTTCTGAAGCGATACTACAATCTTCATAGATAAAGGGAACTTCATTGTTATCGGAGATGAAGTTATAAATATTGGCTCCTAAATTAGGCAAGCAACTATCATTGCTCAATGAAGTTGCTAACAAATGGGCTCTACTACCACCACTTAGCTCATTACAAAAGGAATAATAAATTCTAAATTGATCATGATCATCAATTAAAGTCTTGAAGCTTGCCATATCAGTTTTGAATAGAGGAGGCCAGAATCCTCTATCTAGTGGTGTACATTTTTCATCAAACCATTTGCTACCCCAATTTTCCATCCACAATGTAGCAGTTGAATCTTGAACAGGTCTATCAGGCAGATCTTGGAGGCATGTAATTGTAGACTTACTGATATCGCTGTCAGGTGTGGTGGTCGTATCATTATTACAACTCACGATAGCCAGCATTAGCAAGGCGGTAACCAAGAAATAGAGCGAAGTTTTCATAACAAGACTTATTTTAGTGTGTCAAAATATTGGGTATGTCGAAACTAAACATAGGTCTTCCCTTTCAGGATTTCAAAAAATCCTTTCAAATAGAGTAAAACCCTTTAGGGAAATAGGTATAAATACGGTAGGGGAGTTTGTGATTTTAATTCTGGGTATTGGGCATGCATGCCGAACCTACAACCAAATTTTACGAACCATTGGTGATTCGCCCTCAAACGTTAAATAATACAAACCTGACGGCAGTCCTGATATATCGAGCTTGTTGGGGATCTCGCTATATTGTTGGAGGACCCTGCCTTTTGCGTCTATGAGGCTAAGGCTAGTCGCCGAACGCAGCGTCTCGGGTATCCATACCGATTGGCTGGAGGGCAACTGAGAGAGTTGAGCGTTCCGCGCAGCGGCAGGGAGGGGACTCATAATAGACTGAAACCATGTTTGGGCCATTTTACGACCTCCCGCTTCATTGGGATGTACTCCATCATAGGTATCAGTTTCCCAGCTAAAATCAGTATGCATATCTACTAGAATAACCGGAGATTGGAGAGATTGGCGTTTGCGACTGAGCTCCTTGACACTTTGATTATAAGCGATGATCTCCTCATTGATGTCTGGATCACTGACGGGAAGTAGCTGTGCCAAATAGATATGTATCTGAGGATTGTCGGCCCGCAAGAGGGTGATGACACTATCTAACTCGGTGATCGTGGACTTACGAACCGATTCGCTCGTCTGGAAAAAATATCGCTGAAATATATCATTGGTTCCTAGATGGATCAAGGCAATGTCTGGGGTATAGGATTGGAGCCAAAGAGCTAAGCCTCCTTTTGCGTTATTGGCTCTACAATTTTGATTGCCGTCCTCTTGCTCGATGATCTCATCTATCCTAAAACCCCAATGCCCTTCATGATCGGGATCAAAGCCGTCCCTGACATCCTCATCACACAAAAAAGGTGCATCTAAACTCCCGACAAAGTCCACGGAAATATTGGCCTCTTCAAACATCTTCCATAAAGCTTGCCGATAGGAAGGTAAGCCAACTTTGCCTTGGGTAATCGAATTGCCAAGAGGTAAAACTCGTATTTGGGACCGAATCGGTGTAAGGAAGCAAGCGCAAAGCAAGAAAAGGAATACTCTGTTCATAGGACTGATTCATTCTCGAAGGGGGGAATTTAGGGAATTTTAGGCGATAAGTAGCTTAAAAGGCTGATAGGGTGTTAAGCAGGCTGTCTTAGGCCTGTCAGTCTTTGCTCAATTCCCGGCGCAAGAAATCTCGACTAACAAGCTTTCTTGACTATTACGAAATTGTCACATTTACATCACTTGTAATATAATCTTGTAATTCCATGCGAACATTATTGCTCTGCTGCACACTGTGTAGTGTACTGGCTGCCTGTACCCCTCCCGAAATCCACGAAACCTTATCAGGTTCTTGGGATCTGCAATACTATGAGGATCTCGCCACTGGCGAACGCTACTTCAAACCTGAGCACGTACCCAAACCCGTCAAAATCACCTTTAGCGATAAAGGCAATCGCGGTAAATTTGAAGGTGAAACCATTGTTAATCCTTTCCACGGTAAGTACCAGATTTCGGCAGATGGTAGGATGGAAACCATAGAGATTGCGGGTAATCTTCAACGTGATCCAGATTGGGCTGCTCGCTTTTGGAAAGCTCTAGAAAGTGCTAATGGATTTGAGCGAAAAGGCAAAGATCTGTACATCTATTTTGACGACAATCAACAACGAATGGGCTTTCTCTGGAATCCTGATTTGGATTAAGCTGTATTGGTA
>JBGCFA010000006.1:0-38055 GCA_045106675.1 Bacteroidia bacterium
TTGTACCCACCTATAAATCTTCCCTTCTAAAGCTCGGGCTGGAACAAAACTGCCTTTCGAAGATAAAGCATCAATATTCTCAGGAAAACTTTCCGCCCCATTTTGAAAAAAAACATTTTGCACGTTTTGCCCGATTAGAGGACTTACGCAGAGGCATAGAAACACCCCCAAAAAAGTAATCGCATTTCTCATATTATAGTACTTGATATCTGATTGTATTCGGAAATATACGCGTATAAGTATGTATCAAAAAGACAGATACCAGACTTTTGTTTGAGATTTTGTGATAAAGTGGTTCTTATTGTGAGGAAGCTTTACAATCTCAAACAGTTTTGTATCTTGTAGCTTTTAAGCTTTGAATCGCCTATTGGCCCCATTATGGCTATTGAAGTACCAAAATATAAGACCTTTACTGAGATCACCGTTCGTAGTTGGACACTTGACCTTTATGGACAAGTCAGCAATGCTAAGTTTCTAGAGTTCCTCGAAGAGGCCCGCTGGAATCATTTCAAAGGCTTCTTTGAATCTGGTATGTTCATGGAATTAGGACTGGCTTTCATGCCCGTCAATGTCAACCTCAGCTATAGCAAGCCCGCTCACCTAGGTGATATTCTTGATATCGAGACGGTTATCGATCGAATTGGTGAAAAAAGTATCACCCTTGATCAAAAGATCACTATGCGAGATACTCAAGAGCTCATCGTCGCTGCAGAAGTAACTTTTGTTGTCAAAGACATGCAAAAAGGGGTAGCCGTTCCCGTTAAGGGAAGACTGCTAGATATGTTCTTACGTGATCTGGACTAAAAGCCAACTCGGCCTTGCTTCCCCCCTTCTAACAAACTATCATTCCCTTCGGCAAACTCCACTACATCTGATGTCTCTAGGGTCTGTAGGAGTTCCTCCGAACGCTTAGACGGATCTAGGGCCGCAAGTCTCAAATGTTGATTCTTGATTGCCTTTTCAATTACTTTTCTGACGGCACGCGCATTTCCAAAAAACTGATTTTTGGTTCGGTGTAAATACGCAAAATAGCCTTCTAAATATGGAATAGCATCTTTGCCCATACTGATCTCTTCGCGAGCCAGCATCATACGAGCGATACTCAATAATTCGACAGGATTATAGTCCGGAAATTCTAGCTTACGATCAAATCGACTCCGAAGCCCCGGATTAGCCTGGAGAAATTGTTGCATATTTTTGGGATAGCCTACGGCAATGACCACGAGTTCTCCGCGGAGATCCTCCATACGCTTCAAGATAGTTTCGACAGCCTCGCGACCAAAATCGCTCGGACCGCCTTGTGTCAACGAATAAGCTTCGTCAATAAACAATACGCCTCCACGCGCTTTGTCAACTACCTCTGCAGTCTTTATAGCCGTTTGCCCTACATGTCCTGCGACTAAGGCTTGACGATCACATTCGATTACATGCCCACGTTCCAAAATCCCTAAGGCTTTATAGATTTTGCCAAGTATACGTGCTACAGTGGTTTTGCCCGTTCCGGGATTACCGGTAAAAACTGTATGCAAAGAAAAACGATTGAGTACATCCTTGCCGATCTCTTTATAAAACTTGACCAATTTGACCAACTCCTGGATCTCTCGCTTGACCGTCTCTAGGCCGATCATTTCATTCAATTCTTCCAATGCGGAGGACAATAAAGCCTCATCGATCGGAATACGAGCCTTTTTACGTTCGCTGGCTTCAAATATTTCGGCTACATCCGCCTCCTTTATGATCGAGAGATCGCTCTCGTTCAATAAGGCGGGATTGTCCGTTCGCATAACGCGAAGTCCCAAATTCATCTTTGCCTCATTGATCAATGAGAGAACAAATCTCGCATTGCCAAAACTCTTGTCTCTATTGCGATAGGACTCTGTGAGATGATGTTTGAGATAAATCTGTGCTTCAGGAGCAAGCTCGACTGCCAAGCGTTTCGTCCAATGAAAAGCAATTTGTTCGAGTTCGTCTGGTGTATAATCAGCAAACTCAAATCGCATCGTAAAACGTGATCTCAATCCGGGATTAGACTGGAGAAATGATTCCATCTCCTTCGGATAACCCGCAACTACTACGGCTAAATCTCCTTTACCATCGGACATTTCTTTGATCAAAAGCTCAATCACTTCTCGTCCGTAATCCTTGGTATCATCTTCCCCACGATATAAGGCATAAGCTTCGTCGATAAACAAAATACCTCCGCGCGCCTTTTCAATTACCGCTTTAACCTTTGGAGCGGTCTGCCCAATATACTCTCCCAATAAGTCAGAACGATCCACCTCATGAATATGTCCTTTGCTCAACAAACCTAGCTTTTTATAAATCCGTCCCAACATACGGGCGACAGTAGTTTTGCCCGTTCCGGGATTACCGGTAAAGACTACATGCAAATTGATAGGCTCTGCATCTTCAAAGCCTTTATCGCTACGGAGTTGGAGGAAATTTAGGTATTGCGCGTATTCTCTGATACGAGTTTTGACTTGCTCTAAGCCAATCAAAGCGTCAAGCTCCGCCAATACTTCTTCTAGAGACATTGTCTCTAGCTCATTGAGCGGGATACCCGGCTTAGAAAGTGGCCCATGCTCCATATTTCTGATGAAGGGAGGCTCACCATCTTCAAATATTTCTCCCACCTGAAAGGGAACGATCCCAATCAAAGTGTCCATGAAGACAATTTCGACTGTATAATTATCTTTGAACCATGTACCTTTTAGATCAGATCCCCATCCAGAATGGATCGTAATAGATTCGTTCCCTGTAGGGATCTTGACCAACTCTATCATCTGCCCTTTTAGCTGGCGCGCATCATTGTAGATGTTAAAAGTCATCTCGCACATCCACTCCTCTTGATAGCGGTTTTCAGCTTGAAACTCGACCCAAATAAAGCGAGTCTCTGTATACTGAAAGCTTTGATAATAGTTGACGTCAGGACGTGAACGGTCCGCATTTGCCCCTTCATATAGGCGGACTAACTGGACATCCAGATATGGATTTTGCTCAGCATTGACATTGCCAACACTGTACACATAAAATTCAGATTGTCCGACTTTAGCGCCATTTATATAGGCCTCCCAGTGATAATGGCCTTCTTCCCAAGGTTTTCCTTCCTCATCACTACCTTGCTGCTCGCGGATATAGACGATATTCTGGGTTTGGCTAATGTGTTTAGGCACTTCTAATTCAGCGATCTGCTCAGCTTTTCGCCGACGATCTTTAGGTTGTCTAAACAATTTCAACTTGATGAGGCCTTCCCAGTCTTCTTCATCAAAAAGCTTATTATAGAACGAGAATTCGACATGAATGTAAGTCAGTTCATGCCGATCAAAGACTTGGCGATATTTTTTTTTGCCTTCGGCTAACCATTCGTTAGATGCAAAGGTTTTAAGAGCTTTAAACTTGTACCGAACAAAGCCGGAAGGTTTTTGATGGGCCATATGATGAAGATGAACAATTTCCTTTTTAGGCGCAATTGTCTGTATCGCAAATATGCAGGCAAGCTTACAATTACTCAGCAAAAAAAATGCTGTTTTTGCGCAAAAAGCTTAATTTTTGTATCTTTAAATGCTTAATACGGAAAAATCTCCTTCTGTCTTTCTCAAATGAAAAAGTGAGTTATGCAAACGAACTTACAATTTAGTCAACTGAGTGTTGTCAAGATGCTAGACCGACAGGCCAAGCGTCTTCTAAATTCAGAACCCCAGCCAGACTCCTATACTCAACAGGTAATGGGATTGGTAATCAGCCAGTTGCGCAAACGAAAATTAGGAATCGACGTAGTCGCGGATGATCTATCTATGAGCGTGCGTAGTTTGCAAATGAAGCTAAAAGAAGAAGGTACGAGCTACCAAAAACTACTCAATCGTATCAGAGAGCAACTTGCGATCGCTTTCCTCCAAGAGAAGAAATACTCCAAAAGTGAAATCGCGGATCTGCTCGGTTTTTCTGAAATCAGTGTCTTTTCCCGCACTTTCAAGAAGTGGACAGGGCAAAGTCCATCAGAATTTCAGCTTGCCCTCTCGGCCTTTTAGATCCGGCAAACCTAATTTATGCCCATAGCGGATTTTATCCCTCTGCTTCAAGATCGTCTTCAGATCCCATTACCCGGACTGGATGCCCAAATGATCATGGCTCCACCCATACGTGGTAAGACCATAGAAGTCCCCCAAAATGCTAGGCAAAGTGCTGTGATGCTACTGCTTTATCCTCATCAGGATAAATGGTGGATCCCCTTTATCCGTCGGGCAGCAGATGGTCGAGTGCATGGTGGACAAGTAAGCTTACCAGGAGGACGCAAAGATCAAACAGATCCAGATTTCACCTATACAGCGCTTCGCGAAACGCATGAAGAGATTGGGGTTCCCCCAGATCAGATTAGTGTAATGGGTGAACTGACCGAAATCTACATACCTCCGAGTAATTCATTGGTGTATCCACGGATCGGTTTAGCTCAGAGCAGACCGGATTTCGAACCAAATCCCAGCGAAGTACAAGACATCATCGAGGTGGACATCACCCAATTTCTCGATCCCAAGCTGAGAGATATACATGAGGTAGATGTCTTCGGTGGCAATTTCATTCAAGCTCCTGGCTATACCGTCAATGAGCAACACCTTATCTGGGGTGGTACTGCGATGATGGTAGCGGAGTTTGCGCAGCTAGTCGCTGAACTACAGGCTCATGCATCCTGATTGGCTCCATAAAATCCAAACGCGTTTACAGCAACCTTTACCCGGCTTAGAGAGTCAGCTCAAAATGACTTCTATGAAGCGGGGAGATAATTGGCAAGTGCGAGAAGACCATCGTAAGAGTGGAGTGCTCGCTCTTTTTTATCCCTACCTCGGGGAACCCCATATTGTATTCATGGAACGCACCCAAGATGGCAAAGTACATGGTGGACAGATCAGTTTTCCCGGCGGTAAAATGGAAAGCAGCGATCTAGACGCACAAGCAACGGCATTACGCGAAGCGGAAGAAGAACTAGCCATACCCGCCGCAGAGGTTCAAGTATTAGGTCCTCTCACTGAGCTATATATCCCTCCCAGCAACTTCATGGTCTATCCTAGCGTGGGCTATTTGCCCTATCGTCCTGACTTTGTGCCAGCTCCTGATGAGGTCGCCAAAGTAGTAGAGATAGCCCTTGGCGAACTACTCGACCCAGCTAATCTAAAATCACTATATCACTCGGTAGGAGATGGACGCAAAATAAAAGCCCCCGCCTTTGAGGTCAGGGGCAATATTATATGGGGGGCAACTGCGATGATGCTCAAAGAGTTGCTCGATATCGTTCGCTGACTGCGGCCTACTTATAACTCAAGATAGGGCTCAGCCAACGTTCCATCGACTCTAAAGCCATCTGCTTACGCTCTGCATAAGACTTAACTTGATCCAGACCAATTTTCCCAATACCGAAGTAACGTGATTCAGGATGCGAATAATACATTCCGCTAACTGAAGCAGTAGGATACATCGCGAGGCTTTCTGTCAAAGTAATCCCTGTATGTTTACCGACTTCCAATATCTTAAATAGCGTTTCTTTCTCGGTATGGTCAGGATTGGCAGGGTAACCGGGAGCAGGACGGATGCCTTGATACTTTTCTTTGATCAATTCAGCCGTGGAGAAGTTTTCGTCCGAGGCATATCCCCACAATTCACGACGCACTTTGCGGTGCAACAACTCAGCAAAGGCTTCAGCCAAACGGTCAGCGAGAGCCTTGAGCATGATACTGCTATAATCGTCATGATCTGCTTCAAACTCTGCGATCTTCTTTTCGATGCCAAGACCTGTCGTTAAGGCAAAGCCACCAATATGATCAGCTAATCCAGTCTCTTTAGGTGCCACAAAATCACCCAAACTCAGGCTCGGACCCTTGCGTTCAGCTTGCTGGCGAGGATTACAAAAACGAGCCATGACTTGGCTGCGGCTATCATCTGTATATACTTCAATATCATCGTCATCTACGCCATTGGCAGGATAAAAACCCACTACGGCACGCGCTTCAAGCCACTTTTCGTCGATGATTTTGAGTAACATCTCTTTAGCATCATCGAAGAGTTTGTTGGCTGCAGGGCCTTTTTCAGGGTCTTGTAGAATCTCAGGATATTTGCCTTTCATCTCCCAAGTATAGAAAAATGGCGTCCAGTCGATATACTGACTGATCGTCTCTAGATCGTAATTTGCAAATACTTTGTTACCAATAAAGGTCGGGGCAGAGGCAATCGGCTGAGTCCAATCGACTTCCAGTTTATTAGCTCTGGCCCCAGTAAGACTCAACATCTTCTTAGCCTGACGTCGCTTGAGGTGTCCTTCCCGCATCTTTTCATATTCTGCCTTTAGCTCTTGGGCATAATTGGCACGGTGGGCCGGGTCCTCGTTCATTAGGTGTTGCGCCACAGGTACAGCCTTAGAGGCATCGAGTACGTGGATGACTGGGCCATCATACTCTGGTACAATTTTGACCGCTGTATGAATCCGAGAAGTCGTGGCTCCTCCAATCAAAAGCGGAGTTTTCATCCCGCGTTTCTCCATTTCCTGCGCCACATAGACCATTTCGTCTAATGAAGGCGTGATCAAACCACTGAGTCCAATGATATCAGCCTGGATTTCAACGGCTTTGTCGAGAATTTTTTGCAATGGGACCATGACACCCATGTCAATCACTTCGTAATTGTTACAGGCCAAAACCACTCCTACGATGTTTTTGCCAATGTCATGCACATCGCCTTTAACAGTAGCCATGAGAATTTTACCCGCGCCAGAATTACCGGAAGAACCTTTTTCCTCTTCCATATATGGGAGGAGGTAGGCCACCGCTTTTTTCATCACTCGGGCACTTTTGACCACCTGGGGCAAAAACATCTTGCCAGCCCCAAAGAGATCACCGACCACATTCATGCCATCCATCAAAGGGCCCTCAATCACGTGTAAAGGGCGTGCAAAGCTCAATCTCGCTTCTTCAGTATCAGCTTCGATATATTCTACGATTCCTTTGACGAGGGCATATTCCAAACGCTTACCCACAGGCAATTCGCGCCATTCGAGGTTTTGCACTCGTTTTTTGCCGTTTTGCTTAACAGTCTCAGCAAAATCCACCAGTTTTTCGGTTGATTCGAGATTACGGTTAAGGAGAACGTCTTCAACTTTGGTTTTCAGATCGCCGGGGATATCCTCATAAATTTGGAGCATTCCTGCATTGACGATTCCCATATCCATACCCGCTTTGATAGCGTGATAAAGGAAGGCCGAGTGCATCGCTTCCCGCACAGCATTGTTGCCGCGGAAAGAGAAAGAAATATTGCTCACTCCACCACTGACGAGCGCATGTGGTAGATTTTCTTTGATCCATCGTGTAGCATTGATGAAGTCCATAGCATAATTGTTATGTTCTTCAATGCCCGTGGCAACGGCAAAGATATTTGGGTCAAAGATGATGTCTTGAGGCGGGAAACCGACTTCTTCGGTCAGGATTTTATAAGCGCGGGCACAGATTTCCGTTTTACGTTTGTAGGTATCGGCTTGGCCGTCTTCGTCGAACGCCATCACCACTACTCCGGCACCGTATTTACGGACTAAGGAAGCTTGTTCGAGAAACTGTTCCTTACCTTCTTTGAGTGAAATAGAGTTCACGATCGCCTTACCTTGCACACATTTGAGACCTGCCTCGATCACTTCAAACTTCGAGGAGTCCAACATGATAGGCACTCTCGAAATATCGGGTTCTGCGGCTAGCAGGTTAAGAAAGCGTACCATGGCCTCTTTGGAGTCCAGCATGCCTTCATCCATGTTGATGTCAATGATTTGGGCACCTCCTTCGACTTGTTGACGAGCAACAGAGAGGGCTTCATCATAGTTATCTTCTAAGATCAATCGCGAAAAACGACGAGAGCCGGTAACATTAGTACGTTCACCGACATTGACAAAATTGGTATTTTCAGTAATGATGAGCGGTTCTAAACCACTAAACATTGGCTTGGGTTCAATAACTGGAGCCTTGCGAGGTTTTGCCTTTGCAGCAGCACGTGCGATCGCTCCGATATGTTCTGGAGTACTCCCACAACATCCTCCCACGATATTGACCAAGGCTTCTTCCATATAGTTACCCATCAGCTCTCCCATCTCTTCAGGCGTTTGGTCGTATTCACCAAACTCATTGGGTAGGCCAGCATTGGGGTAAGCACTAATAGGCACTGGGGCGATGCGGTGGAGATCTTTGACGTATTGCTGCAATTGTTCCGCTCCCAAAGCACAGTTAAGGCCTACACTAAATAGATTAGCGTGGGAAACGGAAATCCAGAATGCCTCTACCACTTGGCCTGATAGCGTTCGCCCACTGGCGTCCGTTATCGTACCAGAGACCATAATCGGGATCTTGATACCTAAGTCTTCAGACAATTGTTCGATGGCAAATAATGCAGCCTTACTATTGAGGGTATCAAAGATGGTTTCAACCAATATTAAATCCGCACCTCCTTCGATCAATGCCTTGGCTTGCTCATAGTAATCATCTTTGAGCGCATCAAAGGTGATATTGCGAAAACCAGGATCATTTACGTCTGGAGAAAGAGAGGCCGAAACATTGGTTGGTCCAATGGCACCAGCGACGAAACGCGGCTTATCCGGTGTACGCGCAGTATATTCATCGGCAATCTCACGGGCGATCCGAGCAGAAGCAAGATTCATCGCTACTACTTGGTCTTCCATACCATAATCTCCCATCGCAACGCGCGTGGAGCTAAAGGTATTGGTTTCAATGATATCAGAGCCTACTTCTAAATATGAAGCGTGAATCTCTTTGATGATATCCGGCCGAGTGAGGGAGAGCAGATCATTGTTGCCTTTTTGTGAACGAGGGTGATCTTTGAAAAGTTCGCCACGATAATCCTCTTCCTCTAACTTATAACGTTGGATCATGGTACCCATGGCACCATCCATCACGAGGATCTTTTCTGCTAGTAAAGCTTGCAGTTGAGCCTGCTTGTCAATAAACATGCGTGCTTTTGTTGTTAGGTTTGGGTATTAAGCCTTTGCTTAGGGAACACAAATTTAACCAAAATGCGCAAGGGAATTAGGCAATTCCGGTTAAAATCTAAGCTTCAGACAAAGTATTGGCTTGGGGGAACCAACTAAAGATCATTTGCTGAAGTTCCTCAGTACGGACAGGTTTGGCGAGAAAGTCTTGCATTCCGGAGGCTAAGCATTGATGTTGATATTCAACTGTAGTATTTGCGGTTAAAGCAATAACTAAGGGGCATAAGCTTTTGGCAGAACGTTCGCGACAGCGATGAAGAATCTGCTTGGTCGCTTCAATACCATTGAGGACAGGGAGCTCCAAATCCATCAGGATAAGATCATATTGTTTTTCAGAGGCAGCTTCGACAGCAGCAAGTCCATTAGCGACTAAATCGGCTTGGAAGCCCAATTTTTCCAACATCCTCACTACGACCTTTTGATTGACGATATTATCCTCGACCAAAAGTATATTGAGCTTTTCTCGTTGACTCACCTTTGCTTCAAAAGGCTTTCCCATTAGGATTCCTGTTTCCAAAGTCCGAAATCCCAATTCAAAAGCGAAGGTGGTGCCTTTTCCTTTTTGGCTATCTACCCATATTTTCCCTCCCATCAGATGTACGAGTTCCCAAGTGATGGCGAGTCCAAGCCCTGTACCTTCCTCTGGGAAGCTGCGATTGAGTTGAGTATAAGGATTGAACAAATGGGAGATTTTTTCTTCAGGAATCCCTATTCCCGTATCTCGCACCGAAACCCGGACCATTTGTTTTTGATCATCTAAGCCAATATCCTCAACGGTTACAAATATCCCTCCCTCATAAGTAAACTTGACGGCATTGCCAATGAGGTTGATCAGAATTTGCTTGAGTCTTTTAGGATCACCTTTGAGATTGCGCTTCAGGCTTTCATCAATTTTAGATTGGATTTCATAACCTCTTTTTTGAGCGCGAATATTGAGCATATCGACGACTTCTCGGATAGTTTGAGAAAGAGAAAAAGGCAATTCTTCTAACTCTAGGTTGTCTGCTTCAATCTGAGAGTAATCCAGTACTCCATTGACAACAGACATGAGACTTTCTGCGCTCAGCTTTATTACACGCGAATATTCAGCTTGCTCTTCGTTCTGCTCAGTATGTTCCATTAACTCGACCAAACCGATCAATGAGTTCAAGGGGGTTCTTATTTCGTGGCTTATAGTAGAGAAAAATCTAGTCTTAGCTTCGAGTACTTTTTGAGCCTCGACATAGATACGTTGCTCTTTGGTCTTGCTTAGGTATTGGTCATAGATTAAAAGAACCAAAAGTGAGCAAAAAATCGTGATGATAGAGACATCTACAAAGCGCATCAGCATTTGCGCTTCCTCTGGATTTACTTTGAGCCAATCTAGATAATAGAAAGCCCCAAAGTGCAATAGAAGGAAACTAATTATAGGTAGGATTTGAAAGGCTAATATACTTTTGAGTTCCCGAATAGGGTAGAGTAAAAGAGGTAAAATCATAAAAATCAAGAAGCCATACTTCAAGTTAATATTGTCTCCCCAGAGAGAAGCAGTAAACAGGACACTAAGATTTAGGAAAAGTAGTAATAAAGTTCTCGCGAGCTTGGTATTACCGATTGCCCCAACATAAAAAATAAAGATGTTGAGGATAAGCATTCCTAGCGATAGCCATGTATAAAGTGGTAAGCCATTTAAAATATATACTAGCGGATAGGGTAAGGATGCAATAATAAAAAAGAGGGATAAACCCTGTGTATATAAAGCTGATTTACGAGCATCCTCATCCATCTCAGCAGGAATGCCGAGACTAAGAAACCGGATCAAACGACTCCAAGAAGATTTCATAAAATGGTTTGGCAATTAATGCCTTAGCTCTCTTCAAGAAACTTACTGATAAAAAAGCAGAATTAGATATTAGGAGAGAGAAAATACGCTCGAAAGAAAGTTTTAGACAAAAAAAAGCTCCTTGCAGATTGCAAGGAGCTGTACTTACGCTTAGACATTCCGTTATAAAGACGAACTTAGTTCGTGATAATTAGACGCTGAGAGGCTTTGATTTCGCGATCAGCCATGCTCAGCAGATAGATTCCAGGGCTCAAGTGTTGCAGATTCAGTTGCATTGCTTGAGGCGCAAGTCCTCCATCTATTCGTTGTTGGTGAACAATTGCTCCATTTACGTTGAGTACTTGGAGAGTTAGATCACGTCCAGTTTCATTAGTATAGTCAAGAATGATCGCTTGCTGCTTGCTCGCCGGATTTGGATAAGCTTGCATTTTGACCAATTCTGAATTTTCTAGAGTTAGCACCATCGTTTGGCTTAGCGAAAATGATCCATTCATATCCGTTTGCTTGATGCGATAGTATGCTTTTTCAACTCCCATTGCAGAGATTTCGTAATCTTCGAAGCTGTATTCATTAGTCATTTGACTGTTAATTGCACCGCCTCGTTCACCGATGGTGAAAAACTGGGCATTGTCAAATGAACGCTGAATTTCGAAGTTCGAGTTATTTTCCTCTCGGAGGGTGCGCCAGCTAATCAGACTATGATCGCCTAACCATTCTGCTTGCATATCACCATATTCTACCGGAAGGATATTGTCTACAGAGATCGTTACGATTGCTTCATCCATACATCCTGAAGTTTGGCTAATTCCATATTTGAAGGTAGAAGTACCTAAAAAGCCAGGAGCAGGTGTGAAGAAAATTTCTCCGTATTGATTTACTGTTGCAGTACCTTCGCTTGCCAAAGGTAAAGTCGTGAGAGTCAAAGAAGCAGTATCTAATACTTCAGTATGAGTATTGACAAAATCATTGGCTACGACATTGATTGGAAAGTCAACTGCAGTAGGTTGAATCACAGCAGCATCATTATTGGCTGTAGGGGGAAGTACACCATTGATTAGTTCAGAGAACTCGATATCATCTATGGCTAGGTCATTGCCTTGGCCACCAAACTTACCATTTTCGAGAGATAGCGTGATTTGCGATACTCCGGCAGGTACAGTGTAGGTAAAGGCATAATTTTCCCAATTGCCACTAGTAGGAAGGTCAGGAGAGATACCAATCAACATATTATCTACCATGTAGCGAAAATTAGGTAGAGACTTGTTGGGGTTATTGTTGAGGTTCATAAACCATGCGCCAAAACAATATGTTTTGCCCGGTACAACTGTTACTTGAGTAGCCCAGATATCCATTGGATTGGTAGTACCATCTGGATTTGTGTCTGGAAAATCTGCAACCAGCATGGAGCCTGAACCGTCTCCAAGGCTGTGGTCAAAAGATACCCACTCAAAAAAGCAGTTACTAGGATTATTTTGTACGGTAACACTTCCCCATAAATCATATACGTTTTGAGGAGGACATACTACAGTACCAAATTCGGTCGTAAATCCGTAAATCGGATTGTTCGGGTCGGGATTAGCAACTTCAAAGTTGCCATTGTAAACGAGGTTCGGTCCCTTACACGCACCAGGACCACACTGGGCCTGAACTACACTAGGTAGGATTGCGGGAAGGCTTAAAAGGAGCAGATGAGCGAAAAAGCGGTTGGAATACGGCGGCAAGAAACGGTTAAGGGTGCCACGATTGATCATAATTGGAAACGTCTAAGTCTATTGCATAAAGAAATTTAATGGTGATATGGTTGGGTTACATGTATGCTATTGCCAAATAGTGTACCAAAGGACTACAAAATTGCCATTCGCACAGCGTGCCAAACCATTCAAACCCAGCAAAAAACCATTGAATCAATCCCAACAAACCCGATAGTCCCGTTCGCAAAATAAGGACAGCGTATTAAATTATTCGTTACGACGAAATTAAATTTATGGCTATCAATGCTTTATGAAGGAAAAACAAATTCGCCAAATGCGAAAAAGCTATTCGTAAGCAGCGAAATATCAAGGGCAAGGGTTTCGTCGATGTTAGAAAAAAAAGTTGAAAAAAAATTTATTTGCCCTTACGATCACTGCAATTTTTACGACTGTTCAGACTTTGTGTCACTCAGTGACCTCGTGACTGAACAGCTCTGAACATACTTTATATGGTCATTATCAGCACATTAATGGCGCAATATGCGAATGAGTAATTCTGGACTTTATCAAAAGCCTGAGAACTTACATCGAGACCGTGATGTCATATTTAGCCCCCCAAGTGCCGAAAAAACGAGCAAATTCGATGTAAGGTTTTTTACCTATGTGTCAAAAAAACAAGCCCAGTAAACTTAATTACTGGGCTTATCCTTAGATTTTGATGTTTGGCATTACTTCTCGCGGAAGATTATTCGGCCTTCTTCTACATTATAGTCTTCTGCCATCTTGCGGTATTTCCTCGCCAAAGACCTGTTAAGGCGACGACCATTTACTTTTACATAATCCTCTGTGATATCAACTTTTACGCGGCTATCGTCAGAATCTATCAAGCCATCACGCTCCAATTCTCTCAATAAACGGTTTTGATAACGTAAATATCCCCTTTCACGCTCTTGGGCTTCGACCTCTATAATGCGATGACGCTGCAAGGCTTCTAATTCTCTTTGCAACAATACCGCTTGCTGTTGCACCTGTTCTACGGAGACTTGCGATTCTACCCGCGCCAACTCTGCTTGCAATTGGGCTTGCTCTCTGATCATCTCTGCTTGTTCGCGCACTTGTATCCGAGCAACTTCTGCATGTTCTCTTGCGATCTCTCTTGCAATCTCAGCATGTTCTCTTGCTTGTACTCGTGCTATTTCAGCATGTTCTCGGGACCTTGCAGCGTGTAATCTTTCTAATGCCCGTCTTTCTTCATTCATATGACGCATATCCTCACGCATTTCTGCGCTCGTTTCTCCGCTGCGAATTTCTTTAGCATAGGTCCGTTGAAAATCTTCCTGCCATACTTGCATATCACGCTGGAACACTTCCATCTCCTTTTTCCAACTTTTGCCGTCTTTGGCCCAGGTCTTTTCAAACTCCTTGGCCCATTCCTTTTGCGCCTTGGCATATTCTTTCAATTGCATTTCATAGGCAACTCGCTGATCATCATCTTCCCAATTCATCTCGCCCTCCCAATCGATACTGGGTAGAGCAGGTAATGCAGGGATAGCTGGAAGAGCAGGCATTACCACCGGACGAGGAGGCACTGGTGGCAGAGGAGGAGAATCCATAACCATGACCAGACGGTTAGTCGTGCTTGCCAATTGGACATTGACACGATCTAAGTCAAATACTAGATTATCCAAAGTTGCGCTTAACCGATCAGTAGTTCGAGCGAGATTAACAAATACGGGCTCTGATGCAATCGGTGCATCCGCTTCATTCCAATAGACTATAGGTTCTGTATTTAGATCCCCTGGGGGAACGTCTTCGCCAATCACCGCTGGTACCGACAGAGCGTTCGCCGAGGGCGTAATCCTAAGCTCAGTAGTGATGGCTGGATCATTAGATACGGTAAGGGGTAGATTACCAATAGGTATCTCTGTTTCTGGAACAATAATCGTTTCGGCGGTTTGGGCCTGAGGTTTAGTCCATACTAAACCAATCAGACAACTGGTAAGTAGGATTGCGGGAATGATACTGGCTCTATCTTTTTGAGTAGGGCTAGCCTGCGGCTGAACGATCCGTTCCACTCTACGAAAAAGACCATTTTTGCGCCCAGCCATACCAAGGGCCATCATAGGCATATTTTGACGACGTGCTTCTAATTCTGTTAACATACGTGCATAAGTAATTGCATCCTCGCAAACCGCTACGGCCATATCGTCGCAGCAATGTTCACGATTTTCTTCGATTTGATTCGATACCCACCAATAAGCTGGGTGATAAAAAAACACCATCTCCACCAATGCGAGGATTTGATTGATCAAAAAGTCATAACGGTGGATGTGGGAGAGTTCGTGAGCTAGGATAGACTCCAATTGCTTGGGAGAAATGCCTGCCAACAAACCCAAGGGCAGCAGAATGACCGGTTTGAGATGGCCCAAGACCATCGGTACTTGGACTCGCCCTGACTCTAATAAGGTGACAGCACGGCTAATCCCCATCTTGTGAGCAAGCTGGTTGAGCTTATGTTGCCAACCATAGTCCACCTCAAAGGTGTAGCTTACTCTCAAACGCTGGAGATACCATAGTCCTCCTAACCAGCGAACAGCAAAAAACACCAGCCCTGTGAGCCATACCACTGACAAGCAAGGGATGGCCTGTTTCCAGATCAACCCTCCTGACTCAAGCAGGGCTGGTGCGATCTGATCGACCGGTGCCCAAACGACCATAGGATGACTCGCTACCTCCATCATCGCGACTGCATCCTTATACTCTATATATAAGGTGACGATTGAAGCTCCTAGCATCAACACCAGTGTGCACAAGCTGGCGATGTATGCGGTTTGCGGAGAACGGCCTTTGAGTATGCGCAGAAACATTCGTAAGCCAAGCGCCAATATTGCGCCCTGCCATAGTGAGTGTAAAAGCGTCCATCCAAGACTTTGGGCAAGTTGAGGGGGGAAAAGAAGATCTACGATTTGCATGGAAAATTTGACTTAGCGGTCTGAAGGTTTGTCATCAGACAATTGATCAAGATAGCGGCGGATTTCATCTAGTTCTTGTGGGCTCGATTTGCTACTGCCGAGGGCTTTCATCACCAATTTCATGGCAGAGCCTTGAAAAGCAGTCTCTAAGAGTCGATCCACTAAAGCTTGTTGGCTTTCAGCTTCACTGATACTAGGTAGATAAAGGTGGGTTTTACCCTCTCGGGTTCGACTTACCAATCCTTTATCAGCCATGATCTGCATGAGCTTGAGACTAGTCGTATATCCTACCTCCTTTTGGCCTTTGGGTCGGTTGGCATTGATCCGATCGTTGATCTGACGAACGGTAGCCGGACTCTCTTGCCAAAGCAAACGCAGGATCTCTAATTCTCCATTGGTCGGTTTCTGCATTTCTGCGGGAATAATGATTAATCTACGAAACGTTTCGTACTGCAATTATATACGAAGACTTTCGTAATAACAAATTTATCTACGAATAATTTCGTACTAAGTTTTATGTAGCTCCATTATTGAGGATTAATTAATTGATAATCAACATATTAATATTTGATTAGAATAATCGAAGCATTCAAGGCTGAATTTTGTGAAACTGGGAATATTCACTAAATTCAAGATGGTAGTTTATCGGATAAAGATTTTTTCACTGCCAAGGTATAAGACCACAAGATTATTACTCGCAAAAACAATTATGGCTACTCTTACCCAGACCGAGCAAAAGCTCAGGACTCCCCTTGAATTATTTTATCATTGGGAATCAACCATCGGTAGTAAAACATATCTCAACCAACCGATCGATGGCCAATGGCACACTTGGACTTGGGCCGAATTTGGTCAAGAAGTTCGCAAAATGGCTGCGGCTATCGAATCTCGCAACTTTGAGCCAGGTACACGTATCGGTATCCTTTCACGTAACTGTGCGCACTGGATGATGTCAGACTTGGCTATCGCATTGTCTGGACATATCTCTGTACCCATCTATCCTAATGTCAACGCAGAAACTGTCTCTTATGTATTAGAGCATAGTGAAACAAAAATGCTCTTTGTTGGCAAACTCGAAGCGCATGATTGGACCGAGATGCGTAAAGGCGTTCCCGCAGGGATGGAATGCATCAGCTTTGGGATGTATCCCCTAGATGCTGACTATCCAACTTGGCAAGAAGAGACGGCCAAACATGACGCTAAAGCTGATAGTCCGATCGGTTCATTAGAAGATCTTTGGACCATTATCTATACTTCAGGTACTACAGGTAAGCCCAAAGGTGTAGTTCATAAGGTGAAAGCTCCGATTTTTGCCTTTGAGACTTTCATGGATATCTTCAAGCTTACGCCTGAAGACCGCTTCTTTTCTTATCTACCCCTTTCACACATCGCCGAGCGAATGTTGATCAGCATGGGTACACTGCGCTGTGGTGGTTCCATCCATTTTGCTCAATCACTTGATACCTTTGCGGCCAACCTCAAAACAGGGGCTCCGACTGTCTTTTTGGGAGTACCTCGTATCTGGACTAAGTTCCAGAGTGGTGTATTGGCCAAGTTCCCTCAGTCTCGACTCAATTTGTTGTTTTCGATTCCGATCATCAACAACATCATCAAAAAGAAGATTAGAGAAGCACTGGGGCTTTCAGAAGCTCGTATCTGCTTGACTGGTGCTGCGCCAACACCAGTATCTTTACAAGAGTGGTTTGAACGCGTCGGGGTTACCATCCTCGAGGTATATGGAATGACCGAAAATTCGGCCTATTCTCATTCTAATCTACCTGGCGCTTATCGCTTTGGCTTCGCAGGCAAAACCATGCCTGGAGTTGAAATGAAAATCACCGATGAGGAAGAAATTTGTGTCAAGAGTGATGCAAATATGATCGAATACTATAAAGACCCTGAAAAAACCGCTGACGCCATCCGTGATGGTTGGTTGCATACGGGTGATTGTGGGGAACTGACTTCCGATGGATTTCTCAAAATCACGGGCCGAGTCAAAGACATTTTCAAAACCTCAAAAGCCAAATACGTCGCTCCTAATCCCATAGAGCTCAAACTTGCCAAAAATGAATATATTGAGCAGGTATGTGTAGTCGGAACCGGCATTCCTCAACCAATTGCCTTGGTTGTATTGACCGAAGATGGCGGCAAGCGTGAGCAAGACGAATTGGTAGAAAGCCTCACTGAAACCTTAAAAGAAGTAAACCCGACCCTAGAACACCATGAAGTCCTAAGACGCATCGTAGTAGTCAAGGAAGATTGGACAACGGAAGGCGGGCAACTCACTCCGACCCTCAAAATCAAGCGTAACAGTATAGACAAGCAATACAAAGATCGTTACGAAGATTGGTACGAAAGCGGCAAAGGAGTAACTTTTGAATAAAAGTTGTTACCAAATACAAAACGACTTATCCAAAGGAGGATAAGTCGTTTTTTCATTTTCATTCAAACAGTCTTAAAACCCTATGCAACACAAACTTGGCATCTGTTTAGCCGGAGGAGGCGCTCGTGGCATTGCCCATATTGGCGCTCTACAAGCCTTATTAGAAGCAGATATCCGTCCAGAATGTGTCTCTGGCTCAAGTATGGGAGCCTTGATCGGTACATTATATGCTGCTGGTTACGAACCACAAAGTATGCTATCGATAGTCAAAGAATCCTCTTTGACCAAATTGTTCAAATTTTCCTTTATCGGCGGCTTGACAGATAATTCATATCTCATTGAGCTTCTATCCGAATATGTGAGCCAGGATGATTTTCAGTCCTTATTGCGGCCGTTGTATGTATGTGTGACCAATCTTAGCCTAGGCCGCTATGAAATAATAGATGCAGGACCACTTTTTGAAGTTGTAGCAGCCTCTGCATCTATCCCTATATTATTCAAGCCGCGTACCATCAATGGCTATGAGTATGCTGACGGTGGCTTGATGAACAATCTTCCCGTAGAGCCCTTGCGGGAACGCTGCGACAAGGTGATTGGTATCAATGTTACGCCTATCGCTCCTTTCCCAACCGATGAAGGGCTTACCGAAATCGCTTACCGTACACTCGACCTTGTCCTTTGGACCAATGTAGAGCCACGCCGTGAGCTATGTGATATAATCGTAGAGCCCGATACTGCTCAATATCGCTTATTTGATATTGGTGAGGCAGACGCCATCTATCAACATGGCTACGAGGCAATGCAAGCCAAGATCCCTGAATTATTACGGATTTTGTAGCAAGATTTTTTTCGTCAATTGGAGATAATCGTTGCGGGCACTGATGATATAGTAGCCTGCTGGAAGTCCATTGCCTTTGATTGTAAAGCTATGTGGTTCGCCAGCTCGTAGCTGACCTTTATAGATTTCGGCAACTTTGCGCCCTGTGATATCATACATATTGATTTCCAAAGCTTGATCACTGCTCAATCGCAGAACGGCTGTTCCCTCCTCTGTAAATGGATTGGGGCCAAACTCCAATGAACCTACGGTCTTGGTTTCTTCGACTGAGATTTCGACCATCTTGCTGTATTCAAACTGGCCATCAAAGTCTACTTGCTTGAGCCTGAACACATGAGAACCACTGGCCAAACGATCTGATTCGAAGGAGTATTCTTGCATATTGCTAGAGTTACCATTCCCTTCAACCCAGCCAAGATTTTCAAAGGTTTGCCCATCTGAGCTAGTCTGTACTTCGAAGCCTTGATTATTGAGTTCGACTGCAGTCGCCCAGATAAGGAAAGCACGGTCGTCGCGAGCTTCAATCTCAAAGAATAAATACTCCACCGGCATGGTGATCGTATTTTCTTGTGCGGCTGTTACGATATTGGTATTCGGTACGACGGCCGTTGCTTCAGATTCGACGCTTTCACCGATAACCAAAGAGGGATCGATATCAACATAATACTGGATGCTAACTTGATCTCCCGGAGCAAGGTAAATTCCCTTTATAGAGATCGTTGAGTCTACTACTGATACATCACCATGGACAAAATCAGGATTGCTACTGGCTAAACTTGGCAATGGACTATCTGCCCAGATTCCGCCAGCTTGGATGACATCTGTAAAGTCAACGCGATAAGCACCGTCATAATCTCCCCCATCGTTCGGGTTGAATAGGGTAGTCTCATATTGGATACGATTACCTGGCAGAGGATCACCTTGAGCAATTCGCTTGGTGATCGTATAGGGTTGTACAATCTGAAGCGGGGTAGCGTTCCCCGGAGGGAGAAACGCATCAGAGGAGTAGTGCGTAGTGCCACCATGCTTAAATGAAGCTTGCACCTCAGCAGAAGAACCAAATAAGTCAGCGTCTCCGGGGAGTATTACTTTAACTTCAAAAGTAGTTTCACCGACTGCTTCACCGACCTTCCCTGCTAAACTGATCTCGTTGATATTTAGATTTTTACTATTATTATAATTGTTCACATTTTTCATGCTCGCCTGATTGGTCAAAGTATTGGCGCAAAACTTGGCATCCTTCATACTCTCTGACAAATGCAGTTTAAACGTTTTCATATCCAAATCTTCAACCGTTGGATTAACAAAGGTGAATGAATATGTCACTGTATCGCCAGGCTGAGAAAACTTAGGTTCAACACTCATCCTTAAACTCGGCTGGCCAAAGGTACAAGAGGCTCCATCATTTTGGGATACCTTGTCACTCGAACCTAATAACATACGCGTCCCGCAATCGTCTCCTGGGCAATCATAATTGACTTTAAAGATATTGCTGTGCGTCCCATCATTGTTTTGAGAAGCGTATAGCGTGCCATCGACTCCAAAGTAAATCGCACCAAAAGGCCCCATTTTATTACCATCACTAGTATACTTTGTCAGTTCAATTGGATCTTGAGTAAGATCTAATTTGACGATAGAAGCGGTATTTTGCTCTAGAGTATAAAGTTTATTATCAACCGGGTTGAACGCCCAGTCATGAATGCTCGGCAGATTTGCACTGAGCGCATAAGGCACTGGTTCAGGCATGGCACTACCATTTGCCAAGGCTTGATCGACTGCATTGAGATCAAGTTTGAAGAGCACTTTTTTATTAGTACTAGTATTTTTTCCGGGGAAATAGTAGATGCTATTCTCATCTATTTCACCGATATAAGAAGTGATTTTGTGGTTTGTTGGCGCTTCGATCTGCGTATAATATTCGGTACGACCTTCAGCACCACTTCGATAGATATCGATTACAGCATCCGAGACTTTATTCATTCCATAGATGAAACCATCAGATGATCTAAAGCCTTGGCCATTGAGTTTTAGATTGGTCTTACCATCAGGACAGGCAGTAGCTACTCCAAAAACGCGTAAACTTCCGTCTGCTTCTACTATCGTAAATTCAGTGGGCGTTTTTTGAAAAAGAAATAAGGTTCCATCGCATTCAAGAGGCACCAAATCCATCGAGAGGGAACAATCTGGTGTACCGTTGTCAAGCGTCATTAATAGGCCACTGAGTAGAGCGAGCCCTGCTAGGGAACGCCAAATCTCGGTACGAAAACCTAATTTTTGCTTACTGGTTTGTCTTAGGGAAAAACGGGGAGGAGTAGAATTTTTGTCCATAAATAACTATTGCCGTTCTGATTTAATGCAATTTCACCATACAGGACACAATACAAAATGTATAAATTACGATTTTACGACATAAATATCTCACAACTATACAAACTCAAAATGACTATTGAGACACTTTAGCGAGTAAATGCTTAACTTTTCAATTCCTCCAAGCCAATAATCTTACGTTTTTCCCGAAAAATTTTATATTGTAATACTGATATAAGGTAGACCAACAATAATCAATTGATTGTCTGCACCTTTAAACTTAATTTTGTAGCATGATGAAAAAGTTTGTGCATGTATGTCTGACCCCTGCTCTCATCGATCAATTTGATGTATCGGAGTCAATCGTTGTGGTAATTGACATTTTGAGAGCTACTACAACCATGTGTGTAGCTTTTGACAATGGCGTCGATTTTATGGTCCCTGTTGAACAAGCAGAGGATTGCCGTAGCTACAAAGATCGCGGTTTTTTGATCGCAGGTGAACGGAGTGGAGAACAAATCGAAGGTTTTGACTTTGGCAATTCGCCATTTTCATACTCAGAGGAAGCCGTCAAAGGCAAGCAGATCGCGATCACCACGACTAATGGTACACGTGCCATCAAAGCGGCCCAGCAGCGTAATGCTAAAGAAGTCGTCGTTGGTTCATTTGCCAATATCACTGCATTAGGCAATTGGTTGATCGAAAGAAACGAACATGTATGTTTATTGTGCGCAGGCTGGCGTGATCATGTAACCCTTGAGGATACGATTTTTGCCGGTGCTATGGCGCGTAAACTGCGCAACCATTTCAAAAGATATCAAGATACTGCGGTCGTAGCAGAGACATTATTTCAATCTGCCAATATTCGGAAACGATATTTTTTCCGTCATTCGTCTCATTACAATCGTCTCATCCACCTCAATCTCCAAGAAGAGGTAAAATATGCTATGAGACGTGATACTCACCCTGTGATACCGGTCATGATGGGCAATGAGCTGCACGACGTCAGTCAAATGCCCTATGATTATGAGGCACTTAAAAAAGAAGTAATCACTCGCCAGCAGTCTACGATTAAGACCAAGTAAGTATCCAGTCAGTATTAAGTACAGAGATGGCTAGCATACTCATAGCCAATACGTCTTTGTACTATCTACTTTATACTGTCCTCCTAAGTAATTCGAAACCTTATTGTTTTTGAATTGAAGCCGCATTAAGTACAAAAAAATGCCCCAGCCAATGACTGGGGCAGTATCGTCCGATACATTTTTTTTGGGTTTTACTTTCACTTGAGTTTGCTAAATCGGCAGTCTTGGTAGAAAAGCCTTATTCCATGGTGTTTACAATCATGTTTACGGACGATACATTCGGTCTAATGCCAAAAAGACTTTAGACTCTTGAGAGATGGTACTGGTAATGTACAACTGGATTTCCTGATCGTTCATCTCACGAACAAAAAGCTCATAGGTGACATCTTCACTCGTATAACGAGCGATATAACCACCAGGAGAATCCACTAAACTAGTCCATCCCCAATTACAGTCATCATCTTCGCATGGTTCAGCCGCTAATAATTTTTTCTCATCCTTGTCTATGACAATTCGAGCCAACATACTATAGTCTGGATTTTCGGTTTCCCAAATATCCAACCCAGCGTAAGTTGAGTTATTAGAAGGACTTCTCATGGCGAGACAAAACAGGCTACAGACAAAAAGAGCTAGGCAGTTTTTAAATCCTGCCAACATAAATGCTACGTAATTAAGGTTAGAAAAATCGTCTAAATGCTCCTCTAAGCTAAAATTTAGACGCTCAATAGCGAAAAACATTTACCAAAAGCTCTTACATTCTTAGCATAAATTTCAAACATGAATTTTTGCAGTTTAAACGAATATTCGGCAGCTTCGCCCAGAGACAGAGGATAAACTCGACACAAATCGCCTCGTTTATTACAACACACTTATAGGATTTTGGCAATGCCAATACTGAGATTTATGCTGATTGGGGGCTTAATGCTGATTCCCACCCTACTACAAGCTCAATATTTCCCTCATCTAAGCTTTCAAAAATTCTTTGATCATACCGGAGAAGACTATGCTAGACGCTTACTCAAATCGAGAGATGGCCACCTTATTCTCGGCGGTAATACCATCTTCGAAGCCGAAAATAAAGATTGCGCCAACCTTTGGTTTCTCAAAGTAGATACCCTCGGTGAGATTATCTGGCAACTAGAGGTTCCGCGTAAAGGCTGTGAAGAGCTCCGAGATATGATTTCTACCGACGACAATGGTATCCTTTTTACAGGCATCACCAATGGCCAAATCAGACATGACGAAAAAGGCGACCGTACCTATTGGGCCGATGCATTTGTCGGCAAACTAGATGCTTATGGACGACTGGAGTGGATCCGAAACTACGGCGGCAGTAGGTTTGATCAAGCCCTCGCCTTAGCCCAAGGTTCTTTTGATGAATACCTGATCGTTGGGGGCACACATTCCCGTGATGGCGACCTCAGTCAAAATAAAGGCATGAGCGACCTCTGGACTTTGGAGATAGATGATCGAGGCAACGTTCGGCGAAGCCAAACCATAGGTGGCAAAGGCAGTGAATGGGCCCAAACCGTCAGTCGTTGTGCAAATGGTGACTTTCTGATTGCCGGGCTAAGTTCTTCGAGTGATTTTTTACAAAGCACTCCCCTCAAAAGTAGAGAACATGGCTTCTTGCTACGCATGCGAGCAGATGGACAGATGATTTGGTCCCGTAACTTTGAATGCCCACAAGGAGGATATTTTTCGAGCGTCAAAGAATCCCCCAATGGACGTATTTTATTAGCTGGCAATTATATCGCTCCGCAAAGTGGGCGAGACTTTTGGTTTTTGCGACTTACTAGTGATGGCAAAAAGATACAAGAGCAGCTTACGGCCTTGCCGAACGATCAATGGTGGCTCCGATCCGATATCTGCCCTGACAGTGGTTTTGTGTTTGGGGGATACTCTAGGCATCAAGCCAAAAATCAGGCTTACGCCAAAGGAGGAGAAGATTTTTGGGTGATGCGGACCAACGCCCGTGGCGAACTACTTTGGAAAGACACCTATGGCGGACCCGCTGATGAAAAGTGTGTAGATATCATCGCTTATGCTCCCGGCGTCTTTTATGCATTAGGGGAAAAGCGAAATCTATTCAAGGATGGCAATCAAACTTACGATTATTGGCTTGTACGCATAGAAGAAAAAACATCGGAAGATATAAAGGCTGAGATATATGTCCGCTCAGAAGAAAATCGTATCAATCGAGATACTCCGACTCGTTTTCGCGCTCGTTGTGCCTATGGCGAACGCTTCCTCTGGAATTTTGGTGATGGAACAACTTCTACGGAAAAAAACCCACTGAAGAGTTATCGTTTATCTGGGGTCTATGATGTAACCCTGACCGTTTTCGTCAATGAAAACTGCAAGCAAACTGTAGGATTGGGGAAGGAATTAGAGGTCTGGTAAAATTATTACTTTTCTTCCCACAAACGCCACCAAGGGGTACGCGGAGTATCGTGATGCTCGTAGTGGTAACCAAAGAAATAACAACTCAAAAACGCCCATAGGTGATTTTTACCTTGGGATCTCGAATGGTGCGGATTGTCATGTTCATGCTCGCCTCGATGAGGTAAAAAAGTCCCAAATATAAAGAGTTGTAGTAATGACAAGATCGAAGGGACGATCCAATACATCACCATATTGACCTCGGCGACACCGACGAGTCTTACCAGCACATTATGGGTGATGGCCGCAAGCAATATTTGCTTCCATGAGACATACTCCTTGATAAAATCAAACAACCACAAAAAGAAGCTCTCATTACCATTGTGAAAGTCTGGGTCTTGATCGGTACCTACATAGCGATGATGCTCATGATGCTTTGGGAGCATTTTATCAAAGTTGTTGAACAAAAATAAGCTGGTCGTGATACGCCCCATCCAAAGATTGACCTTACGGTTACCGGGCACCACAATGCCATGCATCGCATCGTGAGCTGTGATAAATAAACCCGTGAACAGATGCATTTGGACAAAAACCATCAAATAGGTCAAGGGAGCGGCCCAATCTATGGGATGAGACAGATTATAAACCAAGGCCAAAGTCCAAAGCAAAATGACTGCTATTCCGATATACAGTCCAGAATATTTATGTTTAACCAGTTTGAGATAAGTTGCAGACATCGAAGATTAGTTGGGGGATTATTTCAACAATTCATCTGTTCAAAAATTCAACAATACACTTTTGACTTCGTCCATCAACCATTTAGGTGTGCTGGTAGCACCACAAATGCCCACACTTTCAGCGGGACGAAACCATGCTTGCTCTATCTCTTCAGTGGATGAGATGAAATGGGTATTGGGATTAGCTTGCTTACAGACTCCATACAACATCTTGCCATTGGAAGATTTTGTCCCAGCGACAAAGATGACACGATCAAAAGTTTCGGCAAAATAACGGATTTCTTGGTCGCGATTCGAGACTTGGCGACAGATCGTATCATGTGCCTTTACCTGAAAACCTTCCTCCCGCAATTTTTCAACCACTGAATAGAAGGAACGCTTATTTTTAGTCGTCTGACTATAGAGAGTAAAAGCGTTCGGCAATTGCCGTCTATCCAAAAGAGTCAAATCATGAAACACAATCGATTCCCCTCTCGTCTGGCCCTGTAAACCAATCACCTCAGCATGATCTGCCTTACCATAGATCACAATAGGCTCTTGTCGCTCATAAGAACTACGGATACGGTTTTGGAGCTTCAATACCACTGGACAGGATGCATCTACTAAAGCGAGATTGTTTTGAATCGCAAGTTGATAGGTTTCCGGTGGCTCACCATGTGCTCTGATCAATACTTTCGCATCACGAATCTCTTGCAAACGAGTGTGATCGATGATCTCCAAACCCATCTCAGTGAGGCGCATTACCTCCCGATCATTGTGGACGATATCACCTAAGCAATACAGATGCCCTTCCTCACGTAAAATGTCCTCTGCCATTTCGATGGCATAGATCACTCCGAAGCAAAAGCCCGAAGCAGGGTCCACATGGACACTTAGATCAAACTTACGCGGCTTGAGTGCGGAGGGCAGGAAGCGCGAAACGAGACTGGAAATATTCATACCAGTTGATGTTCATTAACAATAATAGCATACAATACATTGTATCGTCAGCCGGTACCGTACCGAGTCGTATGCCGAGATTTTCGAGATCATTATACTCAACTACGGGTAAAGCCGTCAACACACCATTTACAAGAAAAAAGGGCACTATGGCGATAAAATAGCTCATAAAAAACCAGCCTAAATAGGACGTTTTCCATACGAGCAGATTCAGTAATAATAATCCCGCTAGTCCAAAAAAGGTAACTGCAGTATACCAATGATCATAGTGAATTGCCCCTACAATCAGCAAGATACCAAAGAGTCCCCAAGCCGCTTGCTTTGCATAGGCTTGAAAAAAGTCTCGCTTGAAGTAGGCTTTTACACAATCATAAATAAATACACAGGCATAAGGCACCGTTAGAAAAAACAACCATTCTTCTAAGGGTAAGCCAAAAAAGTAAACACCGATGAGATATTCTGGATTAAAACTCCAAATTCCCATCTCAGTAAAGCAAGCGTCCCAAATGATAAAAAAGAGCCCTGTCAGGGCGATGGAAGGTAACAATGCTTTCCAACGACTGAAAAAAGCCACCTTCTTATCGAATGAAAGTATCATTGGGCCTAGTAAGGTGCCGATATTGAGGAGCAGGTAAGTATACATTAGTTAATTTTAGCTGCTAGTTGTTCGAGTTCTTGGCGTTTGAAACGTCCTGTTTCCTTGAAAAAATCAAGAAACGAAAGTACGTGTTCATAAGTCAGTGAATAATCAGCATAATTGCCCAAGCGTTCCAAAAGGATAGCTTTATCTTCTTGTCGTTCATCGTCGATGTCCATAATAGAAGGGATCGAATGTTGAATGGCAAATCGCAAAAAGCGCACTTCTATATTCTGAGGGTCTAAGCGCACCGCTTTGCGGAACAGACGCATGGATTCTTTGGCTTGAGAAAGTTTTTCTAAGGGATTCCAAAGGTGTTGCGCCATCAGCGAACGAGCAGATGCCCTATACGCAAGCCTGACCGCCTCAGGTCCTTCATAGCCTTCCAATGCTTGCCATAAGTCAATTGCGGCGGCTTCATCTTCGATTGCTAATTGATATTGTTGACGGAGTTCGCCCAGCGTCATAGTCTACAAAAAATTGAATTGATGCTGTAGATAAGAACTTAGTAGGATGGCAAATTTCTGATTATCAGGCACCCTTATGCGTTTTTCTTGAATTTCAGCAGCTGGTGCTTGGGTAATCTTTTTGAGGAGTCGTAAATAATAGCGATAAGCTAGGTAGACTCCTTTTTTGGCGCCTTCGGGCAAACGCAAAATCCCGGTATAGGCATGTTCGAAATCTTTAGCGATATCTGCTTCGATTGCCTTTTTGGTGGTTTCATCAAAATGGGTGAAATCAACTCCAGGAAAATAGACTCTACCGCGTTCGACATAATCACTTTTCATATCGCGGAGAAAATTCACTTTTTGAAAGGCACTCCCCAAGCTACAAGCCGGAGCGCGTAGGCTTTGGAAGCTTTCCTCATCTCCTTCACAAAAGACGCGTAGACACATCAAACCGACGACCTCAGCAGAACCATAGATGTACTCCTCATATTGAGCCTGAGTATATATCTGAAAATGCAGATCCATTTCCATACTATGCAAAAAAGCTTCGATCAAATCGTGCTCAATATTATATTCTCGCACTACTGACTGAAAAGAATGTAGGACCGGATTGAGACTGATCCCTTCTTCGATTGCTTGGTAAGTATCCGCTCTAAAACGTGCCAACAACTGGGCTTTGTCAAAGCCATGAAAAGTATCTACAATCTCATCTGCATAGCGTACAAAACCATAAATCGCATAGATCGACTCATGATACTTGCGAGCAAGCGTTCGGATACCGAGTGTAAAAGAAGTGCTGTAGCGTTTGGTGATGAGCTTACTGCATTCCAAACAAGTGTCTTGATAAAACTGCATCAATAGTGAAATTGGATATTCACAAAAAAAGGTAGACCCATTTAAAAAACGGATCTACCTTAAAAATTATTTATAATCAGTATTACTGACCAATACTTCGATTGTGAGGTTCAAGATGGCAATACTGCCTAGTAGATTCGTTACTCACAATAAACCGAAATTGTTGAAGTATTGTTTATTTATTTTTTCAAATTTCTAAACAAAACCTTGACTTAGTTTAAGAAAATTTATTTAGCGTAGCTTTTGAGCTGACGCTTAAGCTCCTTACGTGCTATATGGATGCGGTTTTTTACCGTTCCGATAGGAATATTGAGGATGTCTGCAATCTCAAAGTATTTGTAACCTTTGAAGTGCATCATAAAGGGCGTTTTGTAGTCGTAACTAAGCCCTTTAATGGCTTTCTCAATCTCATCCATCGCCAATTTTGTACCCGCATCGTTTTCAGTAACATGGGTAGATGAATTGATGAAGTGTAAGTTTTCGGTGGTATCAATGAAAGTTTTACGCTTTACCAACCGATGATAATTGGTGATAAAGGTGTTTTTCATGATTGTATATAACCACGCTTTCAAGTTAGTCCCATCTGAAAATTTCTCGCGATTAGAAATCGCTTTCAAAAGGGTCTCTTGGATCAAGTCATTAGCTTCTTCGTTGTCGCGAGTCAGCTTATAAGCGATCGGCTTGAGAGAGGGGTGTAAGTTGATGACAGCGGAGTTAAATTCTATAGCAGTCATAATTTTCGGATTTTTCTGAAAGTTCAATACAAATATAAGTACGAAAATCAGAGGTACAAGGTTTTGTTTATTTTTCTTACCAACAAGTTAAACAAAAATAGTAGTCCGAATCAAGGATATTAGCAAAGCTATATATAAGGATTCGGGTATAGATACGACTACTAATCAACCTCTTATAGTTTTTTTATTATATATGAAAATCCTATTGCATGCTTCATTTTGTTTAAACAAACTACCACAAAGCTAAACAGTGTCTAAACATCAAAACCACCTTAAAATAGGCACATGAGGGATTTATTAAGTCGTGAATCCACGATTAGTGCTACGAAATAGCGTTCTTCGAAGGAAGAACACATAACAAAAAAGCTATAGGTAATAGACTTACAACGTGATCACGTAATAAAAAACAGGGGGGAAAGACGGCTTGGAAAAAGGGGTAAAAAATATTTTCTTTTATCAAAGATGCCCGAGTTTACGCAGTTCACCGGCCAATTCGCGGATGATCCCCTTGTCTTTGGGGTCATAAATCCAGTTGGTGTCAAACTGTTCTATCACTTCCGCATTCGGATCATCAGCCAAAGTCAGGCAATGAAAACGAGTATCGTTGCGCTGTTGATGGAGACCAATTTGCTCAAGGACCTCTTCTTCGACCTTATACATGATGAAGTCAGAGATCATCAGCACATCTGCATCTTTATAAGATTCGGTACGCAACTGCCGCAATACCTCATGCAAAGCGAGGGTAATATCCGTACCGCCATAAAACGACATCTGTAAAAAAGCGACAATTTGATCCATCGATCGGCCAATATCATATAGATCAATCACTTTGATACCCACCGAAAAATTGATCAGATAAGCTTTACGATTGTCGCGTGCCGCTAACTTCAATATCGCAAAGCAGAGCACTTTGGCGATTTGTTCGGCATAACCGCTCATCGAATCACTCGTATCGACACAGACGATAAACGGGCCTCTCTCTTTGCGCTTAACTAATTGACGGCTGTTCGTAAAATGCTTGGGACTCGGCACCGAACGCTCATGCTCATATCGAAAAGTCTGTAACTGCTTGTCGGCAAAGCGCTTGAGAAAAATCGACTCCGTATCAGGATCACCCAAAAGACTGGTTTCCGTACTCAATAAATTACTGAGATCATCGCTAGCATGCACCCCTACGATCTCGGCTTTTTCGTCCGTTTTGGTCGTAAAGTGCTGCTGCACCACCACATCTTCATAGATCTCCTCTTCGGTCTCAAGCTCTGCTTCCTTAAGGCGGCCTAACAAATCAGCCAGCTCTTGTACAGATTTTTCGTTCGCTAACAGCGCATCATATCGTTCCAGCAAATCAAAATTGCTCTCTTCCCAAAGCTCCTGAGACATATTCCAATATTTACCAACATACTCCCCAAAGGGCGAAAGCAATTGATACAGCCGCGAGAAATTGTTCGATTTGTTCGAGAGCTCTTCGCCAAAGTCCTCAGCCTCTTCGGCTAATCGCTTGAGTTGATAGGCGAGGATTTTGCCACTGAGACGGGCGTCCCATTGAGCGAGGAGATCATGGAGGATGCGTTCGAGTTCGGTTTTCTCAGCTTCGCGGAACGCTTCTACCGGTCTATCAGCGATCAGTTTTTGGAATTTATCTTCGTAAAAGCCGACAGGCAGCTCTTGATCAGTATAGGTTTCTTGCAGAAAACGCGTCGTCAAACGCCATTTTTCAACAAACTGCTTTAAAGGTATGACTGTCGCCGCTTCTAATCGTTGACTTTCGTTGGCGTAGGGGTTTTTCTCCCTCATGCGACGGTACGTTCGGCGCAGCCACTGTAAACTCTGTCGCGTCACCTCCTCAGACAAAGCCGGATGTTGCAAACACATCTCCACCAGCTGATTCCCCGCAAAGAGCTGGTCCAAAGTCTCACAGAAATAACGGTAATAAGTATCCTTGATTTGCTCCAACTCGGGCAAATCCAATTGGTCCCGCAAAGCAGGGTTGAGTTTAGTCTGCAGATAACGCACAAGATATTTACGCGTCTGCTGATCGAGCAAAGTGCCAAATTCGATAAAGCGTTCGAAGTCTTCTTGTAAGCTTACTGAGGGAGTATCCAATGGATTTTCTTCGATTTTAGCGTTCAATTTAAATGATATGCGATTGAAGATTTCAAGCTCGTATGAGTCCTTCCGCTTTCAAAGCATCAAAGATCATTTGATCCACTGGAGAGATGCGTTCGTAGTCCTCATAAGTCAACCACGCAAAATGATCGATTTCTGCGGCGGCAGCTAGTGTTCCTTCATATTTAGCAAAGTAACACTGCATAGCAACTACAATTCCGGCTGGATGAGAATCCGCTTGTGCGACATACTCGCCCCAAAACTGGATGCTCTCGGGCTGAATATTGACCGACAATTCTTCTCTGATCTCCCTGATTAAAGTATCTGCGTCAGACTCACCTAGTTCGCGTTTGCCGCCGGGGATATAATATTTGGACTTGCCCCGACTGAGCGTACTAAGGATTTTGCCATCCTTGAGATAGATCCAAGCTACTTTATCGATGCGCTGGCTCATGACAAGGAAGAATAAGCGTACTGAAGTTTTTCGACTCTGAGCTGCATAGTGTTGAGCGCTTCTTTCACCTCTGCGAGATTAGCCATGACCAGTTTAGAAAGATGTTTAGGCACAAATAGATTGCTATCTAAGCCTTCAAACTCACCTGGCATCTCTGTACTGAGCCTTTCTTGCTGCTCTCTGATATAACTTTGCAGTTTTAGGATACGTGCGTCCCAATGTTCGCCCACCAAATCATGTGGTTTTTTGGGGATAATCTCCGTTCGTTCAACCTGAGTTGTTTCAAGATCCAAAGGTACTTCCTGCGAATTGTAGGAGATGATCAGTGTATGTGGCTTGGTACTTTTTCGGCCTTTGAGGCGATGACGCAGGTTTTGTTCTACATCATAGATATTGATCACTTCAAAGTCCTCTGTACCTAAGCGATTAAAATCCTCTATTTTGACGATATCGCCTTGTATTTGCTTTTCCTGTTGGGTAAAGGCATAATACTCTTCCTGCACAGCGAGGAGTCGATCCTCCGTCAAAACTCGCTTGATGCGGGTTTCTGCATCTACCTCAAGCTCGAAGGCATCGATTTCTTTGCGAAGCATCTGCAAATTGATCGCGATTGAATAGCCGTGCTTGCGGACGGTTTCGCCGACGATCTCCTGTAGTAGTTCTAGCTGCTCGGGAACGTTCCACAGACAGTGGACCATCAAAAAACAATCCATCAAATCGGCCTTATCACGTCCATTGAGAAAGGCGGAAGTACGAATCAAACGGATGATTTTTTTCCAACGACGATCGTAGATTCGAAATGGGGCTATTTCTCTAGCTGGTTTTTCATTGTGTGCCTCCAGTTTGGCGCGTACCAGCTGTATAGTATTGAGCACCTCAGGGGGAACCTCAATCGCATTGATCTGGGTATTCCAGCTATCGAGCTGATCATAGCCTAGTTTTGTGCTTTGCTGAACGCTATCCTCATACACATCTTGAGTGTCGGTGATCATCCGGAGGAAGTTTTGCTGGTTTTTGATCCCACCCATCGGGTAACGCAAAAGGAAGCGGTCCCAAAGGGGTTGGAAGCTTTCTTTGTCCGGCGGTAGCTCATTGGAGGCCGTGATGATCCCTTTGATATCTACGATGATTTCCTGCTCGCCATTGCGATAGATCTTTTCATTGAGGATGGTGAGGAGGGCATTTTGAATTGCCGGCCCAGACTTCCAAATCTCATCAAGGAATACAATATTGGCTCCCGGCAGATACTTCTCAGTGAGGCGTTCGTATTTGTCTTCTTCTTTTAGTTTTTTGATGGAGACTGGCCCAAAGATCTCATCAGGCGTACTGAAGCGACTCATGAGGTATTCAAAAGAGCTACCGTCTCGGAACGCGTATTTGAGTCGCCTCGCAATCAAACTTTTACCGACTCCGGGAGGCCCAAGCAAGAAGATACTTTCGCCTGCCACGGCACTCAAGAGGGCCAACTTCATCGGTTCCTCTCGTTCGTATAATCCATTACAGAGTTCCGCGATTAGCGTCTCTGTTTGCTGACGTATATTGGTGCTTAGCATTTCCATTGAGTAGTTAACCGAGAGAGCTAGGCATTGTTATCAAAAAAAACGCCCCACAGTGAGACTGCGGGGCACCTGCTTTCATCATGAAATATCAGCTATTAAACTGATGTTTCTAACTATTTAGCCCTTCCAGGGAACGACTAATTAGCTAAACGAATATACATATTTTTTTAAATTCTCTGTATTTTTTGTCCTGAATCCTTGACAGGAAGGGCTTTTTGTTAAAGTAATGGCGAATACAAGTTCACAAAAAAAGGCAGTGGTCTACAACCACTGCCTAGTCTATAAATCTTGATCCTCGTGAAAGGATTTTACTTTCCGAGGGTCTTACGATAAACTTTTCCATTACCGATTACTTCCACAGCTTTGAGGATGTTTTCATCATCGCCAAAGCTCGTTTCGATAGCGCCACTCTGATAATAGTATCGTTGTACAATCTCTTGCTTGAGCAGCATACTGATTTCACTGCGGTGCTTATCGAGATCACGATCCTTCATGCCATCGAGCTTCTGATCAAAGGCCACGAGATCTTGATTGAGTAAATCTCCATAAGATTCTTCGCTTACGGTTGAAATCAATTTTTCTAATTGACGATCTGCTTCAGTGTCGTAATCAAAATTCTGAGTACGGACAAACTCTTTGAAAGCAGTATAAATCTTATCATCGATTTGGAAGTTCCGCGCAGCGGCAATACTAGGATTACTCGCGACAAAGTTGGTCGTAAAATCAAAGATTAAGCCCTGCAAACTCAACTCACGAGTGATGGTCCCAATATTAGTCCCTGCGATCGCAAAATCTGGCTCGATACCTCCGCCGTCATAGACAGTCCGTCCATTGCGTGTTTTGAAGGCATTTTGCAAACTATCTGGGATTTTGGCAACACTACCATCAGCATGCTTGTCCGCATAGTTTATGGCTTGAATACAGCGTCCACTGGGTGTATAGTATTTTGCGGTCGTTACCTTGAGTTGGGTATTATAGCTCAGAGGACGAATCTTCTGAACTAGGCCTTTGCCAAAACTACGTTGTCCGATGATGACACCCCGATCCAAATCCTGAATCGAGCCCGCCACAATCTCCGAAGCACTAGCACTCCCTCTATCGACCAAGACCACCAAAGGGATCTCCACGTCGACGGGTAAGCGTTGGGCAGTATATACCTGATAGGCATCTTCTAAGCGACCACGGGTTTCGACGATGGTCTCTTTTTGTGGTACAAATACATTCGACACATTGACGGCTTCATCTAAACGTCCGCCAGGATTACCTCTGAGATCCAATATGATTCCTTTGAGGTTGGGGTGATCACTTTTGAGGCTCTGAGTGGCATTAGCCACTTCTTTGCCAGCATCTTGGGTAAAACCCGTCAATGAAATATAACCGACTTCCTCATTGACCATCCCAAAATAAGGGACATTGTCTATGCGGATACGATCGCGGGTGAGTTTAAAGTCTAGCGTGGTGGCTTCGCCAGAACGCTTGACATTAAGTTGTACGCTTTCGCCTTTAGGCCCTCTCAACAGAGCACGCACATCCGAAACGCTCATCTCAGTACCACTGATCGCTTTGCCATCAATCGCCATGATTTCGTCGCCTGTCCGTAAACCTGCTACTTGAGCTGGATAGTCTTCATATGGCTCCAATAAGATGAACTTATCTTTGCGTTTGCCTACCAAAGCACCGATGCCGCCATATTGGCCGGTACTCATAAAACGATAATCTTCAATCTCACGCTCACTGATATAATTGGTATAGGGATCAAGTGAGTTGAGCATCGCGTCGATACCCGTCCGCATCAATTCTGAGGGATCAGTATCATCGACATAGAGTGAATTAATTTCTCGGTAGAGTTTACCGAAAATGTCCAGGTTTTTGGAAATTTCGAAATAATTGTCGGAAACGTCGGTAACAAAACCAACGCTAAATGAGAGGGAAATGATGAGCGCCCAGGTGAGCAGTCTTTTTGTTGATCGCATAAATGATGTTGCTCCTAATGAGTGGTTTGGAGTTTATTGAAGATAATAAAGCTCCTGACTCATTCAAGACTTAAGAACTCCGCTTATTGAGCGATGTAATGTGTGTTAATTTTTCATCGCAAAAGCCATTCCGCGCTTGTAAGATATAGTCCCAAGTCTCAAACAATTTACAAATATTACGATCAGAAGGCGAGTGCTAGAGAGGCTTTTTTTGCGAATTATCGACTTCAATTTGGTCTAACTTTCTCGCAGAGTATAAATTTTGTCGTCTCCAAACACCTATTAGCCTGAAACATTTATCCTTTTCCCTAGCACTATCTACCTGACTATCAAATCCTTACAAAAAATATTACTAGCGAGGACTTCCCTTTTTTTCGTTCGGCAAAGCCGTAAGCCCAACTGCAGACCTCATATCCTTTGGCACAAAAAATTGTAGCGAGGGGGTGAGAAGAAAGCGCAAAAATTATTGGCGATCAGCGTGAAAGATCGTACCAATAATATCACAAAAGAGCGCTTTTGCATCAAAAATGAAGAAGATATGTTCACAAACTTGCTTGACATGCCACCCCATTAAGCAATCCTCTAAATCTCGTACATCCTCAATATGCTGACAATTTAATTTTGTTCATGGGACCAAGTCGTAAATATTCCATATTGAAAAATTGCCAATTCATGTAAAAAAAATAGCAAAAAGCTACCTCTACCCATAAAAAAAACCACAAAACACTCGCCCAAAATGCCCTAGAGACACATTTTATCAATCCGGCTTACATTCAGCTGAGCATATTAGAAGGAGAAAATGTCGCAAGATCTACAAGCAATCTGAATTGAATCAAATATTTCCATGCCGTATTTATGCAAATAGTAGCTTCACTCTCTATCTACAGAAGCTGGACTCTATTATTGACGATTGGTGAGCAATAGTGTCTGCCAATCTCAACTTTTACCAATACAGCAATTTCTAGAAGATGAAATATAGTATTTACTCCTTTCTCTTATTTCTCCTGTTTTCATGCTTTAGTGCCTCCTTAGTCGCTCAAAGCTCTTTCGAAGCTGCGGCTTCCTATCATCTCGATCTTGCAGGCATTGAAGATGCTGGATTTGCGAGAACAGACGATCAAAATAATCTGCAGGACTTCGTTTCTGCTGCAATGAGCTTAGACCATGAAAGTAAAAACTTCCATATCGATCAAGCTGTTCCAGCTGCTACTTTTCTAGAGCAAGCGCTTGAATTGAGCACAGAAGGCCAAAAGGTTTATCATCTTTTTTCACATGGAAAACCCGGACAACTTTTACTCAATGGAAAATGGGCTGGCGCCAAAGAAATCGTGAGATTCCTTAGTCAGAACATCACGCCAGAAACACAAGAAATCTACCTCTACGGATGCAATTTCGCGAGAGGCGATATAGGAAAAGAAGCAGTTGCATACTTAGCGCAATCTTTGGAGGTAAAGATTGCTGCTTCGAATAACATCACCGGCCAAAATGGTGACTGGATTTTAGAAAAAAACAGCGTCGACATGACTGCTGTTTTTGCTGCTTATCCGCATAGCTTGGGCTTTTTTGATTGGTTGAAAAGTTGGTTTGTAGAACCTGCTGCTGAGGAAGGAGGAACTGGTGAAACAAACGTAAGTGCTCTCCTTGCTTGTACGCCTGTTCCGGGGCAAATAGATATAGAGGGAATCGTTTATCAAGATTTGGACGAAGATGGAACATTGAATGTCGGTGAAACGGGTAAAGCTGATATTGCTGTTGATATTTATCAAGATGTTAATAGCGATGGTTTAGTAGACGCAGGTGATGTTCAAATTGGAACGGTGAATACAGATGCTACCGGATTTTATTCTTATACTTTTCCTCCTCCATCTGGAACTATTACTGATGATTTTTCAAGTGGTGATTTTACCGGAGGCTCTGGCTGGAGTGATGCATGGGTTACATCGGGAGATGCTCAGATAACAAGTGGAGAAGCAGAGATAGAAGACAACGCAAGTATTTACAGAACAGCAAACTTAGGGACTGCGTCTTCCGCTACTATTTCTTTCGATTATGATCATAATAGTTTTCTTGAAACCGCCGATCGATTCATCGTTGAGATTTGTTCGGATGCTTCATTTGGTACCTGCCAAACACTGGTAGATGAAACGGGTAACTTTTCAGCTGCTACTATTTCAAATGTGGTAATCAATTCGAACATTTTGACGTCTACAACCACATTGCGTGCGCGCGTAATCGAGTATACAGTCAGTACGGAAGAAGCATTTATAGATAATATCGTCATCAACTACACCAATACAGTCGGTGGGGACTATGTGGTCGCTGTCAATACTTCATCACTAGGATTTGATTATTCTTTGACAACCGATAATGTAGAAACGGCAGTTTTTACAGCTTTAGGAGAAAAGGATTGTGATAATAATTTTGGTTATACATTAGCTGATGCTGATGGCGACGGTGTAGTCAATATCAATGATTTGGATGATGATAATGATGGGATTTTGGATACAGATGAAGGTGTTTTAGATACAGACCTTGATGGTATACCTGATCATTTAGATTTAGACAGCGACAACGATAATTGTCCAGATTACATGGAAGGCGGTGGTACCTTTGTAAGTGCTGATGCTACAACTGCAAGCGGTACAGTAACTGGTGGTACAGGAAGTACAGTTACGACTAACTTGGGGGCTACCTCGGAGCAAACAGACCCTGCCTTATTGGGGGTGCCTATTGTTGCCCCTGCGACGACTGCGGTAACACAAACTGTCGGTGGTAGTCAAGATGCTTCAGTTCGAGGTGCAGGTTGTCCATGTTTAAATGATGCCGACGGAGACCTGGTATGTGATGAGGTCGATTTAGATGATGATAATGATGGAATTCTGGACACGGATGAAGGAACATTTATTGTTGGAGCTGCAGATCTTAATGTGGTATCTGCCATTCCTCCTGGAACTTTCCCTGGAGACCCTCAAGGCTTGCGATTATCAGACGTTACTGGCCAGCTCTTTTTAGATATTTACTTAGGTACTAATACAACACCTGGTGAAGCAGTTGCATTTAATACATCAACGGGGGCAATCGGTGGTACCGTTACTAGTGGAAGCTTA
>JBGCFA010000060.1:0-3073 GCA_045106675.1 Bacteroidia bacterium
GGATTTGAAGCTCACTTTTTGAAGGAGGTAAAAACATTCGTTGAACGGCAACTCGTTGAAGAAACCGACGGTAGCTATCGTCTTACCCGAGCTGGCAAGTTGTTGGCTGATGGAGTGAGTGGGGAGTTGTTTTCGGTGTAGATAGTCCCGTGCGAAGCAGGAGGACCCTCGCTCCACGGGACGGCTTCAGTTTTCCGAAGCGGGCTGCGGAGTATTCACGTTGCCTTAACCGTCGGGGTAAATCCGAGCCTACTCTGTAAAACTATTTAAGAGCAATTGATTTGCTGATCAATTGTGTCATTCTAAGTTTTGGCTCCAGTGTAATTCCCTTTCAAATCTTGTTAAGTGCAGAACGGCTACTTCAATCTAAACTTTTCTGTATAGCTCTGTGAGTTCCACTGGTATCGAGCCAAAATAAATGCTCCTCGCTGTTCAAAATCGCCTGTCAATCAAACCACATATTTCTCTGATTTTATTCACGAATTTCGCTTCTGCTGAACGTTTACTCAAAGTAATATCAGTGAGCATGAAAGTGAAATTAACAGCTTGCGATTCTCTAATCCTTGCCTCTACCTCACTTGTCAAGCATGAAGCAACTAAAATCGTTTGAGCCTTGGGATACGTTTGTTTAATATTGTCAAAAGACTTGAACATTGCACCAAGTCTTTCTAAGGCTGCCGCTGGATCAATTCCTGCCTTTACTTCAATCCCACCAACTACGTCTCCAGTTGGGGATAGGATTGTCCCATCTGGCTCTGATCTAAATACAATCGAGTAGCTATTCTTCAAGAAAATGGAACGCAATTCATCTATTCTATCAAGTTTGTCAAAATCTTTAAAGTTTATTTTTTCATCATTTTTCAAGATAAAATATGAAACTTCTTCATTCTTCAGAAGAGCTTTGACTAAGATCTCCTTTACTACTCTCTCTCCTTCTTCTCCGATTTTATTTCTCCAAGAGCCGTCAATGGTTGTACCAGCAGTACTATAAACCATCGCTTTCAAACACTCATCTTTGTACCAACCGTTGATCGACAGAACAGATGAGATAAACTCATTCAATTTTAGAACCGCACCTAAAACTCTAGCCTCTGGAATATCCCTTTCTTTTTCTTCAATAGCCTTAAGGTTACTTATCCCTACTAATTTCATCAGGCCTTTTTGTGGGATCATTGCAAGACAGCGATAGTACTTTATTAGACTCGGATACGTACGCAGAAATGTAGGGTGTACGAAAAGCCTTGCTGGAGTAATTCGATTTTCCTTAGCAATCTCCCAAGCCTCATTGCTAATGCCCAATGAAGTATAATCATCCCAATCAAGATCGTTCTCAAGTCTCGCAGCCGCACTTTTTACTCTTCCATCTATTCCAACGTAATTAAGATCGTTCAACTTCCTGAAGAAAAATGTTGATTTCAACAAATAACTTTCTTCTTCTATTTCCTTCGGAACCTTAGCCATGCTTATTTAAATAATTGTTTAAGAACTTCGCGACCAACCGCCTCAGCTAAAACCGGTGGAACTGCATTACCTACTTGTCCGAATTGGGTCATATTGGTCTTGCGCTTACTGCTATACGAATCAAGTCTTGTTCCAATAAACTCCCAATTTATTGGAAAGGTTTGTAAACAAGCTAACTCTCGGACTGTGAGCATCCTATCTTCATAGGGATGAATAAAGTCTCTATATCCACTTCTAGTTACAGTAGGAGATGGCTTATCAGGCCAAATCCTTCTATAGGTTGAACCGAATGTCTTTTGGACATCGCTTAATTTCGAACCAATTGGAACGAGCCGAATTTTCTCCAACGTTGATGGAGAATGTGCTGTCATTTGATGATTCTTAATAGCCATGGTTGACAATTCGTTTTTTAATAGTTTTAGAGATACGTTTAGCAGTTTCAGAAGGTTCGTCCGCTTTTGGTAAACCTCCTATTGCATCATCAACTGAACGAAAAGGTTTGAGTGAATTCCCATTTATCAAATCAATATTCTTAAGACCATGTGTCGGCTTTGGAAACTCAAATCTCTTACCAACTCTATTGCCAACTAATATAACTCTTTCTCGAAACTGCGGCGCTCCAAAATCAGCTGCATTCAAAACTTTAATCGAGACATCGTAAGAATATTTTCTCCCTTTGAACACAATTGGATCTTTCAATTCATTCATAATGGCGTCCATAGCTCGTCCTCCATCCCAGTTGGTCATTCCTTTAACATTCTCCATAATGAACCCAACAGGAAGCGCTTCCCTTACTACTCTTATAAATTCAAGGACTAGCATTCCCCTTTCATCATCCATCCCAAGTCGTTTTCCTGCTAGACTAAAAGACTGGCAAGGTGGACCACCAATAACCAAGGCCGCTTCTAATCTCTTTAGTCCTGCTGTCTTAAGCATTTGAGCGGTAGAAATTTCACATATATCACCCTCAATGACCGGCTTGTTAGGGAAATTGAAACGCAGAGTGTCACAGCATGAAGGGTCCATTTCAACTAGGACCGCAGTTTCAAATCCCGCTTTTTCAATACCGATGTCGAAACCTCCAGCACCTGAAAATAAGCTAATTACCTTTTTTGACATGATTTTTTTTGTAATGGGTTAAGATACCCATATGATCGCCAGGTAAGGCCGACAAAGCTTGATTAACTTTAAACAATCAGCTGCTACGATGTTGATAGATCTTGAATTTGAATAGAGACTGTCGACCAGTGTTTTGCAGAAAAATCAACCTTAGTGCTCGATTGCAAGTTTAGGGCATCTCCAAGCTTTCGTGCAGCTAAAACACTAATATGATATCTTTTGTAAAAGATATCATAGGGAGCTTATTTTAGTTTAAGAGATATCTTTTTTTAGTTCCTTTTGATACTTTGCCATTAAAGAACTGCCACTTCCTCCCCCTTCACTCCCCCAAATCCCGCTTCAACAACTCCAGAATCTCAATCGCAGCCTTAGCCACAGGCGTACCCGGACCAAAGACCGCGCTCACACCCATATCACGAAGGATCTCGTAATCCTGCGGAGGGATGACTCCACCGGCTACAACACGAATGTCGGGGCGACCGAATTTATGAAG
>JBGCFA010000061.1:0-14993 GCA_045106675.1 Bacteroidia bacterium
CAGCACTAAAGGCGCTGATGTGCGTATCCAATTTTGCATGGCTCAAGTTGATCCTGATGGCTTGCCGACCAGCGGTATAGAACGATTCTTCACCCCCTTTACCGAGATCGGTGCAAATGATGATTTTGCCATGAAGCAAGAATTTTATTGGCCTACTGACCAATATCTGAATAAATATGTAGCCCGAACTCTACTGGGTGGTGGCGTTGCGGGATACGCATACTACCCATATGCTGCGGGTGATTTCTATGATGGAATCGTGATGCTGCATTCACAGATCGGTAGTTCCAAAGCCAATACTGGCACCCTTGCCCATGAAATAGGCCATTATCTCGGCCTTCCCCACCCTTTTGACCAGGGTTGCCAAAATGATGATTGCTTGATGCAGGGAGACCGTGTTTGTGATACGCCTCCAGACAATGCCATCTATTTTGAAGGTTGTGGTCCGGTCAATCATTGTACTACCGATGCAGACGACACGAGTATCAATAATCCTTTCCGTTCTGACACGACTGATCTTAATGATCTATACATGGACTATAATCAGGCCTACTGTCGTAAGCGCTTTACCCCTGGACAAGTAGAGCGTATGCGGGTAGTCCTCCGCAACCTACGTCCAAGCTTGATCAATTCTCAAGTTTGCCGTATTCCTTTTGCTTACGATGCCGGACTTACCGAGATTCTCCAACCTAGCCTCAATCTCTGTGAAAGCCCTCAAAATCTTCAAATCATTCTCAGAAATTTTGGTCTAGCACCTTTGCAAAGCCTCGATCTATTCTATCAAGTTGATAATGGGCCCTTGATTCAAACCGTTTGGAACGGAAATGTTAACTATACGCAATCAGACACGATTTCACTGGCTTTAGGACAGACATTAGAGCCAGGTCCGCATCAGATCAAAGTATATACGGCTGCGCCGAACGCTCAAACAGACGGCTATCAGCAAAACGATACACTTATCACCAATGTGAATTTTCTCCCATGGATCACCGCACCTCATCAAGTCGATTTCGAAAACGGATTACCAAATTCGTGGACCTTAGACAATCCCGAGGGTATCGGTTGGCAACTAATTAATAGAGGTTGCGATCCTAATAATGGAGGGGATGATAACTGTATGTTCATGAACAATCAGTTTGCCTTTGCGGCAGGATTAGAGGACGGCTTGCGTAGCCCAATGTTTGATCTTCGTTCTGTGCAACAGCCTGTTTTAGAGTTTGACTATGCTTATGCTTATGATCCGATTCGACAAGGCGCCTTCAACGGCGAACGCTTTCGCGTGCTATACTCAACCGACTGTGGGGAGACTTTTTCCAATATGCCTTTGCTCGATCTCTCTGAAAACTCGCTTGCTACAGTCAATATTGGCGTCGATACCACAGATGTTTGGATTCCCAACTGTGAAGACTGGCAAACTATTAGCCTGGACCTATCCTCTCTCCAAGGTCAGCAAGTCGTATTTCAATTTCAATACTCAAAGTTTGAAAATGGGCTTTCTCTTTATCTTGATAATATCAATTTGCAAGGCACCGCAACGACTCCTTTAGAGACTGCTTCGCAGAACGCTCAGTTCCGCGTTTATCCCAATCCTAGCAATGGTAGTTTCCAACTAAGCGGACAAATGGACAAAGCTCAAAACCTAAAGATTGAAGTAAAGGATGCCTTAGGCAGAGAAATCTATCAAGAAAGCCTTAAATCTGAGGCTACTCCAGCCTTTAAGCACTTAATTCAACTACCGCAAATAACCGCTGGATGGTATTTTTTGACCATTCGAACCGATGGATATTCTTGGACTGAAAGACTTCGTATAGATTAAGGAAAGTCTTGCAGTTCTGCTGCTTTATTCAGAACTTCAAAATAAATCATACGCCTAGTTTTAATCATTTATGTCAACAAAAAATCCTGTTTTGCCCAATGAAGGGCTAAATCCTGCTCTTACCGTTTCCAACTTAGTAGAGAAATACGAGCTAACTGATGAGAATGAACGTATCGCCAATACAGCAATGTTGGCGCTTGTCGCTCAAGCAAATCTATCAGAACTAGCTATACAAAAAGATTATGTAGAACGGCTATCTGGCTTTTTCCAGAAGTATCAGGACCTAGTAAAGGACCTGCAAAAAATAGCCGAAACTAACAATTAAACCTTATGCGAAAATCTTTGCTTTTTTGCCTGTTCGTTAGCCTTTGGCTAAGTAATACACTTTATCTATCCGCTCAACTTCCCGAAGAAGTAGCAGAAGAGCTAGCGAATGGACCATACGTAGCCTTTATTGATGGCTCCTGGGAGGAAGCTCGCAGTCTTGCTGCTGAGCAAGGCAAATATATCATGGTCGATGCTTACACTGACTGGTGTGGCTGGTGTAAAGTTCAAGACAAGAATACCTTTCACAATGAAAAGGTGGCGGCTTTTATGAACGAAAATATCGTCGCTGTCAAAATCGACTTTGAAAAAGGAGTAGGAATCGATTTGGCCATGAAGTATCGAGTCAGAGCTTTCCCTACTTTATTATTTTTCACCCCAGAAGGCAAGTTAGCGGGTCGTATAGTTGGATATGATGCTGATATCGACAAATTTATCAGTGGTGTGGATGAGATGCGACTTGAAGCCAATCATCCTCCTTTAATCGGTGATCCTAATGTATTAGATCCGGGTTTCCCAGATTTCTACCTTGATGCCTTTGGCAAAAATGGAAAAAAGAAGCGGGCTACAGCTGAAACTGTTGGCGAATGGCTAGATACCCAAGAAGATATGTATGCTGAAGTAGTGTGGAATGTGATAGCCACTATGCCTATGACAGAAGCTCATCAAAAACGCTTTCTGGACAACTATGCCACCTATGGTGAAACCTTTGGCCAAACTGACGCCAAAGGAGTAGTTGATAATATCATCAATAGTAAGTTTTATGCGGCATTGAATGCCAAGGATGAAAAGATGCTTGAAAGCACACTTGCTATGCTAGAAGAGTACGGAGACGATCCAGCTCAAGCATATAGCATGAAGATGGCTTATTATCAGCGTACTGATGCTTGGGACAATCTAGTAGCCGCAGGCAATGAGTTAGTAGCAGTAAAAGGCTACGAATACGCAGGAGCTTTCAATAGCGCGGCTTGGACTATGTACGAAAAGTGCGACAATGAAGTCTTATTAGTTGTTGCCGCTGATTGGATGCACAATGTGGTAAACAAAGAAGATAGCTACGCATATATGGATACTTATGCCGCTCTCCTCTTCAAAACTGGCCAGACCGGCTTAGGGATGAAATGGGCCAATCGTGCCATCGCAACTGGAAAACGAAACAATGAAGATGTTAGTGGTACTGAAGCACTGATCAAAGAGTACCAAGAGGCTGACACAAACGAATAGTAAAAGATTTATCAACCCAAGGAAGGCAGGCCATCAGGTCTGCCTTTTTTTATGAGATGATTGCCAAGCTAAACCCAGAATCAAAGCACCACCAATCAGAGCTAATAAATAAAAGATACTGTGTCCTTGGCTTTGTGGCTTGATCACTCGTTCGTCTCCGACTAAGATATATCCAGCCCAATAAAAGGGCTTACTAAACTCTGGCCGAGTTTCAATCAAATCAAGTTTGGCCAATCGCAAAGCAGCACTTCTCGAATGAGATTGATTTAGATGATAATAAAATCGTTCCATGAGCATTTTGCTCCCTTCATCACTCACACTCCAAAGCGTATTGAGAATCGATCCTGCCCCAGCATAGGTAAAACCTCTGGCGAGCGAAGCGACTCCTTCGCCTTTGTACAACTTGCCCAAACCTGTTTCACAAGCGGAGAGCACTACCAAATCTGAATGCAGTCGCAAACTAAATAAATCAGCAAGGTAAAGGGCTTGCACTTGGGGATAGAGGCGTTCGCCGAGGCGTAAAGTATCATCTGAGCCATAAAAAGCTAAAAAGGTTCGCCCCGCCACATCATCCAAAATCTTGCCATGCGTAGCCAAATGAATGATTTGGTATTGAGAAGCCACGGCAGCAAAATTTTGTACACTCGCCATAGAATCTAGCAGGGTCTCTCCTTGCCAGATTTGGGCGACGCTTTTTGCTTCGGATCGACTCGCCATCAGAGGGCCCAGATAATCACCACGACTAGACGCTATTTCATTTTGAGTATCCTTGAAGATGGGCGCTACGGCTAATAAACCTTTGGGAGCAAAACGCCTTTTTTTACGCCCTTGAGCCCATAAACTGGCAGAATAGGCATAACTGATGGTTTTGTCCTTGAGCCAAAAGGCTAATTGATGCGTCGCTTCTCGAGGGTCAGCGGGCTGACTCAATAAACATTCAAATGGTAGGTATGAGAGAATATCATCGGGGATCAAAATCACTTCAGACTTGATATTTACTGTGATGGGTTTGACGAGCAAATTATAGAGTTCATTAGCCGCGGATAGATATTTTTGATGCGATGCAGCCTCCTGACTTGTCGCGCTGACGGAGATACGCAATTGATCGACGAGAGGAGCAAGATCGAGCGTTCCGCGAAGCGGTACTAAATCCACCTTATCTGCTCCAATCACAAAAACCCAAACTTGATCTTCATCGACCAAATACTCCAATAGACTTTGATTGTCAGCCAGTTGCGATTGGATAAAGGCGAGACCAAGCCGAGGCGTCTTGACTCTCAATTGATAATATTGAGGATACTGATTTTCAAGCACATTAAAGAGTGAGTCGGTCTGAATCCGTGTCCGCAAAAGCGCTGACTTGACACGAGCGACCTCCTCAACATCTTGTTCTCTGAGGTTTTGAAGCTCTAGTAACTGCTCGTTCAGAAAATGATCACGGCTGCGAATGTCCGATTCAAATTGGGCAATATGGGGCGGCAAGAGTCCTTTTTGCTCTAGGGCTAACTCATGCATTTCTTGATAAAGCACTGTTGCTTTCGCGGATTCGGCATATTTAAAGGCTTGTGTGAGCCATGATTGTGCCTGCGTTTTTTGATACAGTTGGTAGCAGCTTGAGACGCCTTTGAGGTAAAGAAAATGAGCAATCTTTTTGAGTTCTAAGCGTCCTTTTCGCTCTTGTAAGCGAGGCAAAACCTCAGCAATCTCTTGGTCGGCTAATGCAATTTTGGCTAATGCGTTTTCGAGTTCGCCTAAGGCTAAAAAGGTTTTGACTTGAAGCTCTCGCAGTTTCAAGCGTTCCTGAAGGATAGATAGTGAATTAGCTTGTAGAAGCGCTTCGGCTTGCTGTAAATATTGCGTCCCGAGTCTATAGTCCTTGCTTGCATAGGCCCATTGTACCACTGCCAATAATGATTCGGCATGATAAATAGAATCAAAAGGGACAAAGGAGGCAGTCATGTTTACGGCTTCGTCAAATAATTGCTTGGCTTGCTCAAAATCTCCTTTGCGTTGTTGTAGATACGCCAAATGGATGACGCTAATAGCGATTTGAATATGATTAGGTTCAAATATTGCCTGCTTACGCATGAGCGCGCGCTTATGTGTCGCTTCGGCCTCGTCAAAACGATCTAACTTTTCATAACTCCTCCCCAGATTGTTTTCCATATAGGCGACCGCATATTGATTGACGGGTTTGAAGCTAAGCGACATCGCAATGGTTTTTTCATATACAGCCATACTTTCTTCATAGCGGCCCATTTCCAAATATGCCCAACCCAAATTACCGTAATGGTTGACCGTATACCGATTGTTTTTTCCAAGGACTTTTTCTCTTATCCGCACAGCTCTTTCTTGGTATTCGAAGCCCTGCTCCTGTTCCAATTGGGCAAAATATATTTTGGAAAGTTTTGTATAAATGTCCGCGACTCTGGTATGGTTTTCTCCTACAGCTTGTAGGAAAATGTCAAGACTCCTAAAGAGATAAGACTTTGCCATCGAAAAATCGCGTATCGCCATATAGCAATTTCCAATTTCTATTAATCCATCGGCATAACTTGGATGCTGCTGACCAGCATACTCTTCAGCTTCTTGCAAAGACAGTTGTGCATAAACTAAAGCTTCTCGAAAAAAACCTCGTCGAAGCAGTAAACCACTATAATCACCATGCGCCATCATGAGACTTTTAAGGTCTGATTGGCTGTAAGTCTCCAATAGGTTAACCGCCAATTTATATAAAGAGTCGGCCTTATTAATTTCCCCAAACCTGTTCGCCATACCTGCCATCGAGCGAAAAATAATCGCAATATTAATCGTATCAGCCCGCACTTGAGCCCAAGTCAGTGCCTGCTCACTATAACCCATCATTTGCTCAAGTTTCCCAGCAGCCCGATAGCTGTAAGTAATATCCGTCAACACCCTTTGTATCACATTCGAATCTATGGGTACTCTTTGCCTTTCCGCCTGGAGCAAATCCTCATACAAGGCAGCGGCCTGATCAAATTGCTGTAGATAATAATAGCATCGCGCCCAGTTGCCATATAAGCTGCGCGTCTGTTTGCTTTGTTTAAGCACCCCTTCGGGGAACGCTGCTATCGAGTTGCGGGCAATTGAGTCACCTCTAGCAAATTTTTCGGCTAAGAGATAATTTCCGACGGCTATCCCAGCAGCCTTGATTGCTCGCTCCCAACAATAAGCTTGATCGTTCTGCGCAGCAGCAGCCATAAATCCATCCCTTGCCTCAATCAGCAAACGAGCGGACTCAAGGTATTGCTTGCTATCTCTCAAAGATTTAGCGGTTTCAAATAACTCATGTGCCGCGAGTGTGTCAGGAGGGCTAGCGCTAAGGTTGATGAGCGTACAAAAACTGAGCAAAAGCCAAATAATCCCTAGCCGCATATTGAAGCAATAATTCATCCTCTTAAAAAAAATCAAAAAAAAGTGAGTCCCCATGTTGATATCCTAAATCTTGCCTCGTCTCATCAAGCAAATCACTATATATAATATTACAACACAGATGACTCAGACAAAATTCCCTATGCAAAAATCTACCTACCTAGGCAGTTTACTCTTCTTGCTAGTTTATTGTTTCACACCTGCGGTGAACGCTCAGTCCTTTCGTGATCTTGCGACCCCATTTACCTACTTACAGCTACCTTTAGAGCCATTAGAAGGCACATTCAAAACCTACTCTATCCGAGTCGATGATATGGAACTCGATCCTATCGAATACGGTGTCAATCTCGATGAACTACTGCCCAAAACCTACAAATTGACAGCTTATGAGATGATACCAGTAAAAGGTGATTTTGAAGTCATCATCGAACTAGGTAAAGCATATTACATTGGCAAAACCTTGGCCAAAGGAAAAGAAAGAGTTAAAAATAAGGCTGGAGAAAATGTAGATAAGGTTTACTACTATTATGACCTCACTTATGCTCTCCCCTTTAAAGTCAGTGTCTATGATGGCAAACGCCAGTTGATGCGAGAAAAAACCTTTAACAAACGCGGCGAAGAACGGGTCAGGACTTATGGCAAAGCATCTCGTGCCACCCAGCTAGCAACTTCTTGGGAAGCAGAACAGGAAAAATATATCTATGAAACTTTCAAAAGAGAGCTCAATCGACTAATGCAAGTCAGTGGTGATTGGTTGCAAGCAAACATAGATACCCGCTATGTAACTTTGAGGGATATCGATCTACTTACCATCAAAAAACCCGAAAAATTTGGGGCAGAAAAATTGGTTGCTGCATTGCAGCAGATCGAAAGCATGCAAGCAGCCGATAAGTTCAAGCGTTCTCCGGAGGAGGTCCTAAAGGAGTTACAAGGCAGCTTAGATGTCTTCAAAACTAGCCTCAAGGAGTTTGATCCAAAGAACAAAAAGCAGATCAGATTACACTATGCAGCGGCTTTGGCTCTAGCAAAGATGTACACCTACCTCCACGAACCCGGTCAAGGAAAAACTTATTTCGAGATGGCGCAGGCTTCTACAGATGGTTATAGGTCGGAAGCCTTAGTGAAAGACTTCATACCCGTACTCAAAGACATGGAACGCAGAGTAGCCGCCAATCAAAGCATCGCTCAAACCTATGCTGGGACTTATGAAGAGACTGCTGCTTCAGACTTCCTCGCTGCTTATGAAAAAGAAAGAGAGACGGAGATTAGCACCTTTACAGAAACGGGTGAAGCAGAAGAAATCGTAGACGCTAATGCTTACCTAATTACAACCGAAAAAGACACCATAAAAGGACAAATCGAATACGATTGGAATGATAAGAAAGGGATCACACGATTTTACGTCTTTGAAACGGGTAATCGCGAAGAGACAGAGCAAAAAGTTGACCCAACGAAAGTGTTATTAGTACACAGAAATGGTATCAATTACGGGATGTTAGACTTTTTGCCGAGCTATGATGTCATTTTACCGATCAGAGCGATGGCGGAAATCATATTTACGGGTAAGAAGGTCTCCTACTTTATATTTGAGTATCCTGACAAGAGCGATCATGACTATTTGGTCTACAATGCAGAAACCAAGAAGCTCAATAATCTCAACGGAGATCGCTTTGGTTACAACTTCAATAAGGCATTTGCTAAGTATCTAGCAGATTGTCCGACGGTTTCGAAACTTGCCGCAGAAGGAGAATATGAACAAAATCGTGAATCTCTGCTCACAGCCCTCAAGGCATATAATGAATGCGAATAGGATCAGTTGATAGGCTAATCGTTTAAAGCACAAAGCCCTGTTAGGAATTGAATCCTAACAGGGCTTACTTTTATCAGTTTAACTAAAATTTATTGCTTGATAAATTTCTCGCGGATGATTATACCGCTTTGATTGACTTCAATCAGATAAACTCCTGCACTCAAGTCAGATAATGGGAGGGTCAAAAAAGTTTGTCCGCTCATAATTTGTTCCGCTCGTAATTGCTGACCTGCCATATTGAATAGACTGATACTCGTACTTCTCTCCGAAAGGGGAAATTCTACTCTCAATTGATCGCTAGCAGGGTTAGGGCTGAGAGAAAATCCTTGTTGGCCAGAAGCATTGACCACTACCATGGAGGAATAATGGACTTGGCCATCAAAGTCAACTTGCTTGATACGATATATATTTTTGCCATTTAAAGGCTTATTATCAAGTACATCATAGTCGCTTTGGCTTGCTTTAGTACCATTACCATCTATTTGGGCAATCGGTTCATATAAAACTCCATCGACACTACGTTCGATGACGAAGTAATCATTATTGATTTCAGTGGCAGTACTCCACTCTAATAAGACTTGGCCATTTGCTTGTAAATTGGCTTGAAAATCCAATAACTCGACAGGCAAACTGGTAATAGTCGAAGGGTCAAGAGACCACATTTCGCGACCAGAGAAGCCATTGTCTGCCGTAAAGAAGATCAGGTTATTGAAAAAAGTAAAATCTGATGGACAACCACAAGAAAGTCCTGCTTGAAAACTCATATACTTGCCTGTCGTAACGCCATCGCTAATCCAAAGTTCAAAACCATCTGTTATATCATAAGCACTCACGTACAAAAGACCGTCATGGGAAAAGAATCCATTTGGATTGGAACCGTATTGTCCTGTGCGAATGTCTATAACCAGATTTGTACCCGCTTCAGTACCATCACTACGCCAAATTTCAGTGCCATTAACCCCATCATTACCATTGAAATAATAATACCCATCCATCTCAGTATGATAGGGAATGATGTATTTTGAATCAGCGGAGCCCGGATTAATATCCTTTACCATCACTGTGCCAGCAGTAGTCCCATCGGTGCGCCAGAGCTCATCTCCATGAACGCCATCATCTGCAAAAAACATCAAATAACTACCGACTCTTTCAAATGCTTCAGGACTCGAACTACCAGTGGGATTGATGTCTTTGACCAATACCGTTCCGGCGGTAGTACCATCAGTCTTCCAGAGTTCACGGCCATTAGTACCATCATCTGCTGAAAAGAAGATAGTATTTCCAACTTTGTATAAATCTTGGGGAGTACTACTTCCGATGCCAGGATTGATGTCTTTGAGCAAAATAGTGCCAGCAGCGGTCCCATTGGTACGCCAGAGTTCACGGGCACTCCCTGTAGCGGTGTTAATATCATATTCATAAGCTGTAAAAACAGCTCCAGCACCCAGTGAGACAAAATCTTGGGGCCCAGAGCTACCAGTGCCGACATAGATATCTTTGAGCATCACAGTACCAGCAGTAGTACCATCGCTTGCATATAGCTCTTGCCCGTTATTGGTTGTTCCATTGGAAAGAGACATTACCATTAGTCCTCCAGCCTCAGCAATCACAAATCCATTGGTGACCAAACTCACTCCATTGCTAGCGCCTGTCCAAGCATCATAAACCATTTGGGTCCCCCCACTAGTGCCATCTGTTTTCCAAAACTCATAACCATTGGTACCATTACTGGCCCGAAAAAAGATCTCCCCATTGTACTCATGATAAGCTAGCGGATAAGAAGGATTGGAACCGGGGTAAATATCTTTGATCAAATTTGTCCCGCCAATTGTGCCATCACTTTGCCACAACTCTACACCAGATATCCCATTAGAGGCCATAAACATCATCACTCCACTAGGCATGACGGTAAAATGATCAACCGCCGATGTCGAAGAACCGGGCCTGATATCAAGAAATAAGTTTTGAGCTTGAAGGTTAAAAAATAATAAGATGAGCAATAGTGAAGTAAGCGTTGATTTCATAAGGGAAATTTTATGCTGATTGTAAGAGGGAAGCGCCCTGCTAGGGCACACATCAAACGTTGGTTAGCTTGGCTTGCGAAAACGTAACCTTCATCAGCAAAAAAATTCAAATAGAGATCAATCTAGATCAGCTAATAGCTTTTGGGCGAGTAGTTGAAACTCATGCGTATTGTCATTCGCGATTTTGCTCAATAGCTCGCGAGCCGTTTTGAAATCCTTAGCGCGGAAATAACTCAAAGCGAGATACCAATCAGCGGCTTCAACATGCATATCGGCTGTTTGGAAGTATAATTGAGCAGAGTCATATTCGGCACCTACTAAGTAACTAATTCCCGAAAGCAGATTGAGGTGAGAGCGCTCAAAAGCCGTAAGCTGATCTTTTGGCACCGCACTAAAATCTACAATTGCCTCACTATAAGCGCCCTTTTGATAGGCTTGCAAACCTTCGACTAGCGGAGTAGGTAATGAATCAGCAGGCGTTTGGGCACCACCTCTGAGTAAGTCTGAAGCAGCAGGTGCATAAAAATGAGCCGCAAATAGTTTCTCGGCATCGTTCTGCGAAGCAGTCATCACCCACCAGCTAAGCATCGCTACCAAAGTGATAGAAGCTGCTACCAAAAAGATGCGCAGTGGTGTGAGTCTACGAGTTTTGGCCACGTTTTCAACGAACGCCTCGTCTTTTGTCTCTGACTCGGTCTCAGCAATTTCCGATTGAAAACCCTTTTGACGAATCGCTACCAGCGCCTCCAAATGTTGTTTGAGCGCATCAGCTAAGCTAGCATCATCTTCCAAAGCCTGTTCAAAAGCTAGCTGAGCTTCGGGGCTGAGTTGCTTGCGTAGGTAAGCATCTATTTGTTCGATATATGGGCTTTGCATGATAGCTTATGCATTAATATTCATGAGCGATTTGAGCTTTTGCAGGCAACGGTTCTTCGTCGTACCCGCAGCACTCGCGGAGGCATAATCGAGGATTTTGGCCATCTCTGTAAGGGTTTTGCCATACCACTCCGTATCAATTAACAAACGACGGCATTTCTCGCCCAATGCATCTAAGTGAAAATGCAGCTCTCGCAGATTGTCTTGGGCTTGTATGTTTCGCAGTATATCCATCGCTTTATCGGGCAGGTTAAACATATAGTCGTCTAAGTCTCCTTCCTTATAGGACGACTCTCGTCGCAAAATATCAATACAGCGATTAAAAAAGATGGGATGGAAGTAGGTCGAGATCTTACTTTTGCCTTGAAACTGGCCAAATTCTATCGCTTGAATGGTTTTATTGATGGCCAAGTGAAAGGCTTCACGCGCTAAGGTTTCATTGATGCGAAACTTCTTCATACCATTGAGCACATAAGGTTCCAAAGCCTCATAAAGCTTGGTCGCGGCTTTTTCTTTATCGATGCCTCCTGCCTCAATCGCAGCAATTGTTTCCTGATCCGTCAAGCTCTTTTCTCTATTATCAATTATTCAGCGTAATAAAACCACCATCAATCGGGAAGAGGCTGCCAGTAATAAAACTTGCTTCATCACTCGCAAGATAGACGGCCAAGCCCGCAATTTCGTCAGGCTTACCCATCCGACCAATGGGCTGAGTTTGTGAGAGTGTTTCAAACATCTCTTCCTCACGTCCCGGATAATTATCCTTCAAAAAGCCGTCCACAAAAGGGGTATGCACCCTAGCCGGAGCAAGCGCATTGCAGCGAATCCCATCCGCTAGATAGTCTTTCGCCACTGAGAGTGTCATCGTCCAAACAGCTCCTTTACTCATACCGTAGGCAAAACGATCTTTGATTCCCACCACCGAGATGACCGAGGCGAGGTTTAGAATGGCTCCTCCCCCACTCTTTTTCAGATAAGGCAAGGCGACATGGATGCCATTATAAACGCCCTTGATATTGACCTGATAAATACGGTCTAAAGCTTCCTCAGTGGTATTTTCCACATTGCCGATATGAGCGATGCCAGCATTATTGACGAGGATATTGATGCGACCTTCCTGCTCCCAAATGGCGCTGAAAGTACGTTTTACGTTTTCTTGTTGACTAAGATCACAATAATGGGTTTCTATCCAGCCACCTTCTGCCCTAATCTCTTGAGCGGTTTGAGCTGCGCCTTCGGTATTTACATCCAACAAATGAACATGAGCGCCTTGTCGAGCATACAATTGACAAATCGCTTTACCGATACCGCTACCTCCACCGGTAACGATCGCTACTTTTTGATCTAATCTAAACATGCTTAGCCATTAATTGATTGCTTGGGGAATCAAACGAATCCTATCAAAATTAAGCAAAAATCTGGCTTCTGGCTTCGGATTTACAAATACGAGATAAATATCTTTTTTGCCATTAGTAGCTTGGATCGACATTCGAAACTGTTGATAGCCTTTTTTTCCATTGCCGGCGGGTACGGCCAATCGAGCGATGCGTTCGCCAGCGGCTGAGCCCAAACGCAACTCAATCGTAGCGCCTTCAAATGATTGTAAGCGCATATCAAAAGCGGCTATACCGGTGAGGTCAATTTCATTGAACGCTAAATAAGCTCCATCTCCATAGACTGGCACAATCGTATTGTTACGCCCATTTATCATATCCTCTAATCGACGGCCTACTTTATCAGCACCATCATTAAGGTCTCCTACAAGCACCGGAGCTCTAAGCACTAGCAATTCCCGAGAGCTAAGTGGAGCGATGCCGTTGGCACCTTGGTCAGTATAGCTTGCAGCCAATAGATATGCGCCTTGCTCATCAGTAGGCAAGTGCTGGTTAAGACTAAGCGTTCCCCGAGGGGATAAGCTAGCAGACTCCTCTTCGCCTTGAGCCAATATATAGCGTACCATCTCGCGGGTTTCTTCCATGCTGTGTTGTGGGTGCCCTGCCATGATTTTCTCGCCCCATACGCCATTGCCACCACTAATGATTTTGCCTGCTAAGTCCTCGACCACTCCCGCTTTACCTTTGTAAAAGCTTGCAATCTCTTGGTAACTGGGACCGACAGACTTGATCACAGGGTCATGGCAACTCTTACAATCGCTGCTTTTGATCAGATTGAGGCCTTTCGCAAAGCGGAAAGATGCATTGATCGGTTTTCCCTCACCCAGCATCACCTCTAAATCCTGACCATCAGGCACATAAATAAATTTCACGTCCATTTTAGCAGGATCTATCTGAGAAGATTTTTCGTCTTCAAGATCACTGATATCGATTTGATATTCACGATTTGGCTCGTCAAAGTAGAAACTTTGATTACCACTCATTTGCAGTTTGACTTGCGGAGGCTCATTGCCTACTTGGATATTGACCCGCGCATCTGCAAAGCCACCTTGTGCATCATGGACTCTTAGTTTGACAGGATAGCTTCCGGCTTCGCCGAACGTATAACTCACTCGTTCGCCTTCGGCTTGTACTTGTGTAGAATCCGTGAAGTACCACTCATAACGCAATGTTTCTTCATCAAAGTCCATACTGCCATTGGCACTAAAGTCCACCTTAAATGGAGCCGCACCCGCTTGCTTACTAGCTTCTAGGCGTGGTACAGGCATACGATTACCAGCCGCATATTCTATACGTGAAAGGCGTGCTTTGGGATTATTCATAAAGTAGTTAGCACCGTATTCGAGTACATAGAGGGCACCATCTGGTCCTACTTCCATTTCTATCGGTTTGACCCATTCTTCATCTTTCAAAAAGGGTTCAATTTTGATCAAATCACCCTTTTCATTCATGGTCACTACTTGTATCCAAGAACGCGCCCATTCATAAATAAACCATTTTCCCTCGAAGTAAGGAGGCATTTTGACAGCAGACCCTTTGGCGCTAGGAGGCGTATAGTAAATCGGTCCTGACATCGCCGAATTGGAGCCTTTGCCTAGCATGGGGAACTCTTCTGAGTTGTTCTTACCATACCATATGAAAGCAGGTTTGGCAGGAGGCAATTCTCGCATACCGGTATTATTGGGGGAGGAATTGATCGGATGAAGAGGATCAAACAATGCTCCCACTGTATCAGTTTCAAAGTCGCGAAAAGGGAAGGCAATATTGTCGCCCATAAAATATGGCCAACCAAAAAAGCCCGGCTTGCGAGCTTGATTCCACTCATCACGAGAATCCCTCCCGTAGCGACTATCTTGTCCCGCGTCAGGCCCAACATCTCCCCAATACACAAAGCCAGTTTTATCATCTACCGCAATGCGGAACGGGTTACGTGCACCCATAATATAGATTTCAGGCCGTCCCTTAGAGCCATCTTTGGGAAAGAGATTGCCATCAGGAATATCATAGCCGCCATTATCATTGGGATGGATACGGAGGATTTTACCACGCAGATCGTGAGTATTTGCAGAAGACTTCTGCGCGTCATAAGGGCCTCTACCGGGTCGAGTATCGATTGGCGTATAGCCGTTGGA
>JBGCFA010000062.1:0-5504 GCA_045106675.1 Bacteroidia bacterium
GAATCATTTTGGATATATTATCCTGTGGCGGCGCAAAATCATCTTGGATATATTATCCTGTGGCGGCGCAAAATCATCTTGGATATATTATCCTGTGGCGGCGCAAAATCATCTTGGATATATTATCCTGTGGCGGCGCAAAATCTTGCGCCGCTACAATAATCTTTTGCGGATTTCATCTATATATGATCGACTGACGCGCACCGTATCGCCATTGCTCATCCGGATATCATAACCAGAGGGATATTTTTCAATTTCTTGGACGTGCTTGAGGTGGATGATAGAGGAGCGATGGACACGCACAAATTGGCGGGGATTTAGTTTTTGTTCGAGGGCACCGAGGCCGTAGGAACTCAGATGGCGTTTTTCGGCGGTGATGAGCCAAGTGTAGTCTTTTTCGGCCTCTAGCCAAACGATGTCCATCGCCTCTAGGGCCAGTAGTTTATTACCACTCTGAACAAAGAGTTTGCCGCTATAATCCTCTTCTTGACTTTCGGGTTTGAGGCTTTCTGCCAAACGCTGTAGTTGATCCATGAGGGGTGCAGCTTGCAACTCTATCCGCCTGATCGCTTTGGCAAAACGTTCGCGAGTATAAGGCTTGAGTAGATAGTCCACCGCATTGATCTCAAAGGCTTCTAAGGCATATTGGTCATAAGCCGTACTAAATATAATCAGCGGCACTTCATCCAAGCGTTCGAGGACCTCGAAACCCGTCATACCGGGCATCTGCACATCCATAAACACCAGATCAGGGCGAAATTCCTTGATCAGGCGCAGCGCATCTACACCGTTATTACATTCTCCCACAATGACGAGATCGGGATATTCGCCCAAATACTGACGGACCAAAGCCCTTGCTGGGGCTTCGTCATCAACAATGATTACTTTTTTCATGCCATCACAGGAGTTACGACCGGTTTGGGCAACTTGAACATCACGCGGGTGCCATGCGGTAAAGAAGGCGAGACCTCTAAGGGACGGCCGTATAAGCGATCGAGCATCATGCGAGTATTGGCCAGGCCAACACCGGTGCCCATGGTTTCGGCATTGGGTTTGAAGCCTACGCCATCATCTGTGATACTGATTTCCATCTCCTCCTCGAGCTCGATCACACTAATTTTCACCGTGCCTCCTTCGATACGAGGCGAAATACCGTGTTTGATAGCGTTTTCGACTATGGGCTGCAACAGCATTGGTGGGATGCCAATGTCTAATAGGGTTTCATCAATTTGTAAATCTACGGTCAAGCGTTCCTCGAAGCGGGCCTGCTCTAACTCCAGATAACTCAGGATAAAATCTAGTTCATCGCGCAAAGGCACCGTGATTACCTTAGAGGCTTTGAGTTGGTAGCGAAATAGGTCAGAGAGTTTGGCGATCAATTCGCGGGTATGCTCACTTTCGACCGGGATCGAAGCATTGATGGTATTGAAGACATTGTACAGAAAGTGCGGGTTGAGTTGGGCTTTGAGAGCTGTCAGTTCGGAGCGAAGGGCGATTTCACGCAGTTCTTGGGCTCTTTTTTCTTGCTCCGCAGAACGCTGGAACTCATCATAGATATGGAAGATGGCAAACTGTAGGATATAAAACAGCATCGGGATATAGATATCCCAACCGATTCCTCTTCCCCCAAGATGTCCAATTTCTAGCCCATCGCAAGTCAGATAATAGACTTTGAGCCAAGCAGTAATCCACAGCGGCATGATCAGTAAGTGGATCAGATATCGCTGCCACGTAGGCTGTTTTCGCATGACTCGAAAGATCAGCCACCAAATTGGGATCGTCAAAACGCCCTTGATCAGATAGTCTAAAAATGATCGATCAAGCGTATTGGCCAAGACATCTCCAGCGGTGTATTGCAAAGTCAAGCCGTACGCAAAAGCACAAAAAATGTACATGGAGATAACCCCAATAGCGGCATTGTACTTTTGCCAAAAAGTCTTCTGAGGAGAAGTAATTTGCGGATACATAGCGATTGTGCAGGAAGTTAACGGACGAGTTTTTCGAAGCGGCCGAGCCAAGACCAATCGTAGCTTTCCACATTTTTGAGGTAGATCGCCACGGTCTCCGTATCAAGATAACGAACAAAACTGGTTTGCACGCCTGCCCAGCCGCCCCAATGCCAGGCTTTTTTGCGTTTTGGATCCAAATACATCCCAAAACCATAGTCCGAAGTATTGCCATTGGGAAGGATCGCGGGCATATAGCCAGCCTGCATCTGAATCGCGCTGAGGAGTTTGTTGGCGCGGAGAGCCTGCTCCCACTTTATCATATCTGGTCCTGTGGAGACGATCGAGCCATCTCCCTCTATCCCACTGGCCGCAGCCACCAAGGGATAAGCCGGACTCTGCCATGCTTCAAAATATGTCTTAGTGCTCGCATCATAAGCAAGGGGGGCCGCATAATTGGCCAATTGCTCGCCCTGAGACCAACGAGTCGTATAAGAACGGGTTTGCGTCATTTGTAGGGGTTCAAAAATACGTTTACGTAAAAATTTGCCATAACTATCACCAGAAACAGATTTTATAATCTCTGCCAATAGCACATAGTTGATATTGGCGTATTCAAACTTACTCCCTGCGGGGAACGTCAGGGGGGGTATTTCGCTGCGATAGATCGCCAAGACATCCGCGTTGCTGGCGATTTGCTTCGGGTCCCAGCGTTCGGCGAAGGCGAGATAGTCAAGCAAGCCCGAGCGTTGCTGTAAGAGATAGCGAACAGTGATTTCAGGATAAGGGAAGTCTAAAAGATACTGGGAGGCAGCCGCATCGTAGTCCAACAGTCCATCGGCCTCCAAAAGCATGATGCCCATAGCGGTAAATTGTTTACTCACCGAGGCTAGTTCAAATACGCTACTATCATTGAGGAATTGCGTACGAGCAGCATTGCCATATCCAAAGGAGCGTTGATAGACGATCTCCCCAGCACGAGCGACGATCACATTGCCATTGAAGGCATCTCGCTGGTAGAGTTCATCGAAGAGGTCGTCTAGTTTAGACGTACGAATTTTGCCTTGGGGCGCGAGGACAAATCCAAAGCTAAAAAGGCAGAGGAGGACGAGAAGTGTTTTCATGATGAGATGAGGTTTTTATTTTGCTGCTGCGCAGAACGAGCAGTTTTTTCCTATGCTTCAAATAAATCAAGTCCTCTTTGTGTTCTCCGTCTCAATCGACGAACGGCAAAATAGAACGATGAACGAAAAATCGGTTCATTCATCGAGAATATGAGGGCATTGGTCTAATAGCCAATAACAGCATATCAACCTCCACGTAATTTTGATTGTCTTTCCCCCGCTTCCCTTTCTTATCCTCAATCAAAATTGTTATGAAACACATTTACCTTTTCCTTCTCATATTATTGCCTGCTTTGGGTATGCAAGCCCAAGAAGTGGGGCGTATCCAAGGAAAAGTTGCCGATCCAACAGGTAATCCAGTAGCCTATGCCACTGTTTTGGCGTTCGCAAAGAGCGACTCCTCCCTCATCAAAACGGGATTCACTACCGAACAGGGCAAATATATCCTCGCGCCTCTCGATGCAGGGGAATACTGGTTAGAAATCCAGTTTGCAGGCTTAGCCACTTATCAGAGTGAAAGCATTTCTCTTGTTGCTGGTCAAGTTCTCGATCTTGCAGATATACAGATGCGGGAGCCAGAAGCAGATTTAGACGCCGTCAATATCACCGCCAATAAAGCCATGGTAGAGGTCCTACCCGACAAGACGGTCTTTAACGTTGCGGGAACCGCAAATGCCATCGGAGAAAATGCTTATGAACTCCTACGCAAAGCGCCAGGCGTGATCGTAGACAACAATGACAATATTATCCTCATGGGCAAAAGTGGGGTGAGGATCTATATTGATGATAAACCTTCGCCGCTTACCGTCGCTGACTTGGCTTCCATGCTCAAAGGTATGCAGTCAGACCAGATCGAATCTATCGAGATCATCACCAATCCTTCGGCTCGTTATGATGCTGAAGGCAATGCCGGCATCATCAATATCAAACTCAAGAAGGATCAAAGCCTCGGCACTAATGGTAGCGTTAGCCTAGGCTATGCTGTCGGACGCTACGGCAAGTACAATGGCTCGGTCAACTTCAACAACCGTAGCAAGCGCGTCAATGTATTTGGCAACTATAGCGGCTATGTAGGACGGACTTATAGCTTCACGGACTTTTATCGTATCCAGAGTGGCACCAATTACGATCAGCATAGCGACCGGATCAATGATGGCTTGAACCACAATATCAAGTTCGGCGCAGACGTATTTCTCAGCCCAAAAAGTACGCTTGGTGTCATGGTCAATGGCTTCGTCTCCAATACTGAGACAGCTATCACGAGCATCACGGCAATCAGCGATAATCCGACTAATGAAGCGATCTCAAGTCTCGTCGGCCTCAATGATGACAGTCGCAACAATCAAAACCTCAACTTCAACCTCAATTATGGGTATAAAGGAGACGATGGGAGCACTTGGAATCTAGATGCCGATTATGGACAGTTTCGCTTTGATAGCGAAAGTTTACAGCCAAACTATTTCATTTCCCCTGCGGGAAACGATACGATCGGGCGCAATATCTTCCGTACAGTAGCTCCGACAGAGATTGACATCTATACTTTCAAGGCTGATCACGAACGCGATCTCGCTGGGGGTAAATTTGGGGCAGGTATCAAATTAGCCTTTATCGAGACTGACAATGACTTTGACTTTTTTGATCAAGTAGACGGTATGGATACGCTCAATCTAGCTCGTAGCAATCAGTTTCTCTATGAGGAAAACATCAATGCCGCTTATGCGACTTACTCTCGCCAAATAGAGAAGTGGAACCTACAATTTGGTTTACGCGCCGAACAGACCAGTACCCTAGGAGAATTGATCAGTGCCCAAAACACAGGTCTCGATACTGTAGATCGTAAGTATATCAATCTATTTCCGACGGCTGGTATTACCTATTCACCTAGCCAGAAGCATAGTTATCGTCTAAACTATAGTCGTCGTATTGATCGCCCACGTTATCAGGATCTCAATCCTTTTATCAATCAGTTGGATCAGTTGACTTTCCAGCGTGGCAACCCATTTTTGCGGCCGCAGTTTACCAATAGTTTGCAGGCGACTTATACCTATCAGTACCGTTACAGTGCGAGTGTGTCTTATAGTTTGACGGATGACTTCTTCACTCAACTTACCGACACCCTCAATGGGCAGGCATCCTTTATCACGCAAGAAAATCTCGCGACTCGCCAAGTGATCAGCGCCAATATCAGTGCGCCTTTACCGATCACCAAATGGTGGAGTACTTATACCAACCTCAGCGTCAACAATACTCAAAACAAAGGCGACTTCAACCAGGAAGGCGAGACAGGTAAGGAGATCAATATCAGTCGTACGACTTTCAATGCCTTCCAACAACATACTTTCACTTTGCCCAAAGGCATCTCTTTAGAGCTGAGTGGTTTTTACAACTCCCCTTCGATTTGGGGCGCCAATTATCTCACTCGTCAATTTTGGGC
>JBGCFA010000063.1:0-44521 GCA_045106675.1 Bacteroidia bacterium
CCAAATACAGAATCAACTGTGAGCTTTTATCTAGCCCAAACCAAAGTCCAGAGTAATTGACCGTGAGGATAAATAAACCGAGTCCTAGAATATACAGGACATAATAGCCATAGATATGATCCTTGGTCGCGAGAAATAGCAACAAAAAGAAAAACAACTGGATCAAAACCACTCCCTGAAAGATGCCATTGACGTGTCGATCTTTGACTTCTTCCTGCAAAAACGCATGATAATTTATATGACTCAGGTCTAGCCTCCTAGGTACCACCGAAGAGCTAGTCCCTCTGACTCGAAAATAATAGAGGTTTTCAGATTTAGCCGGAATATTTAGAACAAAATGGTTCGATGCATTTGGTACTAGCCAGTCCTCTTCGGGGAGAGAATGGCCGGTATATTGTTTTTGCCAAGTACTGTCTGGGCCCAAACTAAATATCGCCACCGAGTCCCAACGCTCCTGATCTCCTCCTGTATAAAAAGTATGATCTTCCCAAACTTCAGCATTTGAGATCAGTTTAGTCCGAAACCACCATGCTCCTTCGAGTTTGTCAAAGTCTGCATTACGAGGACTGCGTGAAGTAAATTGATTGATCGCTAATACTTCCCCTATCTCTTTTGTCCCAGTACTATCGTACCAATACTGTAAATAATCACCTAACCTGTTCGGATAAAATTGCTTTTTGTATTCGCTCCGTAATGGTAAGGGGTAACCTTCCAAATAATCAAATTCATTGAGTAGGCCTTGGATGTATGAGACACTATCCTTTTGGTCATTGCGACGATAATAAAACTCAAGCAGCTTGAGGGCTTCTTCTTTGTCTGCTTGCTCCTCTCCTTGAAAAGCTAAAATTTGAGCCGCACGAGCATAAGAAAGTCCCATTTGACGGGAAACACTGTCCCGTCTTCTAGCTGCTTTCAAGTGATCTGCCAGTTCCATCAGAGTATGGAGACGGCTCGAATCGGGACCAGTCCGCAGCACATTTTCTAGACTATCTACGTATAGGCTATCCGTCTGACTCATCAATGAACCAGCACTTCCGATTAACACTAGTAGTAGTATGCTTCGTATCAATTTCATTTATCTCAATCTTGTCTTAGGCTAAAATACGCTTTTCTTCTTACTTGCTTAGCAATCGTTCTACTCCGTCCCACTTAGTGAGATCGTTCCTTTTCCCCAGCTCCGCAGAACGCTCAAACAAACGTTGGCTAGCCAAATCACCATCCCATTGATCCAATATCTTGCCAAAAGCGATCTGTGCTAAGGCAAACTCTCCAGCGATATAATGAGCCAATCCTTGTTCAAATGAAACACTATAGCGCGCTTTTTGTTCCATTGTTGCCTCGGCATCAGCCGCATAGCAATCATAAATATCCATCACCTGCGCCCGACCTTTCACTAAAACTTTACCCAAAAAGCGCATGGGAAACCTTGACCTAGCCTCTGGTACAATTTTATTTACGGTAGCTCCACTCAAGATCAGCGAAGAGCCGTATAGCTTGGTCAATCCTTCCATCCTTGAGGCAGTATTGACAGTATCACTCACCACTCCCGCTTCCATACGTTGACTATCGCCCATGATCCCCATCATGAGAGGACCAGTATGGAGGCCGACGCCTATTTTGATCGGAGCGAGTTGCTGCGCAGAACGCTCCTGATTATAGTCATTGACCGCTTGTTGCATTTCGATAGCGGCAGAGATCGCATCCATGGCTTGATTTTGAAACAAAGCCATCACTCCATCTCCATAGTATTGATTGACAAATCCGTCGTGGGTTTGAATTACCGGCCCAACTTTCCCTAAATAAGTATTGAGAAACTCGAAGTTCTCCCTGGGAGTCATACTTTCCGACAAAGTCGCATAGGCTCTGATGTCCGAAAACAGTACGTTAACTTCCTTTTCGATACCGTCTCCCAATTGCACGTCTAAAACGCTTTTTCGCCCAAGCGAACGCAAAAACTCATGCGGTACAAAACGAGCTGTAGCTTCGTTGATTTTTTTCAATTCATCGTTCAGCGCAGCTTGAGCCTGGAGTTTGGCCTGTTGATCTTTGCGCATACGACTACCCAGTCCCAAAGAGTACACCATCATTTGCCCCAAAAAGCAAAGAAAGAAGATGAGAAAGTGATTTACTGACAAATACTGTTTAAATCCGATTGCCAAGAAGCCCACAACAAAGACCAATATAGAACCGATAATAAAATGTGTACGACCATCAACCTTCTGATTGACTAGAGCTGCCGAAAAACCCAATAGGAAGGGTGCATCTATCAAAAAGATAAAATTTCGGACATAATTTGTGATCTCTGGTTCTTGGCTATACAGGCGATAAACAGTCCCAAGGATGAGAGCAAGGACTTTGATAATGATGAGGATATAGATCCAACGATGCCATCGAGGCAAAACCTCTTTAGTCTTGAGGTAAGATTGAGCAAAAAGATAATAGAAAACCGAAATCAAGCCCGTGACCCAGCCCATTATCAATACTGATTGGAGATTGTTAAGGGGGAAGGCACCATAAGGAACAGCCACACCATCCCAAAAAATGGCCACCTCTACCACCAATATGTATAAAGTGAAGTATAAATAGGCAATTTCTCTTATACTAAAAAACAGCATCAGATGGTAAAGCATCATGATGGTGAGAATGCCAATAAAAATTCCAGTTCCCCCAATAGTATTGCCTATACCACCAAGGTGGTCATATTCAAATGCATCATTTTCTTTGAAATTGAAAGAAATTCGCGGCTTTGTTTTTTCTAATTCCTCGAATCTAAAATAGACATAGGTTTCTATTTGTGGAGCAAACCGTAGAAGGGCCAATTCCTTATAGCCGCTATTGCGGATTTTGTCCCGACCAAACACACTGGCTCCAGTCCGTTGATGTAGCCAAGCATTTTCACTTTTTTGATAGACATCAATCAGGTCCATCTGCTCCATTTGTACCCACCAAAGACTGGAGTCTGCGTCCTCAGAGTAGAGAGCAAGTCGCACCCAAATAGCACTCTGCTTTTCTAAGCGTTCCGCGATAGCGGGACTAAAGCGCGTCCAAATGCCATCTACTGGCGGTAAACTATCCTCTGCAATCTGTACATAAACCAAGGAATCAGGCAGGCCGAAGCGTGGCCGTTCTGGATCTAAGCTTATCTGTCCTTTTTGGGCGCTAAGGGAAAGCGTTCCGCAAAGCGATAAAAACAAAATCAAGCAGCGCGAAATCCAGCAAAAAAGCTTTGACATGCCTTAAGCTACGGATATGCAGAAGAATATGAAAAAATCATTTGAGAGATGAGCCAATTTGTCTAAGAATAAGCTTCTATCTCTTTTGAAAAGCTAATCAAAAGCAGCCGCAATTTAAGCACTATCAAAACCGGGCCCATACTATGTGTAAGAATGTTGGCGATTTGTTTTTTTTTACAAACACATAAATATATTTTATTTGAAATGTTTTAACAAAAAAAAGATACCCGAACAAAAATATTAACCTAAACAACAAGCATTTATGCACATCTCCAATAGCCATGTACACTATCTCTTGCTCCTATTATTATTGCTGTACAGCAGCATGGTATTTTCTCAGACGACCCGCTATGTTGGCACCTATGGAGAGTTAACTACTGCCATAAGTGCTTCCGTAGCAAATGACATTATCAATATTACCGGAGATATAGTCGTAACGGCAGAAGTCAGTCTCAACAAATCCTTGATCATCAATGGCAATGACTATACTATATCTGTACCTAATCCGGGCTTAGATGATATGGGTAGATTTAATACGACGACCTCTAGTTTTAGAGTATTTAGCATCACTACTGCCAGTACAATTGTAACGATGAATGATCTTACAATCAAGGGAGGCTACGTAACTACAGGTGGTGCCATTAATGTCAGTTCCAGTACTACTCTCAAAATGAATAACTGTATAGTTTCTAATTCAAGGGCAAGTAGCGGTGGGGGTGGAATTCTCAATAATGGGGTCGTATTCCTCAGCAATAGCTATATCCTCCGTAATGCGGCTAGTTATGGAGGTGGTTTTATGCTAAGTGGCAGCTCTCGTATGTACATCGAAAATAGCACCGTGGCAGAAAACCGCTCTACCAGTACGGGTGGTGGTGGTGGTGGTGCAGAAGTTCAGAATGGCACCATCTTATATATGAATAACTCCACCTTATCAAATAATCAGAGTACTGAAATTGGAGGAGCCATCAATCTATATCGTGGCACAGTTTATCTCATCAACTCTAGCGTAACAGGCAATGTAGCTTATGGTAACTATGGTGGTGGCGGTGTGGGTAACAATAACGGTAATCTATATGCCGTCAATACTCTTTTTGCCCATAATTATAAACGTTCCAGTGGTAGTGTAACTGCACCGACAGCCTATATTCTAGATGATGTAGTAGCCCATGCAGGACAAGCCAATGTGCGTTTATTTTATTGTATCCATCATGCGAGTATCCCATCTGGCACACAAGTGTTAGAAAACGTAAGCTATGCTGGTCTTCAAGATGGCAGCGATAATACCATCTTCTCAGGGGGGGGACTTTCCAAAATCACCGATGGTACTGGAGTAGAAATTGGTACTGCCTCTATCTATCGTCCTTTTTTGTATAATGATGGAAATGGAGTAGCCCCCACTCTCAAAACGGGTAGCTTTACCCTACAATCGGGAAACAGTGGTACCCAAACTCGCTTTGCTAATAATGACAATACAAATCCAGTAGTTGCATATGAAGATATTAGTGGCGCTCCAACATGGGTAGATTTGCAGGGAACAAGTTCGGCAGGACAATTGGTGAGTCTCGATCAAGTGGGGGCAAGTCGTAGCGATCCCCCTGCTATTGGAGCCCTTGAAGGAGTGGTTGATGATCTTTATCAACTCAAGATCAACGCAGCTACCGATGGTAGTATAGACGGAGGATCAATCTATGGCGATGTATATGCGGATGGAACTGAAGTGACGCTAACAGCAGTTCCTAATTCGGGCTATTCGTTTACACGATGGGATTATGTCCTCGGAGGTACAGGGATCGCATCTACTGCTAATCCCTATACAGTAACGATGGATAGAGATATAACCCTAGTTCCGGTATATACAGCTCTTGCGGGTGGAGATTATACGATCACCTATGTTGGCAACAACAATACAGGAGGTACGGCTCCTGCGACGGGAACCTTTAGTAGTTCTACTACTATTGCAAGTGAGGGGGATCTCCTTCGAACTGGCTATACCTTTAGTGGCTGGAATACAAATACTAATGGATCAGGAACAGACTATGCTTCCGGCGCCACCTATTCCGCCGGTACTAATCTAATTTTATACGCTCAATGGACACCTCATGCCACTTGGAGTGGAGTAACCAGCACTGATTGGAATACTACTTCAAACTGGATAGCCAATGTAGTGCCAACTGCCACGGAACCAGTAGTGATCCCCTCAGCTTGTGCAAACTATCCCACACTCGTTGCAGACCAATCAGTGGAGTCTTTGGTGTTAGAGGGCGATATTACTACTGGTAGTAATACCTTGACAATTGGAGTTTCTGCGGCAAATCCTGGCACTCTTACTTACATCTCTGGACATATCATTGGAAATTTGACTCGCTGGTTTGCTACAGGCACTAACAGTGGCGATGATTCGGGGCTTTTCCCTATCGGGGACGGTAGCAATGATCGATTTATGACCGTAGAATATTCTTCAGCCCCTTCAGCAGGTGGAACTCTTACCGCTAATTTCCAGTCAGAAAACGGTGGCACAAATGGCCTGCCACTTAATGGAGTCTCAGCAGTTGGATCTTGTGCTGCTTTTAATGTGGGTCGCATTTTTGAAGATGGCTTTTGGCGAGTAACAGCTGCTGATGGATTGACTGGAGGAACCTATGATATCACCCTAATCGGACACAATATCAATCTTGCTTTATTATGCCCAATCACAGCAATAAAACGCACAACTAACGTAGATCCGTGGACCCAAGTAGGTGCCCATGCCGAATCGACAGGAAGTATCGAAAGAGCGGTCATCAAACGTACAGGCGCTAGTGGTTGGAGTGATTGGGCCTTAGGCGGCAAAGACGACACCTTTTTCCCCATCACCCTCTTACACTTTACTGCTACGCCAGACTTTACAGCAGAAACGATCAGACTTGACTGGGCTACGAGTTCAGAAGAAGATCATAGCCACTTTGAGATTGAACGTAGTTCTGACCTCCTTAGCTGGCAAAAATTGCAACAAGTAGAGGGCTATGGAACTACTGACCAAGTCCAGATCTATCAGTACGTTGACAATCAGCCTAGTGAGATCAATTATTACCGATTGAAGGCTGTCAGTTATGATGGTACTCATACTTATAGCGAAACGCGAACGGTTAATTTCGGTGAGAACGCCCTGGAAGATAGGATTCTTCTCTTCCCTAATCCAAGTGAAGAAAGTTTCTTCATCGAAACATCTGGAGAGGCTAGTTTTGAGTTATACGATACAAGTGGTCGTCAGCTCGCTCGCAAGTCCTTTTATAAGCAAACAGAGGTCAAAGGTTTACCATCAGGTATTTATATCCTTAAGATCAATGATGGTAAAAGCATCGAATATCGACGAGCGGTGGTAAACTAAGATCATTGTAGCAGCATCGGCCAATTATCATCAAGATAAGGTCTTTACATAATACCCCTCTATTTACCACAAGGTGAATAGAGGGGTACTCTTTTATGAAAAAGTCCGTTTTGCTTGATTTTTGGGCGCTCCGGGAAAGCGTTCCGCAGAGCGATAATAATAGAATCGAGCCAGCTAACGATAGACTAATCATTTAGAGGAGAGGCGTATCAGCGGATTCCAGTTGTCAGCTGGATTTTGGAGTAGGCCTTCTCGGCAACGCTTCAGATAAAAGCTGATAGCCTGATCAGTAGGATTTTGAGTGATCAAGGATTCCCAAATCGAAATCGCGGCAGAAAGATCGCCTTGGCTAAATGCTGATAATGCTTTCAAGAAGTCTGCTTTTTGGGCGAGTTTCAAGCTTCCTTCGGACAAGGCTCCTTCATAAATACCAATCGCGGTATTTTTGCCTTTGACCTGTATTTGTCCCAAGGAACGACAATATTCTTTAGCCTCTGGTCTCAGGGCCTCATAGGTAGATTCACTCAGGATCAGTTCTGCACCAAATATTTTGCTTAGGCCCTCCATCCGTGAGGCAGTATTGACGGTATCGCTTACCACCCCGGCTTCCATGCGTTCGGCATCGCCGATCACTCCCATCATCAATGGACCTGTATGCAAACCCATACCTACTTTGATGGGTAATCTTTGATGGATTTTGCGCTCCTGATTATAGCTTTGCAAAGCGGCTTGTATGGCGATCGTCGCTCCCCATGCATCTTGCTCTTTGCCCAGAAAAAGTGCCATAATACCGTCCCCATAGTATTGGTTGACAAAGCCGCCATTGCTTTTGATCAGCGGGCCTACTCGTCCCAAATAAGCATTGAGAAAGGAAAAGTTTTCTTGAGGAGTCATGCGTTCTGACAAAGTCGTATAAGCACGAATGTCGATAAATAAGACTGTAACGGATTTCTCTACCTGATCTCCGAGATGGACGTCCAATATGCTTTCTCGCCCTAGCGAACGCAAAAACTCATAGGGGACAAATTTTGCTGTAGCCTCATTGATACTTTTTTGGAGGTTGAGGTTTTCCTCTAGCGCGGAACGCTTATCTTTTTCGAGTTCATTTTGTTGTTGGCCTACAGCCAAGCCAAATAAGGCCAATTGTACGATGATACTGATCTGCATAGAGTAGATCGCAGCCGTGAATGATACAAATTCAACAGCTAAGATCGGCGTCAAAATCGGTATACCGACTCCGAATATGAACACTCCGTTAGCGATCAGAAAATATATAGCATTTTTTTGGCCTTTACGGATCGCCTGTATGGCCCAAATTCCACTTGCTATCAAAAACAAAAGCAATACCCCTAAGCCTATACGCAGACTGTTGTTTCCCAATCGCTCATAGAAGTCGCCCAAAACCCCCATCTCATACTGGAAGATAATGGAGTATAAACTGACCAATAGCATGAGGAACATCAGCCCCAAGCCAGACCACAAAAATTTGTACCAAAACCTTCCATGCTGTCGTTCCGCAACGCGTAATAAGGAAAAAGAAAACAAGACAAAGGCCGAGGCGATGAAAAAAGCCGTAACGGGAAATAGAACCTCTTTGAAATCAGGATATTGGGGAAACAAAACCCAAAAGTAATTGGCTGTCAGCGTAAAAAAGGCCAATCCTAACAGATAGAAGACATAGCTGAGATATATCTTGGATCGGGTAGAAAAAAACCAGAAAAGGAAGAAGAGACCTTGGATCAGTACGACTCCCTGAAAGACTCCATTGATGTGATCGTTTTGGGCTTCTTTGGCCTGTATTTGTTCACGGTTGGTGCGAAACAGCAACACATTAGTAGGAGTAGCAATAGTCGTTGGTTCAGCAAGGCGCCAATATATCGTCTTTTCACCTCCTCTGGGGACAAATACGGAAAAAAAGTTGCGCCATTCAGGCAGGGGTTTCTCATCGATAGGGGTAAAGAAACCTGAGCGACTTTTTTGATAATGCCCTAAGCTATCTGGAATATAGATTTCAATATCTCGCCAACTATATGCCTCAAAGCCGGCCATAAAATAGTAATCATCATCTCGAGTTGGTTGACCGCGTAATCTCAACTTGCCCCAATAGACCTTCTCCCTAAAAGCGACATCATCTCCGAGTTTAAAAGGATTGATCTTAAAATCAGCTTGTTGCTCATCGTCTAGGACATCCTCAATTCCCCAGCTTTGGCTAGGATCTTCGAGTATCCAGATGGCATGGGAAATGCGAAAGTATTCATTTTGTTTCTCTTCTAGACCAGCACCTAAGGAGAAACTTAATGCGTAACCATAGCTCGCAGAGAGATGCTTTAAACGACTGAAGTATTTGATTTTTTGGCTAGTATCAGGATCAGCAAAATGATAATTAGTCAACAAGACCACACTTTGCATCCATTCACTCGTATCAGCATAAAAGCCAGCCAGCGTATCGGCTTGCCGCAACAAAGCGATGTTTTGTGCTGGCCAATCTGTATCATAGTAGGAAGGCACTCCTAAAGAGTTAAAAAAATTATAATAAACCTTAGCGGATTGATTGATAATCCCAGGTAAAAGGCTATCACTTACCGTAGGTATCAGCGCATACAAGGAGTCTACTTTTTGCTGGAGGCTATCAGGAATACTAGCTCTTAGCTCCGCTATCGGAGCGAGCAATAAAAAGACCACACACCACTTCAAACATTTTCTCAGCATTGCTATTTGAGCTAGTACTTTTTAACTTTTCAAGATCCTACTTAAACTAGTAAGAAGGTAGATGAACACCGAAATCTCAGCACTTTATCGCACTAAAAAACGAATTATAAAATCAATATAGGCCACACAACTAAAGAAACCAATGAATCATTTCAGGAATTCGAGCTGGGGATTTTTCAAATTTCATCTCTCATTATTTTGGGTGTTTATGCTCTGTCTGACTAGTCAAACGCTTCTGGCTCAATCTGTTGAAAAAGAGATCTACGAGATAGAAACCAGCCTAGTCAAAAGCATCCATATCAAGGGAGAAACAATCGAAAAGTTCAGCATTGAAGACCGAATGCAAGCTTATAAAGTACCAGGGCTTAGCATAGCAGTAGTGAAAGAGGGGGAAATTAGATGGACGAAATCCTATGGGCTTGCTGATGCTAATAGGAAGACAGTAGTAGATGAGAACACGCTTTTCCAAGCGGCCTCAATCAGTAAACCCATCACCGCCTTGGCAATCCTCAAACTGGCTCAAGAGCAGATGGTAGATTTGGATGCTAATGTAAATCTCTACCTCAAAGGATGGCAGATAGAAGACAATGAATTTACGACCAAAGAAAAAGTAAGTCTTCGAAGATTACTCACCCATACCGCAGGATTGAATGGTCACGGATTTGATGGCTATCTTCAAGATGAAGACATCCCAACTACCATAGAAATATTGAATGGAGAGGGAAATTCTCGCAGAGTGATTGTAGAAAACACCCCTGGCGCAGAATGGAGGTACTCTGGTATGGGGTATGTGATTTTGCAAAAGGTAGTGGAAGATGTTACCGGTATTCCTTTCGCGGATTTTATGCAAACTGAAATCCTAATGCCTTTAGGGATGAAGCATAGTACCTATAAACACCAGATCAATGTAGAACCAGATTTCAATATTAGTTCTGCTCATGATCTCGATGGTGCAGTAATCGAAGGGAGGTGGCATAACTTTCCAGAAATGGGACCGGGAGGACTTTGGACCACAGCAAGTGATTTTGCCCAATATTGTATCTCGATACAAAACATCCTTTCGGGCAAGAGCAGCAGCTTCCTGAGCAAAGAAAGCGTAGCATCAATCTTTACAAAAACTCAGCACGATTGGGGATTAGGGCCATTGATTCAAGGCGAAAACGAAACCTTAAGATTTACCCATGATGGCCATAATACGGGTTATATAACGGAGTATCTTGCTTTTGCTCATAAAGGCGAGGCTGTAATTATCATGACAAATGGAGAGTACGGGCGAGGATTGGTACAAGAGATACTCATGTCAGTTTCAAGCTACTATGATTGGGACACTCATCATCAGCGAGTGATCGTGCCTCCCATGTTGTCGGCAGAAGAGCTCAATAAGTTTGTAGGAGAATATCGATGGATAGATCGTCCCAATTATATCATCGAAGTCATCATGAATGAGGGACAATTACGCTTTGTTGCTCCCGGTTTTCCAGTTGATAATCTAACCCCTTATCAAACGCACGATTTTATTGATATTGAAACTGAAGTTGAGGTTCATTTTCAATCCTCCAAAGAGGGTCAAATAAACGGAGCTATATGGCGAGACTGTAATCTTGAAAAAATCAATTAATTTGACCTTATGGAAGATCGAATCTTAACCCTCCATCCAGAAGGTAAAGCAGGCGTCAATATCAGTCGTGATAAATACGAACAAATGCGCTCCGCTATCGTTGATATAGTGAAAGAAAAAGATACCATTGGCTTTAGTGAAATGGGCGATTTGTTGACTAGCCGACTAAAAGATAATTTCAATGGTTCTATAATGTGGTACTATACCACAGTGAAACTTGATCTTGAAGCGAGAGGCGAAATCGAACGTTTTAAGCAAAAAGGAAAACAGATGATCCGCTTGACAAGCTAATGCCTTTGGCAATAGAGGAAATAAAACTGTAAATTTGAATTAATTAGTAGAGGTTTCTCACCTCATAAATTTTGTATAATTTTTTAACTCTTTTATAAAATGAGTAACGCAACAACAGTAACGGATGCAGATTTCGATCAGGAGGTAATTAAGTCCGATGTTCCCGTACTGGTAGATTTTTGGGCCGCTTGGTGTGGTCCTTGTCGCGCACTTTCTCCAATCCTAGATGAGATTGCAGGAGATATGGACGGCAAAATGAAATTCACAAAAATGGATGTTGACGCTAACCGTCAAACTGCCGAAAAATATGGCATCATGCACCTTCCAACTCTCCTCGTCTTCAAAGGCGGTGAAGTAGTAGATAAGCATGTAGGTCTTGCACCTAAGTCTAAGCTTGCCGAAAAGTTCGCAGCTCACGCTTAAGCATAGTTTTTAACGATTAAACGCTGACAGATTCTAGAATCTGTCAGCGTTTTTTGATGTGCAAGCGTTCCGCAAAGCGAAAAAAGAGAGAATGCCCAATACTGAAGGCCAATTCCGAATGGATTTACTTGCCCATTGAGGGTTGATATTCATCATTGAACATCTCCTACCAATCCTTCAGCCCCAACAATTTCTCTCCCAATGCGGTCAATTGGGCTGGTCCGCCCGGCTGCTGTTGTTCCCAGCCTCTTGGGTCTCCCGGAAAAGGGTAGCCTTCTGGTGCGATGCGCTCCTGCCAAGACTTGACCCGCCATTCGCGTAGTTCTTTTTTATCTTCTTGCGCTGGGGTCATCGAGATGTATTGAGCGAGCCGCGGCCTTGCCGAACGATTGGGTCTAATGCCGTGAGCCAGCATACTATCCCAGATCAAAAGATCGCCGGCTTCCGTATTCACCTGCTCTAACTCAAAACCACTGATATCTGGTTGGAAGGGATTACGGTCTTTGGGCTGGGTTTTGACCCATTCGGCAAACTCACGATAGAGTTGTGGCACACACTGAAAACCGCCCGTCTCTGCATCAGTCGCCGTCAACGACAATACTCCTTGCACGTTCACCGGAGGTTGCGCCAAAGAGGTATCAATATCCCAGTGAATAAAACCCTTAAACTCATGTCCGGGACGGATCGGCAAATTGAGATTAGCGCGATCGATGGTTACCCAAAGTTCCTCTATGCCCCATATATCGACAAAAGCATCATATACTTTGGGGTGCTGGCGATTGGCCCACATCTGCGGCATATTGTACATCTCCACCATACCGCTGCCTACGAGTTCTTTCATTTTGATCTCGCGTCGGGGAGCTTGATACCAAGTATCAGGATTGTTGGGATCTTTTTCCTCAAACTCCCAGATCAGATCGATCATCGGCTGCACGTTCTCCGCAGGAACTGCATTTTTGATGATCACATAACCATTATGCCGCCAAAAAGCCCAGTCTTCTTCAGAAAGGAGTCTTAGTGGTTCTTGATTGGGACGTTGATTAAGTTGTTTTTCAGCGATATAAGAGACACTGATATTGCCGGGTTGGTCTTTTGCGTCAAGCATAAGTAGTAGTTATTTGGATAGTTCTTACGACTAAGAGTTCCGCTTATCCGCCCTGCGACGAAGGAGTATAGACCTCTAGTTATTGTTAGTCGCCCTTGTCTGTCTTGAAGTTCTATTAGGCAATAAATTAATCAAAAGTAACTGATTAGCCATGCCGATTTTATTCGCGGCAAACTCCTATACAGTCATAGGCGCGGGGCAGATTCTAGCAATTCGTACCAAAGTGAGAGAAGCTTCGAAATAAAACATTCTTGTATCTTTATATCACTATGATGGGCAAAACAATGGCACTCAATATCAACTACCGTGCTCAACTTTTGGTGGGCTTGATAATGAGCGTATGGCTTTACTTTTTTTTGGTTTTGATAGGGCCCTTTGATGCTGCTGAACTATCGCTCAAAATACGCACCATCCTGATGCTCGGGTATGGGCTGTTATTTTTTCTTTGTTATGCTATCCTTATTCCGATTCAGAATAAACTCTATCATTATTGGGGGAAGTGGAAGTTGGGCTACGAAATAGCAATGGTTACATTGTTCTGTTTGTATTGTTTGCCGATTTGTTTTGCTTACTACAAAACCGAGGCTGTAAACGGTCTTTTTAGCTTTGGATACTTTGCTTTAGCCATCTATCTACCGACGATTGCCATTTTGACACCGGTTATTTTTGTAGGACGATACCTGGTTACACGAAACGAAAAAAAGAGTTCGGAAGATCCGATCCAGAAAGAAACGGTGACGCTTTTAGGAGATAATAAACTAGATATACTAAAGTTACCCATGACCGATCTAGTGGCGCTGGAAGCTGCCAATAACTATGTGGCAGTTTATTATTTACTAGATGGACAATTGAAGAAAAAGCTCCTACGGACTAGCTTACGTAAAATACACAAAATAGTACCCGAGATGATTCAGGTGCACCGTTCTTATCTAGTGAATTTACAGCATTTTGTAGAATGGAAGGATGGCCTAAGCTTAGTCTTAACTCAGTTTACTGTTCCGGTTTCTCAAAAATATAAATCAAGCTTGCTTGCCATGCCGGCATTCAGCCCTAAGTAGGCGGGTTTCACCCCTAAGCTACCAAAATGCTTGTTTCAGGCTTATTTAGCCTTCTTATTTGTGATGTTCTCAACATCAAAAAAACATCATGAAGTTATTCCCCTTTATTCTCTCTTTGTTTTTTATTTCGATAAACCTATTAGCTGCTCAGGAAATCGACCCTCTTAATCGACTACAGAAAATACTTGATCAAGATGTTGTAGATGGACAATTCGCGGGAGGCGTAGCAGGTCTTACTATACAGGGTGAAGAAATAGTAGTTGCTGCTGGCTATCGGGATATCAAATCTGAAACCCCTTTTGAAAGATTGACGCTTAACAGGATCGCTTCTATATCAAAATCGATGACAGCAGTAGCAGCCCTGCAATTGTACGAGCAAGGCTTATTGGATTTGGACGAACCTATTGCTACCTATCTACCGGCTTATCCCAAGCAACATGCCAACCGTATTACCACTCGCCATTTATTGCTCCATTCTTCTGGTATTGGTGCTTACCAATCAAGTAAAGAAACAGAAAATGAGTACGAATACGCTAATCTGACGGAAGCCGCTACTGTTTTTCAAGACCGAGATTTGGTGGACGAGCCAGGGAATGCCGAGCATTATACGACCTATGGCTATGTGGTTTTAGGGATGGTGATTGAGGCCGTTTCGGGTCAAACTTATGAAGACTATATGAAAGAACATATCTGGGCAGTAGCCGGAATGGAGCATACAGGGGTAGAACATCTAAATGAAAGCTACGAGAATAAGTCTAGCCTTTATCGTAGAACTAAAAGAGGAAAAATCCGTTTGGCAGACACCAATAATTTGAGCAATCGTATACCGGGCGGTGGTATCTATTCTACCGTAGATGATCTATTGAAATTTGGTCAGGCAGTACTAGATCATCGCCTCATCAATGAAACCACTTTTGCGATGATGATGGAGGAGCCGGGCTTAGCTTATGATGGAAATCCTTATGGCATGGGCTGGTTCTTGTATGGAGAGAACCCCGATTTGGGCCAAGCATACGGGCATACAGGCGAGCAAACAGGTTCTGCTGCAGTCTTGCTGATATTTCCTGAGAAAGATGCGGTAATGGTGGTAATGAGCAATACGGCACATGCAATGAATCACATTTTTGGTATTGCAGTAGTACATCTCATTCCCTTGGCAAAAGAAATTGATCAAAAGTAGGGACTCTGATTTATCCCGTCTCCCCCAGCACTATTCTTCTAGTACCAAAGCTTCTTCTGTTTCCAAGGCGGGCAGAGTCGCGATACCTTTATCTTGATATGCAGAGAGATCACGGAGGATTTTATCCAACAATCTCATCGCACTGAGGATATAAGGACCTTTGTTGAGCATCACCCCATCGGCGCGTTGTGCCTTGGCAGCGTCGGTGATCTCAGCTCGGGAAGGCAAACCAGTTTTAGCAAGAGACTCTAATACTTGAGTAGCCCAGACATCAGGCACATGTGCAGCGCGGCACAGACTGAGGATTTCCTCCTGCACCCGTGCGATATTTTCCCAACCACATTCGATCGCCAAATCTCCCCTTGCGACCATCACCCCAATCGGATAATGCCGCATTCCGGTCAACAATATCTCAGGCAGATTTTTGAAAGCTCGTTTGGTTTCAATTTTCAATATCACTCCCAAGCGGTCTGAGGCTCTCAGCTTTGCAATCGCTTCGAGTAATTCAAGCACATCCTCTGCACAATTGACAAAGGAAAAATTGACCAAATCAGCATGTTCGACAACAAAAGGCAAATCTGCCCTATCCTTGGCCGTAAGGCCCGAAACCGTAAGCACACTTTCAGGTAGATTGATCCCTTTATCCGCTTTCAGTTTTCCTCCCTTAGCGGGGGTTTGCAGGATTTCGATATTGATAGCTCCTTCGGAGAACGCCTTTATCCGTCCCTGGATTTTACCATCATCAAAATAGATCGACTCACCTAACTTGACATCAGCAAAGATTTGGGGTTCGGTACAGCCGATATGAGCTGGAGACAAGAGCCTTCCCTTAGCGTCCCTTTTGGCAGCTTCTCCCGGCAGTGGCTCAGCATGAAGCAGGAGTGTATCGCCTTGATTGAGTTTGATTGAAGCTTCCCGAGCGGGTATCATCCCAACTTTCGCTACGGCTTCGCCGAACGATTGGTCTGCAAAAAGAGCACTCCCTGTTTCAAAGTAAGTAGTCTTTTGGCCCACCGCCCAATATCCATCTGGTCCTGCGGCCTCTATTACTAATGATCGCTTCTTGTCGCGAGCATCTCTTAACCAAAGTTCATCACCTTGCTTTAGTGAAAGGAGATTTAGTCCTGAGACTGCCAAAGTGTTGGGACTTTCAGCCCTTTCGGACAGCCAAAGTCGAAAGCCTTTGATCGTTTTTCCATGCTCATCTCTTTGCGGGCGATATTTTTTCACTCTCGCTCCTCCAGCAACACCTCCCGTCCGTATTTTGGGACCGGCGAGATCCATGGCTATTTTGACTTCTCTTCCCGCCTTTTTGCTGGCGAGTTTTACTTGATTGATGATCCCCAGCCAAATTTCAGCATTATCATGAGCACAGTTGATCCGTGCGACGTCCATACCCAGTGAGACCATATTCCGCACCAAATCATAATCTGTGGCCGCTTGGCTTGGCATCGTCACCATGATACGAGGGCTACGGCCTAAATGCCGCTTCCCAAGCAAATCACGGGCATGAAGCTTGACCCATTGATCAGCATCGCGGACCGAAAGCGGAGTTTCTTCGAAGCGTATTTTCTTATTTTTGCTCAATGCCGTGAGGATGCTATGCGAACGCTTAAGACTGTCCATTACATGGCTTTCTGATCTCGCCAAACGAGACAGCCCTATACGGCGCAGCTTCTGCTGAACTTTACGCAAATCAAATCGACGCAAAGCTCTATAATGCAATAAGTTTCGGGCGCTTTCGGCAAACGCCTGGTCAACAGTACGTAGTATCCCATTTTCAGCGGCCTCACTTTCTGCGATGACAGCCTTCAACAAGGTCTCGACTTGCTCTTTTAGCTTATGATATTTTTCTTTTTCTTCCTTCAATGCAGTGCTCCAGATTGGGTTGACAAGTTAGGGATTTCTATATTTGGAATACCTATAAAATAAGATCGCTTTCATGTCCATTTTAAAAGCCACTCAATTTAATTTCCCCACCGTAATTCGCTTTGGCGAAGGGGTGGTCAAAGAACTCCCGACTTATCTCAAGCAAGAAGGCTGGCAACGCCCTCTCGTCGTGAGTGATCCAAATGTTGCAAAACTTGATTTCTTTACTGAAATCTTGGCTGATTTGAAATCAGCTGGCATCGAAGCAGGAGTGTTTACAGAGATGCACCCCAACCCTATCAAGTCAGATGTCAATGCTGGTGGGGATGCTTTCAAAGCCCATAATGCAGATGTGATCATCGGATTAGGCGGAGGAGTGGCAATGGATGTAGCCCGAGCAATCGCCTTACGAATCAATCATCATCGTGATCTATTTGATTATGACGATCTCATCGGTGGGGACAAATACGTTACCGAGGAGGTACCACCCCTCATCTGTATCCCGACTACTTCAGGCACTGGTAGCGAAGTAGGGCGTAGCGCCATCATTTCAGAAGATGAAAGCAAACGCAAACGCATCCTCTTTGCCCCCAAATTGATGGCAATACGAGTATTTGCTGATCCAGCTCTCACTTATACGCTGCCTGCCCATATCACCGCTGCTACCGGTATGGATGCGCTTACCCATAATATGGAAGCATATCTCGCCAAAAATTGGCACCCGATGGCTGATGGGATTGCCTTAGAAGGCGTCCGACTAATCTGGAACTCATTAGAAATAGCCGTAAACAATCCCACCCCAGAATCTAGGGCCGAGATGATGCTTGGATCACTGATGGGAGCTACCGCCTTTCAAAAAGGCTTGGGAGTGGTGCATTCACTGGCACATCCCTTATCTACCTTACTAGATATGCATCATGGCCTCGCCAACGCGATCAATTTGCCTTACGGTATGCGTTTCAACTATGAAGGTTTTGAAGATCGCTTCGCGCAACTCGCCTTCGTGATGGGACTAGAAAGTGGTGAAGCAGTAGTTGATGCCTTATTTGAACTCAATCGTAAAGTCAATTTGCCTATACGCTTGCGAGACGCAGGCGTCAAAGAAGAGCACCTTGAAGCACTGAGTGATCTTGCGATTGCTGATTTTGCTCATCCTAACAATCCAAAGCCTGTCAGTCGCGAAGACTTCCGCAAGCTTTACCAAGAAGCATATTAATGTCCAAACCCACCATTGCCTGCATACCAGGCCTAGGTTTTACTAGTGCAGTTTATCGCAAAGTAGACTGGGGAGACCATCAACCAATCATGCTAGAATGGTTGGAACCCGCTGCTTATGGCGAATCCATCCAAGCTTATGCGCAGCGAATGTTGGATCAGATTCCGGGCGATCCAGAGGAATTAATCCTGATAGGCCATTCTTTTGGAGGAGTAATGTCTCAGGAAATGGCAAGGCTGACTAAGGTCAAACAAGTCATATTGGTCTCGAGCATTCGTTCTCCGGAGGAAATACCTTGGCGATATCGACTCTTTGCGCCCTTGAAATTGGATTTTTTGTTTCGACGAGGACCATCGGTCTTGACCCTGCCTCTTTGGGGCCCAGCCTTCGGATACAAAACCAGTGAAGAGCAGGCTCTCTTTCGAGAAATGGTCAGTAGCCAATCCAACAAATCATTGCAATGGTCATTTCGCCAGTTATCGGGCTGGAAAAGTCTGCTTCCCTCCCCTACTCCAGTGCATCATATACATGGTACAGATGATCGAACTCTACCGTTCAGCAAGCTGAAAAAAGTAGATGACATCATGGAGGACGGCTCCCACATCATGGTATATAATCGAGCTGAAGAAGTGAGTCAATTGATCATGAAAGCGATCAAGATTGCATAAAAGAAGGGAATTAAAAATAACCTCCCCTTTCCCCTGGGAGCTTGAGACAGCTACTAATTATTCACAAATCCCAAAAGTGAACAAACATTCATTTACTTAGTCCGATTATGCGTATTCAAAGCTATTTACTTCTCGCCATATTATTTGGATTTACGGCTTGCCGAACGAATCCTCCCGCCCAAAGCAAAGCTCCAGCAGGCGATGTGGCGAGTTATTTTCAATATGAAGCGGGTCGAGAAATATTGATTAGCGCCCACAGAGGTGGCAAAGGTCTAGATGGCTATCCCGAAAACTGTCTTGAAACCATGCAGTATGTCCAGCAACAAATCCCTAATGCGATCTACGAACTTGACATTGCCCAAAGCGCCGATGGAGTATTGGTATTGATGCATGATGATGCCTTGGAACGTACCACCACAGGCACGGGGCCTATCGTTCAGCGCAGCTATGCCGAACTGCAAAATCTCTGGCTAGAAGATGATGATGGTCAGCAAACTAAATTTCGCGTTCCGAGCCTCGAAAAGGTCCTAGATTGGGCTAATGAGGAGCAAATAATCTTGATGCTAGATATCAAACGCAGTGTAAAATTTGAGGATGTGCTTGCCTATGTCGAGGAGGCAGATGCTTTGGATAATGTGGTGATGATTACTTATTCGGTAGGCGCCGCCAAAAAGCTGCATAGGCTGAATCCTCAACTGATGCTTTCGGTCAGCATTCGTAATTTTGAAGAATTAGGACGCATGGAAGATAGCGGTATCCCAACAGATCGTTGGGTAGCGTTTACAGGAACGAAAGCCTCTCCCCCAGCCCTATTTGAAGCTTTACACAAAAAGGGAGTGATGTGCATTTTGGGTTCACTCGGTAATATTGACCGCCAAGCTAAAGCGCGTGGCCCACAGATTTATCAAGATTTTGTGGCGCAAGGGATAGATATTTTCGCCACTGATACGCCGATGGCTTGTTATGAGGCAGTTCGGTAAAATGTAACGACCAATCGTTCCGCGAAGCGGCTAAAAAAGACCGCCCAAAAATATATTTACACTTTTTTCTCTTCCTCGAAATCCACTCTTGGCTAGTTGACGTATGTCTCGCAGATAACATACAAAAACAAAGCAAATCTTATGTTGAAACGACTAGCCAAGCATGCCTGGCGAGGGGGACTTTCCTTTGCCATGCTGATCGCCTGCACCCTCGGGCTAAGCCCTCAAATGATGGCCTCGAGCCACCGAGAGGCACCTCTTATTGCCAATGATCCATTGGCAGACAATACGGATCTCTACGCTTTTCGGAGCCCTGATGATCCCAACACAGTTACATTGATAGCGAATTACATCCCCGCCGAACTTGCCTTTGGTGGCCCTAATTATCACTCTTTTGGGGAGGGGATACGCTATGAGATCCACATCGACAATGATGTCAGCACTACGGGTGATGATATTATTTATCGTGCGACCTTCCAGAAGGTCAATGAAGACCCAACCACTTTTTTCAACATCCGTCTGGGACAACAAAACTTGAAGACGACCTACACTCTCGAAAAAAGTGTGGATGGTGGCACGACTTTCCAGACTATTGTCAGTAATGGCATCGTACCTCCACCTAATATTGGGCCTCGTTCCATCGAAAATGCGGTAGTAGGACTAGGAGCAACCGACTATCAAAGTCTGATGACGGCTGCTATCGCGACAGCAACTACGGGCGAAAAGGTTTTTTGTGGCCCAGTAGATGATCCATTTTTTGTGGATTTAGGTGGTATTTTTGATTTGGGCAACTCGCCTCGTCAAGGAACCACGGTCATGCGCGATGGCCTTGCTCGTACCAATACCCATGCAATAGCGATCCAAGTACCGATTGCTAGCCTGCAAAAAGATGCGAAAGATCCTTCACAAGCAGTCAATATTTTGGATGGTGATTATGTGATTGGCGTATGGGCTTCGGCTAGCCGTCAAGCGGTACAGACAATCAATGGCGATGGTACCGTATCGAATTCAGGCAATTGGATTCAGGTTTCACGATTGGGTATGCCGCTTACCAATGAAGCGGTAATTCCAATCGGTTCAAAAGACGAATGGAACGCACTTACCCCTTACAATGAAAATCCTGATCACTTTGAGTATTTCTACAATCCTGAACTAGCGCTTTATATGGACGACGACCTCTTTGGTGGTGCCGTTCCAGCTTTCAGTGCTTTGCGTGTCCAGCGTAATGCTTTGGGATCATTTGATTTTGGGAACACCAAAGATGGCCTATTTGGCCTCAAAGGTAATGCCGCGCTTGATGGTACTGCCCTTGATGATGCAGTATTCGGTACGCTCCTTTTACCTGCAGCGGGTAAGCCTCGTTCGGTTGACTTATGGCCTATTTTTCATACGGGTGCCCCGAACTTAAGGCCTTATCAGCTCGCTACGGGCAAAGCAGGTGATCCCTTGGCCGAAGGCAAACCCTTCATCAACAACTTCTTACCAAATGGTGGTGATATGCTACGCCTCAACATGGCCGTGCCTGTTACGGATAGAACCTCTGCGGACTTCAGTTCTAACGGCTTGGTCCAAGCAGCGGTCTTAGGTCTGACTGACTCACGCTTCAATACCGATGCCAGCATGCAAAACATCCCTAATATGGATGGCTTTCCTAATGGTCGTCGTCTGGAAGATGATGTTACCCGCATCGAATTACAAGCTGTCTCTGGGGTAGTACTAGCGGCTATTGGCCTATGGTATGACGATTATGATGCCACTGATAGCCTAGCCTCTCCTGTTACCAATCAATTGCTCAACGTCTTGCAATACTCTACTGGAGTAGAAAGCAATGACACGACTTTCCAAACGACCTTCCCATACGTGCAAGCGCCATGGAGAGGAACCGACATCGGGCAATAATCCTTTACCTCTTAATCGAAGAATATTCCAATGAAATTTATCTATAAAAACAGTGCCTTATTGCTCGCCTTCGTGGCTTGCCTCATGGGTACCCTCCAAGCTTCCAGCCACCGGGAAGCTCCCTTGATCGCCAATGATCCTTTGGCAGATAATACAGACCTCTACGCTTTTCGTAGTCCTGATGACCCAAATACTGTAACGATCATCGCCTCTTACGTACCCATGCAGTTTCCCCAAGCGGGTCCGAACTACTATCAGTTCGGTGAGAATGTCCGTTATGAGATTCATATCGACAATGACGTTTCTACCACTGGAGATGATATCATCTATCGTTTTAGCTTTCAAAAGACGATAGCAGACTCTAGCACTTTCTTTAACATACGTTTAGGAGCAGAAAACCTCCAAACGACCTATATGTTGGAGCGCAGTGTAGACGGTGGTGCTAGCTTTTCGACCATTGTGATGAATGGCGTGGTACCTCCAAATAATATTGGCGCACGTTCTATCACGGGTGGAGCTGGTCTAGGCGCAACTGATTATGAGAGCCTATTTACCGCTGCGATTGGCACGGCCACTACAGGTGAAAAAGTATTTTGTGGACCGAGTGATGATCCATTCTTTGTGGATCTTGCGGGCATTTTTGACTTAGGGGATTCGCCTCGTCAGATGGGCGTAAATCAAGACGGCGTGGCTTGTACCAACGTTAGCACGATAGCGCTGCAGATTCCGATCTCAGTGCTACAAAAAGACGGCATGGATGTTTCTATGGCAGCAGACATTTTAGATGGCAATTATGTGATCGGGGTTTGGGCTTCAGCTAGTCGTCCGGCTATGCGAACGCTTAATACTGATGGCTCTAGCACCTATAGTGGTAATTGGGTCCAGGTATCACGTTTAGGAATGCCTTTGACCAACGAAGCAGTCATTCCGATTGGCGCGAAAGATGAGTGGAATGCATTGACTCCATACAATGAAAATCCAGCTCATTACGAGTATTTCTACAATCCTGAGTTGGGTCTCTACATGGACGACGCCTTGTTCGGCGCAGCCGTACCCGCTCTCTCGCCTCTACGCATCCAGCGTAACTCTCTCGGTATGTTTGACTTTGGCAATGGCAATGACGGACTATTTGGTTTAAAAGGTAATCCGGCCCTTGCAGGAACTGCGCTTGATGATGCAGTATTTGGTACACTCTTGCTACCAGCAGCGGCTAAGCCACGTTCGGTTGACTTATGGCCAGTGTTCCACACAGGGGTTCCGAACCTAGAACCTTATCAGTTGGCCACAGGCAAAGCTGGCAATCCACTGGCTACTGGTAAGCCGTTTATCAACAACTTCCTACCCAATGGCGGTGATATGCTGCGCCTCAATATGTCAACCCCAGTTACTGACCGTAACTCGCCTGACTTTAGTGCTAACGGCTTGATCCAAGCTGCGGTATTAGGATTGACCGATCCACGTTTCAATGCTGACGCCAGCTTAGACACGATTCCCAATATGGACGGATTTCCTAATGGTCGTCGTCTTGAAGATGATGTTACACGCATCGAATTACAGGCAGTCGGCGGAGCAGTACTGGCCGCTATCGGGCTTTGGTATGATGATTTTCCCGGTACTGGTAGTCCAGTAACGCAGGATCTTCTCGATGTCTTGACTTACTCTACCGGTATCGAAGGCAATGACACTACTTTTAGATCAAGCTTTCCATATGTCCAAACTCCTTGGGCTGGTGATGGCAAATGTGGTGGCTTAGCCGTAAGCTATACGCAACCGATGGTGCTCAATGCGACGGCTATCGAAAAAGATCTACTCTTCCAGCCATTGAAGATATATCCGATGCCGACCACGACGGAGCTTAATATTGATATCGCGAGTCAAGTACATCAGACAGTTGATGTGACTGTCTACAATATCTCTGGACAAGAGCTTAGTCAAAAGGCTTATAATCTCACCACAGGTACCAATACCTTGAAGCTTGACGTTCAGGCACTGAGTACCGGTACATATCTAATCAAGATGATGAGCAAGGACGGACTGTTGGGTACGGCCAAGTTTATCAAACGCTAATCGTGCATCTGTTTTCATCACGGAGGCTGTCTCAATGAGGCAGCCTTTTTTTATAAAAAATGTACAAGGTCGAAATCCACTTGACTAGCGAAGCTCGTATGTATGACATCAATCAAAATTCATTATCATGTTACCCACTCACAAAATATTTATCCGCCTTTCTCTCTTGATGTGTGCAGTCTGCCTATTCATGCTTTGTTGTACCCCTCCTGCAGGGCGAGAAGCAGCTACTCAGGTATCCGCACAAACAGTCAGCAATACGCAAAGTGAAATCCCCCCGATACTCAAACGTAAGGCTGCAATCGGTACGAAAGAGGAGCAAAATAAAGTTTATAGCATCTTCACAGAATTGCAGCACGCCATTGCTCAAAACCCAAAAGAATATCGTAACCGCCTCCAATTAGCTCAACTTTATATGCTTGAAGCCCGCGCCACTGGCGAACACGGTTATTACTACCCAGCCGCGCTTAAAGTCATCAATGATATCCTCGCCGAGGAACCGAACAAAGATGTCATATTTGGCGCTACTAGCTTGAAAGCATCGGTTTATCTTTCTCTCCACAAGTTTGCCGAAGCCAAAGAACTAGCCCGTTATGCGACTAGCCTCAATGGTTTCAATGCTTTGATCTATGGCTCATTAGTCGATGCACACGTTGAACTAGGGGAATACAAAGAAGGCATCGAGATGGCCGACAAAATGGTTTCTATCCGTCCAGATTTACGTTCATACTCTCGCGTTAGCTACTTAAGAGAAATTCACGGTGATCTTGATGGCGCTATCGAAGCGATGTTAGAAGCCGTCAAAGCAGGCTATCCGGGCTATGAAGAAACCGCTTGGACTCGCTTGACCTTAGGAGGTTTGTATGAGCAAAAAGGAGATCTTGCTTCAGCTCGTTTTCAGTATGAGACCGCTATCGCGGAACGCCCAAACTATCCCTTTGCCACCGCTGCATTGGCAGGAATCGCCGTCAAAGAAGGGAAAACAGAAGAAGCAATCGCAATGCTGCACCAAGCCACCAATGTGATCCCAGAGGTAGGTTTCTATGTCCAACTGCTTACTATCTATCAAGAGCAAGGAGACACCCAAAACTATGACAAAACCTTAGGCATGGTATTCGAGATGCTAGCTGACGACGAAGCGAAAGGCCACAATATGGGTCTAGAATATGCTAAGCTACATTTACATCATACTGGCAAATTGGACGAGGCACTTAACTACGCCCAAAAAGAATACAATGAGCGCCCCAACAATATCGATGTCAATCAATTGATGGCGGAGATTCACTATGCAAAGGGAGATATGGCACAAGCGAAACAATTTCTCAAAGCCGCACAAAGAACCAATAATCAACATCCGGACTTGCTTGCCATTGCCTCAAAACTCTAAGGCCAAGCGTTCCGCGAAGCGGGCAAAAAAGAGAGAATGAACACAGAGCCACGGAGACACAGAGATCGCATATAAGCGTTCCGCTCAGCGGAGTAAAGACGCAAAATCTTGCGTCTCAACAACTAAGCGTTACGCGAAGCGGAGTAAAAAAAAGACATCTATCCTAGGCTAGGGTCTAGACGCCCTATCAGCAAGCCTTCATAAATCAATTTCATGAAACTGAATACTACGCTCAAAAGAGTATGCCTATCCCTTTGCCTTAGTTTTGGCATCTGCCATGGATTATTCGCAGATTTTGGACAGCTACGGGGCCGTATCACCGATGCCCAAAGTGGCCAAGGACTGATAGGCGCTTACATTAGCCTCGATAGTTTACAAAAAGGTGCCTTGAGTGATGCGATGGGATACTTTGTCCTGCATCATCTACCGGCAGGGGAGCATGATCTATTTGTCTCTTACCTTGGGTATGAAAAGCGTTCTCAGACTATTTTCGTCAAGCCGAACGCTGAAATCGCGATTACAATCGCCCTAGAAGAAAGTGCCTTGGATCTCAGTACCGTAACAATTGCTGGGCAAAACGGAGGCAGTCAACTCAGTCAAATACAAGCTTTAGATTTACGTCTCAGACCCATCCAATCTTCCCAAGAAGCCCTCAGAGCAGTACCAGGACTGATGATCGCCCAACACGCTGGCGGCGGCAAAGCAGAACAGATTTTTTTACGTGGCTTCGATATCGATCATGGCACTGACATACAGCTGAGCGTAGATGGGATGCCCGTCAATATGGTTTCACACGCTCATGGTCAAGGCTATGCAGATTTACACTTTTTGATCCCCGAGACGATTGAACGCATCTCTGCCGACAAAGGACCTTATGATGCTGATAAAGGCAATTTTGCCACCGCTGGCTATGTCGATTTCCAAACCCAATCAAGTCTCAAAGACAATCTCGTCAAATTAGAAGTCGGTCAGTTTCAGCGCTTTCGCACTTTGGGCATGTTCAATCTCTTGCCCGCCAGTAGCCAGCACAATGCCTATATCGCTACCGAGTATGTACAAAATCAAGGCTATTTCGAATCTCCCCAAGACTTCTCGCGCCTTAATCTTATGGCCAAATATACTGGTCAACTCAGTGAGCAAAAGCGGCTTTCTATTTCTTTGAGCCACTTTCAAAGTAGTTGGGATGCCTCAGGACAGATTCCAGAACGGGCCGTTCGCCAAGGGCTGATCACAAGATTTGGGGCCATAGATGATACTGAGGGAGGCGAAAGCAGTCGGCAGAGCCTCAATGTGCAATTGGATTCTCGGCTAGATGATGGCAGCAGTTTTTCTCATCAGTTTGCGCTAATCCGTTATGACTTTTCGCTCTTTAGCAATTTTACGTTCTTCCTCGAAGACAGTATCAATGGCGACCAAATCTGGCAGCATGAATCACGCGATATTGTATTTGCCCAATCTACCTATCGCAAAGCTTTTCAATGGGCGGGCTTGGAAGGCTTGAGTGAGATTGGAGCTAGTTTACGAGCTGACAATATTAAGGATAATGAATTGGCCCATACTGCCAATCGGACTACGCTCATTGAGAGTTATGCCAAGGGCGATATTCAAGAAAACAATCTCACCCTTTTTGCTCGTCAACAGTTGCAATTAAGTCCGAACTTAAATGTGGAAGCGGGTGTACGATATGATTATTTTCAGTTTCGTTATGAAGATGCTTTGGAGGCAACTTATGCAGCCAATAGGCTTGAAGGGGGTGTTTTGAGTTCGAAGCTCAAGATAAATTATCAGCTAAAGTCCAATTTCAAAGTTTATCTGCAAGCAGGTTCGGGCTTTCACTCCAATGATGCACGCAGTCTTCAAGGCCAAGATATTAGTGGTATGCTGCCTCAAGCCAGTGGTGCAGACCTTGGTTTTGTGCTCAAGCCTAGTCCACGAATCTATATCCAGTCAGCGCTTTGGTTTTTGCATTCAGAGCAAGAATTTGTCTATGTCGGAGATGCTGGGATCGTTGAAGCTTCAGGCCAGAGTATGCGACGGGGCGTAGATTTGAGTACGCGTTTACAGCTAGCAAAGTGGCTATTTGCGGAGGGCGATTTCACCTATACTTATGCTCGTTTCCCCTTCGCGGAACACGGCGCTCAATATGTGCCATTGGCCCCGATACTGACCGCCAGTGGTGGCTTGAATGTTCTGACTCAAAATGGATTTGAAGGCAGCTTACGAGCACGATATCTTGGCGATCGTCCTGCTAACGAAGATTATAGTCTCACCGCTGATGGCTATTTACTTTTGGATGCAGTGATTCGCTATAGCATTGGCAAGATCAGTTGCAGCCTCACCCTCGAAAACATCCTCAATACAGAGTGGAAGGAAGCCCAATTTGAAACAACTTCCCGTTTGGCGAATGAGCCAGAAGCCGTAAGCGAGATTCATTATACGCCCGGCACTCCTTTTCAGGGGAGATTGGCATTGGAGTATCGTTTTTAGGGCTGCTTCGCAGAACGCTTAGGCTAGGAGCAGTTAATGCTTGCACTTTCACTCCTAGCCTATATCGTAGTTTTACGAACTTGTAAACTGATTGATAAAAACGCTAAACCTCCCCTTTTCCCTCCTTTGAAAGGAGGAGAAAGGGGAGGTTCATCGCCACTGCGGCCGTTTTGAGCCTTGATGACTACAGCCCTAATTTTCTTTTTCTAGCACTTTAACTATTCTTCTGTATATTTTTTCAGATTTGCTCCATGCCAATCCACCACTTGTATTAACAAACTGGACCACCACTGCATCAATCTCTCTGTGGTAGCGAGCAATACTCTGATATCCGGGCAATAAACCGGTATGTTCGTACTCATAAATGGAGCTATAGATGGCTTGTTCATCAGTAGTAAGTAGTGATCCATCAATTAATGCCCGTAAGAATATCCCCACATCCTCGGCTGTAGCTATCATAGAGCCACCTGGATGTATATAATCATTGTTCTTTACGTCTGATTCCCAGCCTATATGATACCCACTCATCACATCGTCTATATTTACTTCACTGAGTAAGCTATAGGTGTTATGCAGTTCAAGCGGTATCAAAATTTCCTGCTTGATATATTCGTGATGGCTGTACCCTAATGTTTTATCCAGGATTTCTCCAATCAACAAATAATTGGTGTTTGAGTATTTATATCTCTTATCAGGTTTAAAGTCAGCAGGCTCATCTAGGACGAACTTAAGGGCTTCACTATTTTCATTAGGGAGATCAGACCAAGGGAAATCAGAATGGTCTGTAAAATTGGGTATGCCACTGCGATGCTGCAACATCATTCTCAAGGTGATTTTGTCTGCATGCTCAATTCTGCCTACAAGTTCAGGTATAAGCTCTGCGAGCGTTTGCTCCAATGACAAAGATTGCTTGGCGACCAATTTGGTGGCAGCAACAGCTATATACAGTTTGCTGATGCTTGCGATCTTGAATAATGCATGCGAGTCAGCTGGAACCTTGTTTTCTCTATTCTTCCATCCATCAGCATAAAGCCTAGTTTCTCCAGATTGATTTACACAAACAATGATGCCATCTAGGCCACGGTCGCCAGCGTTTTCTAATTCTATTTGAATGGCATCCTCCAATGGTTTTTCCCGCAATAATTCACAGCCAGAGGTGATGCCTATGGTGTATAAAATGGCAAGCATTGGTAAAATCACAGTACGTATTCGTTTGTTAGGCTTCATTTTTTGCTGATTGAGAGATTATAGGATTTGGAGTAATTTCTTTTTTATTCACAATCTTCAACCCAAACAGTGGGCGCAGCCACTTGATCCGGCGAACCAACTCAAAAGTCGCATAGCAACCGACAAAAGTCAGGACTATTACTAAAGAGAAGGCCCACCATCCTGAGATTTGGGTGGGAAAGATTAGAAAGGAAGTCAGGTATAAAAAGAACATATGCAAGATGTAAACGGGATAAGCAGCTTGACTCAGGTAGCTTAAGGCAGGATGAGAGCGATTGAGATAGCGATAGCCGATCCCCAAGAGCGCAAAGACCCAAAGATTAGATTCAACGGCCAAGAGGGCATTGGGTGCAGCTAAGTCGAAATAAAACAAGCGCAGCAGGAAGAGCGCAACTGCCCCAGCTAACAAAACCCATTTCCAGCGTCCTAGCAGTTCCCAAAAAGATTGGCCCGCATAAACCATCAGGTAGCCCAGCAGAAAAGCAAATAGTCCTAGCCAAAATCCATGCGCCGTTTGCGCGTAGAGCACAAATGCATCAGGATTGACCAAAACAGCCTCCAACACAAAGGGCAAGATTAGCAAAAGCAGCCCCAGCGGATGCCCCATCACTTTGCTGATCGCAAGACCAACAGCTTTGTCTTGCTGCCGCTTCAGATACAAAAACAAAGGAGTAAGCAGCAATACATAGATCAGGATGTTACCAAGAAACCATAAATGAGCAGGATTGGGATCATATATCGCATCCTGATGGTAATAGACACGCCAAAGCCACACATGCAAGGGTACAATGGCAAAAATGCCAAAGCCAAAGGGGAGCAAAATGCGCTGTGCTCGTTCCTTCCATAGTTCCAACCAATTGCGCTTTCGCATCGCAAAACATACACCCATGCCAGAGACAAAAAAGAGCAAGGGGATCCGCCATATACTCAATAGGGACATCGGAATCTCTAAGGCATCCAGAGAAGTATTATGTTGAATGAAACCAATAAGCGTTCCCCAAGGGCGAAAACTGATCGCTACATGATAGAATACTAACAGCCAAATGGCGATGACTCGTATCCAGTCGATGTCATATCTTCTATTTGCCATAGATAAATGGAGATTGGGAGAAATTGATAGTTGTTACTGGAATTAGTGCTCGATGCTCGTCTTATTGCGCCTGGCGAATCATCTCGGCGACTTTAGGGCGTGTCTCCTTGAGGTAATCATAGTCGAGTTTAAAGCCCAAAGGGCCGAGGTCTTTACTGATCTGGTCATAGACCATCTTGACGCTTTCAAAAGGAGCTTCAACTGACTCAAGAGCAGTGGCCCCAAATTGGTTGCGTATGTTGAGGTCTGCTCCCTTTAGAATTAGGTCTTGGACGATTTCGGTTCGACAATAAAAGGCCGCGCCATGTAAAGCCGTACCCCCATCTCCTCCGGTAGCATTCAGATCTGCACCTGCGTCTATCAATTGCTTGGCAATAGCCGTCTTACCAAAGGTTGTAGCGATGATCAGGGGAGTAGAGCCAAAATCATCCTTTTGATTGAGGTCGGAGCCAGCAGCAATGTGGGCTTGCATGAGACTGAGATCACCCAAGAAAGCTGCCTCCTGAATGCTACGCTTAGGAGACTTGGGTGTACTGCTTGTTTGATTTGTTTCGGGAGAATCAGAAGGGCCGCAGGCCGCGAAGCTTAAGATCGTGATGATACCCAGCATGAGGCTAAATATGGAAAAAAAGTTACGAGATAAAACCATTTTGATTGAAGTGATTAAATGAATCTGATTGAGATAGGACAAAGGTGGAAAATGCTCCTAATCAATACGAAACAGCCATGCAGCAAGCTTTGGTGTCTATGCTTCAAGGCTAGCAATCATGATGCAAGGCTAGCAATTAGGGCGCAAATGACAAGATCACTTGCTGCGCAAAGCGAAGAATTGCATATTGTCTGTGCGACTCATTTAACCAACAAATGTCCGATATTAGCGCCACTACTGATCCTTTTCTGAGCCGTATTATCGCGCTCATAGAATCCCATTTGGAGGATGAAGCGTTCGGCGTCGCCGAACTGGCCGAAGAGATGAACATGAGTCGCTCAACTCTCCTCCGTCGGGTCAAAAGTAGTACTGGCGTATCTGTCGCTCTCTTTATCCGGCAACTGCGTCTGCGTCACGCAAAAAAACTACTTCAAGATTCATCTCTCACGATCTCAGAGGTAGGCTTTCAAGTTGGTTTTAGTAGTAGTTCCTACTTCGCCAAATGCTTTCGGGAAGAATACGGTTATCCCCCAAGTGAAGAGGGTAAAGAGCAAGTCACAACAATCCCGACTCCTCCTATCGTTGAGCTTCCTACTCCCTCGCCAGCTTCCCTAAAAGTGCGTACGATGGCCATATTAGGCGGACTTATACTCGCAGTAGGCATAGGACTTCTTCTCTTCTGGTGGCCATCAAAGGCCAAGACTGCAGTTCCCCCTAAAACCATCGCTGTTCTTCCCTTTCAAAATGATAGTCAAGACAGCAGTAATGTCTATTTGATTAATGGATTGATGGTGGCTATCATCGACAATCTGCATCAGGTCGAAAACCTCCAAGTAACTAGTCGCACCACTATAGAGCGATATCGTGGGGTCTCGCGTACAGTCCCCGAGTTGGCCAAAGAGTTGGGGGTTAGTTATTTTGTGGAAGGTAGCGGGCAAAAAATGGGTGATCAAATTCTTTTAACACTCCGTCTGATTGATGCACAGGCCGATACGCTGATCTGGTCGCGTCGCTATCAGCGCGAAACCACTGACATATTTCAACTTCAAACAGAGGTATCGACCTCTATTGCCGAGGAAATCGAGGTATTCATTACTCCTGAAGAGCAGGAACGTATCCAGCTTCCTCCCACCGACAACCTAGTGGCTTATGACCATTACTTGATAGGGCTAGAACAGATCAAAGAAGAAAGCAGTGAAGGGCTTATTGCTGGCATTGCCTCCTTCCAAAAGGCCATTGCTGAGGATGCACAATTTGCTCAGCCTTATGCTTATTTAGCTATTTCCTATTATTTCCTCGATCTATTCCGGATAGAAAAGAGCCACACAGAGGATATAAACACCTACGCCGACAAGGCTTTTTTACTCGATCCCACCCTGATCGAAAGTCTGATTGGTAAAGCTCTATATTATATGCAAACAGGCCAGTATGAGCTGTCCATCCAATTTTTTGATAAGGTGCTGGCAAAAAGTCCCAGTTCAATTTGGATCCATAATTTGCTTTCAACCATCTATAATATACATCAACCAAATACTGAGGAGTATCTACGTCACGCTATCCAGGGCATTCCATATGCCGTGGTAGGACAAGATTCAGGTATAGTCAGTATGGCCTACTTGCATGTAGCTAATGCCTTGGCCCAAAATGGTTTTTTGGCAGAAGCAGAGCCATATCTAGAAAAATCACTTCGCTATCAAGCCAATAATCTCTTTTCACAGACCTTGTCTATCTATGTACAATTGGGACAAAGCGATGACCTAGATTTGGCCTACCAGCGTTTGCAAGACTTACTTGCTCAGGACAGTACTTCCTTTTCGACCCTGCAGGAAATGGGCAAGATCGCTTTTTATCAGGGCGAATATGAGTTGGCTTGGGAATACTATCGCCGCTTTTTGGACTTTAAGGAGGCCGCTGGATTGGACATTTACCCAGGTGAAGATATTAACATTGCCTATACCTTAAAACAACTTAGCCGCCCTACCGAAGCAGCCTTTTATCTGGACCGCTACCATGCCTACATTCAGGAAGAAGAGTCGATCTACCGAGATTTGGGGCTTGCTGCTTACCACGCGTATCAAGGAGATCGGGACCTAGCAATGGCTTCTCTCCAAGCCTTTACGCTACAAGAAGACTACCAGTTTTGGATCGTGATGTTCATCGATCGAGACCCCATAATGCAATCTTTGGCGACTGAGCCCGCCTATGCTAATATCATTCAGCGTATCCAGAACAAATTTTGGTCCCAGCATCAGCAGACGCGCACCGTATTAGAAGCAGAAGGCTTAATATAGGGAGTAGATTCTCCATGAAATATGGGTTTTTAGCTAAGTCTCATGGTTTTCGATCTATTGAATCTGATTTCATTCTTAAATCTTTAGTCCGTCAAATCTTAGCTTAGTTTATTGTTTAGGTATACTTTGTTACCCTAAACAACAAAACATACACTATTGTATGTTTTAATAATTCTTCCTAGCTTGCCATCCATGGCTCGATTAGGGAAAGAAGATTGGTTAGCCGAAGGCTTCAAAGTGTTGGCAGAATTTGCGCAAAACAAATTGCGCATCCTCTATCTCTGTGAGCGCTTAACAGTAACACGCGGCTCCTTCTATCATCACTTTAGTAGTATTGACGACTACATCGAACAACTGATGCTGAGTTGGGAACAAAGCAATACCCGACAAGTGATCCAACTTGCCAACAAAAGCGGAGACGCCAAAGAACGCTTTAATCGCCTCAATGAGCTAGTTAGCAATATAGATCAGTCCGTAGAAACAGCCATCAGGTCATGGAGCCACTACCACCCTATCGTCCAAACCTACCTCCAAAAAGTGGATAAGCTTAGGCTACATTATCTTGAAGACCTATTTCTCAATCAGGGATTTCCCGCTGAAGAAGCAGCTAATCTAGCTACGCTGGAGTATGGAATATTGATTGGTATCCAACAGCTCAACCCTCATATCAACGCCTCCAATATGGATAGTCTCTATGGGACCTATCGCAAGTATTTTGCTTTGCCAGATAAACCTTAAAAAAAATTTATCGTTGAACATACAGTATTGTATGGTATGTAAACTAAACCGTTATGCACACACTTATAACAATCATTCTAGTCAGCATCTTTCTCTCGATTAGTGGGATTCATTTTTATTGGGCTTTTGGGGGAGTTTGGGGCACCAAAGCGGTGTTTCCTACCAAAGCAGATAGTGGAGAAATGACCTTTCAGCCGCCCTTTTTGGCTACGATAGTCGTCGCATTAGGTCTTATGGTGATGGCATGGACGACGAGCGCCCTCAACGGGCTATTGACTTTTCCGTTAAGCGAAGCTTGGATCCAAGGCATCATGATCGGCATTGCTACAATTTTTGCCATCCGAGCGATAGGCGATTTCAAATACGCGGGACTATTCAAGAAGGTCAAGAATACTGCTTTTGGTATCAATGACACTCGTTATTATACGCCACTCTGCTTACTCATCAGTACTCTAAGTATCACATTATTATGGCTCAACTAAGTCTACCTCAAAGCTTGCTTTGGCTGGCCGGTGTTTTACATTTGCTACTCGTAGTCCTGCACCTGTTTTTTCCGAAGCTTTTGGGTTGGGAAAAGGCACTTCCCAAAATGGACAGCCTCAATCGAGGCGTTTATATGACCATCCATTGGATGTTGATCTTATGGTTAGCCTGCATCGGTGGCTTCTTGATTTTTGGAACAAACCTCATCCTCAATCAGTCGGTCGGCCTATTTTTGTTAGGAATTATCTCTTTACAATGGGTTTTGAGATTAGTGTTTCAATGGGTTTACTTCCATCCATGGAAGGGCGAAGAAAAGTGGTTGACCTTATGGTTTGTCTTACTGATTATCAGTTGCGCTTTGCCGATTTTCCTCTAGTATTACAAAATGAGTTTGGGAACTATAATAGGGGCAAAAATTAGTAAATTCAGTCCTAATAGTTCCAAACACTCATCATATGCTCCGAATATCACTCCTCTGTATCTACTTTTTGGGCGCACTCGTCTCGGCGATTATGGCTCAATCGCCCTATGGCAACGAACCTTTAGCTCATACTTACTCGATCGTCGCGAGAGATCCAGACACTGGCGAAATGGGCGTTGCCGTGCAATCACACTGGTTTTCGGTAGGATCGCTGGTTACATGGGGAGAAGCGGGAGTCGGCGTAGTGGCCACTCAATCCTTTGTCAATCCTGCTTACGGTCCTCAGGGTTTGGCTTTGATGAAGACTGGCTTAAGCGCCGAACAGAGCCTCAAAGCATTACTTGCGGGAGATGAAGGAAGAGAAGTCAGGCAGGTAGCGATGCTAGACGTCAAGGGCAATGTCGCCACTCATACGGGTGCCAATTGTATCCAAGCCGCTGGGCATTTTGTGGGTGACAATTTTTCGGTCCAAGCCAATCTCATGGACAATGACAAAGTTTGGCCTGCTATGGCGGAGGCTTTTGAGAAGGCAGAGGGACCGCTCGCGGAACGCATGGTCGCCGCCCTAGCTGCAGCTCAAGCCGTGGGGGGAGATATCAGAGGTAAGCAGTCTGCCGCGATTTTGGTCGTCAAGGGTGAGTCTAGTGGGCAAGTTTGGGCGGATAAAGTAGTCGATCTTCGCATCGAAGACCATCCAGAACCGATCAAAGAATTGCAACGCCTCATGCGGGTCCATCGCGCTTATGAACATATGAACGCTGGCGACCTCGCCATTGAAGAAAAAAACGAAGACAAAGCCTTAGCCGAATACGCTGCCGCAGAAGAGATGTTTCCGGACAATCTGGAAATGCAGTATTGGCATGCTGTCTCACTTGTCAATATCGGTCAACTCAAAAACGCCTTACCGATGTTTCAGGCCATCTTTCGTAAGGATGAAAACTGGCGAGAACTGACGCCAAGATTGATCCCAGTAGGTCTATTGACAGTTACGGAAGAAGAGTTGGCGCAAATCATGAAGCTTAAGTAAGATGATGCATCAGTGGCGTTTATACCTCTTGATTGTATGTTTGCTTATCCCTGCGGGGAACGCTTTGCTGGCTCAGACGAGAAGCCTCAGCCTTGAACTTGGTGGCTCTGCGGGTCTAGCTTCCATCAACTACGAAAAAGCGTTCCGCGAAGCGGCTAATCTAAAACTCGCCTATCGTATAGGTCTCTCGGGCTTCCCTATAGACCGTAATAGTGGGATCGCTTTTGTGCTGCCATTTGCCTTACAAGCACGCTGGGGAACAGGTCCACATAAGTTGGAGACCGCGATGGGATTTAGCCTCAGTTTCACTACGAGAGTCAAATTTTTTAGTCAGGCGATACCCGCGATTGGCTATCGATACCAAGCTTCAGATAAGCGTCTATTTTACAAGATCGCCTATACTCCATTGATTTCCTTTTTGTTCAATTGGCAGTATCAGCATTGGGCGGGGATCACTATTGGATATGACCTATGAAAAGATTGGTTTACATATCACTGGCGATGATGTTTGCTTTTTCGGCTTGCACCGAACAACGCATCGCAGCTTGGAAAGCCTCTTTGAAGGATGACTTTGAAACAGTTTCCAATGTCTCAGAACTGACCGAAGGAGAGACTGCAATCTGGAAGTACTATCAACAGCAGGGAGAGCAAAATCAAATCAGCATAGATAGTAGCAATCCTCATTCAGGCTTACAATGTCTCAAGTTTAGCGCTGAACCGTCTCTCAACGGAGCCTCCAAAAGTGCTATCGCTCACAATCGATTGATATTTAGAGCAGCTGAGACAGTAGAGTTTAGTGGCTGGTTTTATATCGAAGGGACCGCTGATCTGGATTATGTGTTTTTGGTGGACTTAGAAGAAGATATTCCCATTGGTGCTGGCCCAGGCATTAGGATCGCATTGGAAGATAGCGTCGGTTATATCGTTTTGGAACGAAATAAACTGCTCGAAAAAACCTTATACCAAGATGCCAATAATAAAGTCGCCTTTCCGCGTGATGAGTGGGTGGAGATCAAGATGGAAGTCCTTCTCGCCCAAGGCGATGAGGGTACGATCAAAATCTGGCAAAATGATCAACTACTGATTGATGTCGTCGACACTCCTAGCCTACCAAGCGATAAACTGACGGTTTTACAAGGCACCCATAATTTTTATCATAGTTTACAAGTAGGTATCACCGCCAATGCACAAGCAAATGCCTGCGTCATGTACGTTGATGATATCGAAATTAAGGTCATCCCCTAATGGAAGAATTTTACGACGAAAGCTTTAGCAAGCAAGATTATAGCAAACAAGCTTGGGACAGTCGCTTATATGAAGATTGCAGTTTTCACAACTGTCAATTTGTCCAAGTCAATATGGATGATGTGGTCTTCCGTGATTGTGAGTTTCACAATTGCGAGTGGGTAGGGATTGGTTTTGGTAATGTCAAGCTTCACGGATTAGCATTTAATAGTTGTCGCTGGAAAGGCATGGACTTGGACATAGAGTTACCCTTTCCCATTAGTCTCAGTTTTGAAGATTCACGACTGGAGCAATGTAGTTTTAGTCAAATCAAGTTTAGGGAATTTAGCGTTAGAAGTTCTCAAGTTTGGGAGTGTCATTTTGCAGAATCTGATTTGCGCGAGGCCGATTTCAGAGCGAGTGATCTCAGTGGGACGATTTTGGAGGATAATGATTTGCGAAAGAGTGATTTTCGTGCTGCGCTGAACTATCAATTTGATCCGACCCAAAACAAAATCAAAGGTGCCAAATTTTCAGTCCCCGAGGTATTGGTGTTTTTGCAGCCCTACGGGATTGATATTACGTAGGCTCGGCTTGCAAGCCGCAACCGACGGGCAAATCCATACCCAAGCAAACGTTCTGCGAAGCAGTAAAAGACTCAAGCACCCATGAAGCTAAAATATACGCTCGGAGCCATACTCACGATCCCGTTTTTGCCATTGATGTATCTACAGGGCAAGCGGATCAAGGCGAGTGTACCCAAATTACCCGAAGCAAAAGGGGTAGAAGGCCAAGCGATCTTTGCTAAGTCAGCCAAGCCAAACTTAAAAATGCTAGCCATAGGCGAAAGCACCATTGCCGGAGTGGGGGTCGCAACTCATGAGGAAGGATTTGTGGGTACATTGGCAAAGGAACTAGCCCAGAGACTGCAAGCTCAGATTGATTGGAAAGTCTATGCCCAGAGCGGATATACAGTCAAAAGTATTACCAAAAGGATTGTCCCTCAAATCAGCGAAAGAGAGATCGATTTGATCGTGATCGGTATTGGCGGAAATGATGCTTTTGAATTAATCAGCCCTAAAAGGTGGCGTGAGGACTCCCAAAATCTTATTCTCGATTTGCGGGAGAAGTTTCCTAATAGCTTGATGGTGTTTTGTAATATGCCGCCCATCAAAGAGTTTCCGGCCTTTACGTCTCTGATCAGAATGACGATTGGCAATTTGGTGGAAATCTTAGGAGAAGAATTGTATGAGCTTAGCCAAGACTTTGAGAAGGTGCATTATCATAAAGAAGTAATTACGCTCTCGGGCTGGATGAAAAAGCATGATGTCAAAGGAAGTACTAACGACTTTTTTAGCGATGGGGTACATCCGGCCAAGTTGACCTATCAGGTTTGGGCCAAGGATATGGCGGATGAGATTTGCCGAGTCGAAGTCTGCCAAAAGGCCCTAAAGCCTTGGCTAACAAATAATGAAGATGGTTAAAATCGAGATCGTTTCGGCATTGCCTTTTGAAGGATTCGTTGCCTTAAGAGCCGAGAGCGAAAAGGAAGGCTATCGTTTCTTAAAGCGACTAGAAATGGATTGGGGAGCCCATAAAAACCGCTTTTCTTTGCCGGGAGAAGGCCTATATAAAGTCCTGGCTCATGCCGAATTGATCGGAATTGGAGGCATCAATCAATGTCCATATAAGCATACTGAAGGTATCGGGAGAATCAGACGATTTTATATCAAAAGTAGTTGGCGAAGTCAAGGCATCGGCAAAAAGCTATTGGCACATTTGATTGCGGAAAAAGGCGCAGCCTTCGCCGAGATCAATTTAAGCACCGATTCAGAAGCGGCGGCTCGATTTTATGAAAGAAATGGATTTGCTAGAATTCATGATGAAGCAAAGGTTTCGCATCGTTTGATTCATCCATAAGTTCGACCTCCAAAACCCACGTTAGATTAAGAGAAAAAGCGTTCTGCGAAGCAGTAATCAATAAATTACTTTTGTGAGTATAATTTCCGAAATATGAAAACATACTTGCATTCTATTTTTATCCTGCTTTTTGTCGCGAGTCTAAATATAGCCCAAGCTGAGCCTTGCAAAGAGGACGTCAATTGGGTCATTGATCTACAAGCCAAATCTATCGGTGGACTGAGCTTTCAATCCAGTGAAAAAGAGGTGATCCAACACTTTGGTAAGAAAAATACCAAATCAACGATCAAAACATTCTTCAAAGGCAAGCGTCTATTAGCCACGGTCGTTTATCCCGGCACCGATAATGAATTGACTTATTTTTGGAAGGATGAAGGCAAAACTCGTTGTTTTGAAATTGCAGTTAGCGCTCAAAGCGAACGCTGGAAAACAGCCGAAGGCATCAGAGTAGGCACTACCCTATCCGAGCTCAATCGCGCAAATGGCAATCCATTTGAGTACGCGGGTTTTGACTGGACTTATGGAGGTACTGTCTCCAACTGGCAAGGCGGCAAACTGCCCAATTGGTTTAAACCTGTCTTGGCCTCTGCTGACGAAAAATTTACCATTGCCCATCGTGGACGCCGCTTTTTTCAATCTGACGCTAGTTCGCAGTCTGAAAGCCAAATGATGGTGAAGAGCTTCCGTATCATCGTTGGCTGGGAAAACCGTCGCGAATTTAGTACGCTTGACAGTGAGTAATCAGTCTTTGTAAACCCTCAATGGCTTCAGAGCCCAGCGCTGCCTCTTTGACTGGCAGGCTGATGAGATTGTATGTAAGATTACTATTAGCGGGATGGGCTTGTCCATTTTCAGCCTTGTAATACGCTAGATATGCCTCTGCATAACGGCTTTCCTCCTTGATCAGGTTTTGACTTTCAAGGGTGTGAATGGTTAGGTAGAGGCCTTTTTGTTGGAGGAGTTTGGCGTCGAGTTGAGCAAGGGGGAGGCGCCGAACACTTTCCCAAGCGGTAGAAAAGGTATTGGCATTGAAGCCTCCAAAGGGAGCTTTAGTTCTTTTGTAAGAGAGCGTTTCAGTGATAACTAAGTTACAGTCTTCGTAGCGATAAGTCCACTGTGAACGACTGATAGTACCATTGGGGAGGCCTTCTTCTGTCGCATCGATCAAAAGAGATTCTAGGTTTGCAAAGACGCTTTCGGCATCAATCTGTGGAGTTTCTGCTTCAGCTTGGGTTGAAATCTGGCGTTCGGTGCAGCCGCCCAAAGTCAGAAGAAGCGAAACCCCAAATGTGAGTAAGTAAATACTTGCAAAACGTTGAGTCTTTTGTAATTTCATAGTTCTAGCAAATTAAGGACTATGTACGTAGAAAAGAATTTTAAACTAAGCGGAATTATCCGCTTTTCGGGAGGACATCTCGTCTGGTTGACAGCTTGGGTCAGTTTGGTTACGATCTTATATGAATACACCGAATGGGCAGAATGGCTTACAATCCCGTGGTTACCATTGTCTGTGATTGGTACCGCAGTAGCCTTTTATGTGGGTTTTAAAAACAATCAAGCCTACGACAGACTTTGGGAAGCTCGTAAGATATGGGGCGCGATGGTCAATAGTAGCCGAGCTTGGGGCAGTGCGATTAAGGCCTTTGTCGATGGACAATTTGCGGATACCGAGGTATCCGATCAGGAGGTACATAGCGTTCATCAAACGTTGATTTACCGTCATATCGCTTGGCTCTATAGCTTGCGGAGTCAGTTGTTGATCCCCACTTCATGGGAACACATCAGCCAAGGCAAACACGTCAGACAAGCCACCGAACAGCGTCGCAAAGCCTATGGCATCGGCCTATTAGGAGACGACGAAACGCAGAAACAACTTAAATACTTTTTACCTGCGGATGAGTTGGATCGACTGATTAATTGCAAAAATACCGCTACACAAATCATTGATCAGCAGGCGCAACACCTGAAGGATTTGCGCAAGCAAGGATTGATTGATGACTTCCGCCATATGGAGCTGCAAAAGATCCTCTATGATTTCTATGTCCATCAAGGTAAGTGCGAGCGAATCAAGAAGTTTCCCCTCCCACGTCAATACGGGAGCACAAGTTTCATCTTTGTGGCAATCTTTATCTTTCTCCTACCCTTTGGTATGGTAGCGGAGTTCAATAATATGGTCCCTTCTAATAGCTGGTTATCGATACCATTTTCGGTATTGGTGGGCTGGGTCTATCTGATGATGGAGTTAGTGGGAGACTATTCGGAAAATCCATTTGAGGGTCTAGGCAACGATATTCCGATGTTGGCTCTTAGCCGAACGATAGAAATCGACCTCCGAGAGATGCTCGGAGAGACGGATTTGCCCCCAGGAATTGAGGCTCAAAATGGCATTTTGATGTAGATCTAACCTACTCCAACTTCTTACGAAAATCTTCTAAGGCGGCATCATTACCAATCACGGTAGCGATGTCGCCTGTTTTGAAGCGAGTGTCGCCATGCGGGATCAAGTCTTGGTCTTGACGTCTAATCACCATCAGAGAACCCTCTTGATGAAAGGGGATATCACGGACTAGTTTACCTTCTACGTCACGGTTGGTGAGGGTAATATCTTGCATAGTGTACTGCCCAAAGTCCTCAAACATATGATGATAAGTATCCGGACGAAAGATCATATTTTCGATAGCAGAAGCAAGGATTTGGCGTACGTCCAGATCGACAGTATCTAGTTCATCGATCTGCAACATATACTCATCCGAGACTACATCGGTGATGATCTTAGTGTGATTAAACTCATCGTGTATCAACTTAGAGATTAGCACATTGCGCTGCTCGGAGCCAGTGAGTACCACCACATAGTTTTGCGGCTGGAGATTGAGCGTTTCGTAGTTTTCTTTATCCATACCTGCACCAAGAAAAGCAGGTAAACCCATCTTACATAGTTCCTCATAGCGGTTTTTGTCTACCTCCATGATCACCGCCTCTTTTCCATGTAGCTTGAGTCGTTCGGCTAAGAGTATACTGATACGTCCTCCGCCAACGATAATGGTTTTTTCGGCAGCAAAGCCAGACTTTGGATGCAAATAGTTATATATCAGAGGAGCGATTAAGGAACTCAAAATCGAGACAATCACGATCCCAGCGTTCACCGCAGGCGAGATCACCCCTAACTCCAAACCAATCTGAGCGGTGGCAATCGTTAGCCCAAGGCGTGAAGTCAAAAGCACCCCAGCAGAGATAGACTTTGTCCAACCAAATACAGGCTTGAGCAATAAGGCCGGTAATACCTGTGCCGCAAATACGCCTATAAAAAGCACCGCCAAGAAGAGATAAGAATTGTCAAATTGATCGAGAGCAGAAAGATCAAGCGTAGCGCCCACCATGATAAAAAAGATCGGCACAAAGAAACCATAGCTCATCCCATCAAGTTTGATGATCAGGGAGGAACGTTCCTTACGAAGGAATACAGAAAGCACTATCCCAGACAAAAAGGCGCCTAACTCAGCTTGGACATTGATCAGACTAGAAACCACCACAAAGCCAAATATCAAAGCTACCGCACCCCGAACTTTGATCTGAGAAGCAGCATGTTGGAGTTGATATACCAGGCGTTGAAATAATCGGATACGAACCAAAATCCGCCCCAAATAGAGCGAAACAAAGAAGGTCAAAAAGATAATCGAGAATAATAGCAGCTCAAAACTGACCCCTTCACGAATGATCCCAGAATAAAACGAAATCAATACAATCGACATGATCGTCGATATCGCTCCTCCAAGCATCAAAAGCTGGCCCAAAGGTTTGGCGATATCGCCCTGCTCCTTCAATACTGGCACAACGATACTAAGCGCTACGGTAGGGATCACAAGGCTAAAAAACAATACGTCTGGGATTTCACTAAACTGCTGCAAAATCAACACCACTATAAAAGACAATCCCAAACTCAAAAAATAAATCACCAAGGCTGCCAGCAAGGGATTGCGCATGATATCGCTGACTTTAAAGCCTTTGCCGGGCAGGGAGGATAGAATTTGCTGCACATTGATCTCCAAACCACTCATAAAAAGCAGGAAAAAGAAGCCGCTCTTTTTGAGGAAGGTCATATACTCAGTCTCCGGTAAAATATTGAGCACATTGGCTCCAATGATGAAACCCAGTAGGATCTCGATGATAACAGGAGGGATTTTGATAAAACGCACATTAGCCATCACAATGGGTACTATCCATGCAATCGCCATCACATAAAAAATGGGTAAATAATTGATTCCGCCTTCCATGTGCCTAAAGTAGACAAATTGAGACTAGCAAAGAATTTGCTATTAAATCTTCGGATTTAATCTCCCAGGAAAAGTCCGTCTACTTTCCGCCAAAATCGTCCGATGCCCGAGAAAGTCAATATTGGCTTGAATCTATATACGAAGTCTCTATCTTGCAAAGCATAAACCCTTCCCTCATTGTCCGATACCAGTCATAAACTCACTTATGCTTCCCCGCACGATCCGCTATTGAAGCGATTGTTGATCATGGGGCTAGAATATAGCAGTGGCCGTATAAAGATTGAAAAGCGGTATCAAGAAATTCAAAAGGCTCAACTCAGTCCGAGAGAAATCTGGCAATACGCGCTCAAACTCTTAGAAATAGGAATTGATTGCGAACCCGAAATGCTCGCCAATGTACCCACAGAAGGCCCGCTATTGATCGTCGCCAATCATCCATTTGGTGTGGTCGATGGCCTGATCATGGGAGAGCTGATGGCGAGAGTACGAGACGATTTTTATGTACTCGTCAATGAGATCATCATTCGTCAGGACGAACGCTTGGCCAAACATATGCTGCCGATTGATTTTAGGGAAACCAAAGAAGCTCTCCACATCAATATCGAGACTCGCAAGACTTCGTTGCAGCATCTCAAAGCAGGCGGCTCATTGGCGATATTCCCTGCAGGAGGCGTGGCGACGGCTCCCAGAGTATTTGGCAAAGCGGAGGATCTCGAATGGAAACGCTTTACGGCCAAATTGATTCAGCAAAGCAAAGCCAACGTATTGCCGCTATTTTTTCATGGTCAAAACAGTCGTTTGTTTCAATTGGTTTCTCATCTGAGCCAGACCTTGCGTTATGCGATGTTGTTGCACGAAGTCCGCAATAAGATGGGGCATAGCGTCAAGGTGGAAATCGGTGAATGCCTCCCCTATGAATCCCTCGTCAACATCAAAGACCGCCAAGCATTATTGGATTATCTTTATCAAAAGACTTTTGCCCTAGAAAATCGCTCAGACTCCTAACTATGTCTCCCAAAGTCAAAGCATTAATCACACACTACCAATTTGAACGCCTGCCAGTAGAGGGCACCTTATTCAAAAATACCTATCGTTCTGCGCAGCAGACCCCATCAGGTTCCCCAGTAGCTACGGCCATGATCGGACTCTATGTCCACGAACCAGAAAGTTTATCCTGCTTCCATCGGCTCACGCATGATGAGGTCTGGCATTTTTATGGAGGTGATCCTTTGGAGTTGCATTTATTATTTGATGACGGCCGTGCCGAACGCATCCTCATGGGGTCTGATCCACTCCAAGGACAGCATTTGCAATATCATGTACCCGCAGGAGTATGGCAGGGCGCTTGTCTGACGGAGCAGGGTGAATATGCGCTATTTGGCTGTACGATGGCACCGGGCTTTACGGGCGATTGTTTTGAGGCCGGCCTTGCCGAACGCTTAATCGAACAATATCCAGCCCAAGCAGCGATCATCCGTAAGCTCAGCGTCAATGGTCATGAAACCAAAATGCCTGAAGGATTTGAGGGCTGAGTCGAGCTTAGGGTTTGACATCATAGCTTTAGGCACAGCCTTTATAATAGTTCAATTTTCTAAAGGCACTTGGGCTAATCCCTGTCTTTGC
>JBGCFA010000064.1:0-15717 GCA_045106675.1 Bacteroidia bacterium
GGCTCGTCTTTGACTACCGCTGCGAGTATCGCATCTAGATCAGTTTGTTTTGGATAAGCAAAAAATACTGGTTCAGCGTGCATCCGACCCGTGCGTACGTGTTGCTTGCGATCTTCTTCCTTATCTGGACGAGTGAGCTCATGTAGTTTGATCGTACCATCAAAATAATCGTCTATCGCCTCTAATACCATGAATCCCACTTGCTTATGGCCATCCATGATTTGCTGATATACATATAAAGAAGGTTGAGCATCTTGTTTGATCACTCCATCGGCTACTAGCTGCTGAAAATTGTCTCGCCCTTTTTCATAGACGGGCATACCATAGGGATCGGCATCAGCAGGCAGATCAATTTCTGGTTTGATGATGCGCAAAAATGAGTGGGGATTTCCATCGGCTTCAATCCGTGCCTCTTGGGCGTTGAGTACATCGTATGGGCGCGAAGCAACTTGGGCTGCAAACTCGGGGGTGGGGCGATAAGCGCGAAAAAGTTTGATTTTGGCCACTTGCGTAGTTTTTATTGTTTAGGAATGATTACGTTCAAATTCTGTAAGAAAAGCCACTAAGGCTTCAACGCCTGCTAGTGGCATTGCATTGTATAGACTCGCTCTCAGGCCACCCACGGATCGATGTCCTTTAAGAAATAGGAGTCCTGCTGCTTCGGTAGCTGCAACTAATTCTGCTTCCAAGCTCCTGTTCTCAAGATGAAAGCTAAGGTTCATCAAAGATCTATCAGGCTTGGCGACATTGGCGTGATAAAAGTCAGATTGGTCAAGGAAGTTGTAAAGGGTCGCGGCTTTGGCTTCGTTGCGTTTTTGTATTGCAACTACTCCTCCTTCGGCTAAGGCCCATTCAAATACCAATCCTGCCAGATAGATGGCGTAGGTTGGAGGAGTATTGAACATTGAGTCTTTGTCGGCATGAGTTTGATAGTCGAGCATAGTAGGACAAATATCCATCGCATTGCCGATCAAATCCTCACGCACAATCACAATCGTCAAGCCTGAAGGGCCGATATTTTTCTGGGCGCCTGCGTAGATCAAACCAAAATCTTCGACCCGGTATTCTTGGGACAAGATATTGGAAGACATATCAGCTACCAGCGGGACTCCGGCCTTCTCCGCTAAGGAAGGAAGTAAAGTGCCGTAGATCGTATTATTGGTGGTGATATGCAGATAGTCTGCCTCTGGGTCAAAATCTGAGCTTTTTACTTTAGGTATGTAGGTATAATCCTTGTCTTTGGAAGACGCTACTACCCGAGCGTTTCCGTATTTATTGGCTTCCTTGATTGCTTTGGCAGCCCAAGCGCCAGTGTCTATGAAGTCAGCTTTCAGCGAACGCGAAAACAGATTGAGTGGCACCATCGCAAATTGGGTCCAAGCCCCTCCCTGTAAGAAAAGCACTTTATAGCCCGAGGGAATCTGCATGAGCTTGCGTAGGTTCGCTTCGGCTTGACTGATTATCTCGCCAAAGATCTTTCCTCTATGGCTCATTTCCATCACAGACATGCCACTGCCTTGATAGTCTCGTAGCTCTGTTTGGGCTTTTGCTAGCACACTTGGTGGCAACATTGCAGGCCCTGCCGAAAAATTGTACACTTGTCGAGGCATTATTACGTTCCTTTTAAGAAAGCGTGAAATTAGACGGTGATCTGGTCAATTCAAAAGCGAATAGTAGCCTTTCACCCCAAAGTTTCGTAAAGTGGCATATAGCTTGAATCTATAAATGAAAAACGCAGTAGTTAACTCAAAATATGGCAAGAAATACACTCACTCGTCTCTGGGAACTTATTGGTCTTCGATACAAAAGTCATCCTTGGCACGGAGTGCAAATTGGGCCCGATGCGCCCGAAGAAGTTATCTCCTTCATTGAAGTAGTACCTTCTGATACTGTCAAATACGAAGTGGACAAAAAGACAGGATACCTCAAGGTAGATCGTCCACAAAAGTTTTCCAACATTGTGCCTGCTCTATATGGATTTGTTCCTCAAACCTATTGTATGGAAGAGGTCGCAGAATACTGTATGGACAAAACTGGGAAAGAAGGCATCATCGGTGATGGAGACCCATTGGATATATGTGTCTTGACGGAAAGAGATATTACACATGGTGATATCTTGGTACCGGCTATTCCGATTGGTGGATTTCGTATGATCGATGGGGGAGAGGCTGATGATAAAATCATCGCTGTCCTCAAAGGTGATGAAGTATATGAAGATTGGAAGGATATCTCAGACTGCGCGCCTGCGATCATCAGACGCCTCAAGCATTACTTCCTGACTTATAAAGAAAATCCAGATTCTAAGGATGTTGCGCCTCGCTGTGAAATCACCCATACTTATGGACGTGAAGAAGCACTTGAGGTGATCAAACGTAGCATGAATGATTATCGGACTCGTTTTGGAAAGCTCGAAAACAAGCTTTCCGTCGCGACTCTAGAGATGATCAACTTTGGCCAGAGCTGGCAAGAGGCGCTTGAAGAAGGTAGCTGAAACTCAAGCTCAGGCATAAGTCTTAACTAATGCAGTCGCATAATATTGCGTCCAGTGATCTCTAGGATTGTTGGACGCCATTTCTTTTTCTAGCCTGATCAGCTCATAGACAATATGGCTTTGGGCTAAGTCTGTACCCAGTATGGAGTTAAGCTTCGTTTGGAGATAATTGGCGTACCGAAATGCCCACTCTGGATCAATACCATCTGTCGCAATGAATGCGTGGTGATGGGCTTGTCCAGTTTGCAGGAGGAGGTGAGTGATTTGATTAGCGGTATCCATATTGGATGAATTTTGATGACTAAAGCTTCAATAGATACAAATCATCTTGGCTGAGCTGTCCGTTGCCCGACTGTAGGGCCAAATATATTTTCTGCACTCCACCTACATATAACTCAGTCTGACGATTGATAGGAATCCTATCAGTCGCTGGACTGAGTTTGTTTTTCATGACAGCATAGCGGCCAGCATTATAGGCTGCTATCGCTAATATCTGGCTGGTATAAGGTCCATGTCCTTGTTTGCGAAAAAAATGATAATCTCCGGCCAACTGTCGGGTACCTTCCTTGATATTGTATTTGGGATCAAAGCGTATATCAAGTTGATAGATACTATCCGTTGATTTAAGAGCAGCGATTTCCTCTAACTCAGCCTGATATGCGTTGCCCCATTCCGTTTGAGACTTGCCTTGATGCACCCGATCCGGTGATTTGCGGGCCTGTTGATAGGCTCGATAGTTAGCGCTGAAATAAGAACCCTCACGGGGCATCAATTGCATCAGCCCAACTGCTCCGGCATAGGAGACATGGCGTTCCACGCAGTGTGACTCCTTGATCATCACCGCCTTGGCCAACATCCAATCCAAGTCATATTGATCGCCAGTCGCTTGGAAGAGGCTATCCCAACTTGTATAATCGGGAGTTAAGCGTTCCGCGACTAGCGACTCTGGCAATGAGACTAGAGAAAGATTGTCTTCAGGTTTAGGTTGCGCTTGGCAACTTATGAGTACGAAAAAAGTGATGAAGAGTCTTTGCATCTACCAATAGATATTGAGGCCCGTGCTCATGATGGCGTAATGCATAACACGAATCCGGTTTTCCAACTCAATCACAAACCCGCCAGGAATGGAATATGAATAGCCAAATCCAACTATGAATTGCCTCGGGATTTCATTCCATCTAAGGTAACCAAAATCTCTAAAATATGGGGCTGGGAGCTCAATGTTGCGTTCAAAATGTAGGAAATCAACACCTGCATTGATAAAAAGTACGCCTTTAGCTAGGGGGATATCTTTTCTGAATATTGGACTGATGCGAATCAGCTGTACTGGGGAGAGAAAGGGATCATCTTTAATCTGAGCCAAGCCTCAAGTATTGTGCAATACGGCATCAATTTGAATCGAAAAAGGTTTACGAGACTTGGGTAATCTTGTCCGAAGAGAAATCCCAAATTCATTGCCTACACGATTACGATCGCCAATCGGAAGGGTCGTGAAAGGGGTTGAAAATGCCATTTTTAGCCCTATTTGGGGTCTTGCCCAACCTTGTGGACTCTCAATCACCTTGCGATAAGAGGCATTGACGCACTGATGATACTGAACGAAGACTTCGACAAACGCTTTTTCCGAAAAAGCTAATTTGTCTAGCCTTTCGGTAGCTTCTGGACAAGCGATGAAGGTTTCCTTTAGGAGCTCGCTATACCGCTGTTCATAATGATAATAGGGTCTCTCGATGAGTTCGACTATTTCCCCAGCTTTGTTTTCTAGATAGTAATGATAGCCTGCCCCCGAGTCCATGTAGTAAAGGCTGACCTCCCCAAGGAACACACTTGTGAGAAACAGCCAATTAAGTTTTTTGCGTTCCCCATCTGTTTTTATAGCCACCTCTCGCGATACGTACCAATTATCTGCTCCATTGTGTCCAAAAGCAGAAATATCTTCTGGGGGAAGCTTATAAACAACATTTGTATTAGGGCGTGAATAACGGATATATGTCTCATCATCCCAAGCAAACTTAGCTTCAAAGGTACAGTTTAGGGTGTCCCCGCTTCGCAGAACGATTTTGCCGGGCTTGAAACCTTGGGCCGACACAATGGATAGAGAGCCTAGGGTTATAAATAATAATAATAGATGTTTCATGTTGTGGTATATTTTTTAGTGTTCAATAGCCAATAAGTCCTATCCCACTTTGCTAGGCGGAATGCATCTCAGAGAGACGGAGATATGCCGTAAGGCTTATCGCTTATTTGGAAAATCGGACATTGTGCTAGAGGGATTTGGGAGTGCTATCCAAACCCAAGACTTTATCTGAATCTAAAATTCGGCATTTCTAATATTTATTACCAATAAAAACTAGCGCCCAGACTAATTAGGATAAATTGGGTAAATCGAATGCGGCTTTCGAACTGGTATAAGTGCCCATTGGGAGCATGATAGATATAGCCAGCTCCGGCGAAAAGGTGCTTCGGGATCTCCAACCAGCGGAGATAACCATTTTGACGAAACTCTGGATAAGCTAGTTCGATATTCCGTTCGAATAAAAACCAATCATAGCCGAGATTGATAAAAACGCTATTGGCGTCCCAACGAAATTGCTGTTGCAGTAAAGGACTAATCCGGATTACTGAGATGGGCGAAAGGAAAGCTTGGTTTCGAACCTGCGCTAATCCCCAACTACGCTGGTAAACACCATCCACTTGAATAGTGAATCGCTCACGGGTTTTGGGGATAGACCAGCGAATAGATAATCCTGCTTCCCAACCTACTCGTTCGCCGAAGGCAGTGGGGATGGTGGTGGCAAAGGGAGCGCTCAAGGCTAGTTTGAGGCCAATTTTTGGCAGGCTAACTGGGCTGGGAGGGGGCGTCATCACTTGATAAGGAGTCTCCAGACATTGATGGTAGTCCATGACTGCTTGCCTGAGGTCAGCTTCGTTGAACGCATAGTCTTTTACATTTTTGGCTACTTCCATACAGCCCATTAAGGCTCGTTGGAGTCCTACCAGATAAGCATGGTCAAAACGTGTCCGGGTGACTTTGGTTACGTCTATTTCCTGATATTTCCGATTGATCAGTTCTGTGAATTCGCCGGCTGAGTTTTCGATGAAAAAGTGCTCTCCGAGCCGCTTATTCCCTGTTTTGTAGAGACTAACCCTACCGCTAATGATACTTTCCAGAAATAACCAACGGATCCTACTTTGTTGATAAAGTTCAATTTCGAGTTCTCGCGAGAGATACCAATAACCCCGCTCCAAATTACCAAAAGCTACTAAGTCAGAGGCCATGAGTTGAGATTGCTCATCGGTATGAGGGTCGATATAGGTCAGAAAGGGCTCTTCTTCCCAGGTAAATTGGGCTCGGAACTGGCATTGGAGGCTATCTCCATCTTTGAAGACGATCGTGCCGCTTTGAAAAGCTTGCGCACTCATCAACAAGGGGATAAAGATCAGCCATGAGGTACTGAATAATGATTTCATAAAGGTGGTGCTATTAAATGTGGTGAAATATAAGAGAAAGTTTGGCTAACTTTAAAAAGCAAATGGGAAATATGCGGAATGCGATCATAAAGGCTTCGGGGATATATGCCCCCAAAAGGGTTTTACCCAATAGTTATTTCAATGAACTATTAGGGGAGGATGTCGATACTTGGCTACGCGAACATCTGGAAATCTGTGAACGTCGTTGGTGTGAAGAAAACGAGTCTACGGCGGATATTTGTGTTTATGCGGCGGAGGAAGCCCTCAAAAACGCAGGCTTGAATGGCAAAGATCTTGATCTTATCATTGTTGCTACCGATACGCCCGAATATTTGACGCCTTCGACAGCAACAGTGGTACAATATCGCCTCAAGGCTGAGCACGCTGGTACCTTTGATCTCAACGCGGCTTGCGCGGGTTTTGTTACGGCGATGGATGTGGCTGCGAAGTATATTAAGACTGATGATCGCTATCAAAATGTCTTGATCATCGGTGCCTATGCCATGAGTAAGTACCTCAATCCCAAAGACAAAAAGACGGTGACGCTTTATGCTGATGGGGCAGGCGCAATCGTATTGCAAGCCGAAGAAAATAGCGAAAGGGGCCTGATGGGGAGCGAACTGCTCACCCTCGGTCAGTATCATGATGGTATGGGCATCTATGGTGGCGGGACCAAGCATCCCATGAATCAGCAGGCTATTGAAGATGGAAAACAGTATCTCAAAATCAACTATCGATTTCCTCCGGAGCTAAATCTGCAAGTCTGGACGCATATGGCTAAGATGCTTTGCGAACGCTTGGATATACGCCCCGATGAGGTGCAGCATTACCTTTTAACGCAGATTAATGTGAACACCATCCGTTCCACGATGGATATATTGCAAGTGCCTCATGACCACGCCCATACGGCCATGCATGACCGCGCTTATATTGGTTCTGCTTGTATCCCGACGGCTTTCCATCTTGCTTGGGAATCTGGTAAAATCAAGCCAGGAGATTGGATATTCATGATAGGTTCAGGTAGTGGATTGACCTTTTCAAGTGTCGCTTTTAAGTATTAGATGTCCTACCTTTGTGCGGTGGAGATATTTCTCCTCGCCCCTCATTTCAATTTATCTTCACCTCATAAAAATGAACGAAGTATATATCATTTCCGCTGTGCGAACGCCTATGGGCAGTTTTGGCGGTGTTTTATCTAGTATTGCTGCTCCTCAATTAGGTGCTACTGCTATCAAAGGTGCGCTATCTGCAGCCAATGTTGATGCTGCTCATGTGGACGAAGTCTTTATGGGCAATGTTTGCCAAGCGAACCTCGGTCAGGCACCGGCGCGACAGGCCGCTATTTTTGCTGGTATCGGCAACAATGTACCTTGTACTACAGTCAATAAAGTTTGTTCCTCAGGCATGAAATCTGTCATGTTTGCTGCTCAAAGTATCATGCTCGGTCATGGCGACATTATGGTTGCTGGTGGTATGGAAAATATGTCTGCCATACCTTACTATCTTCCTAAAGCTCGTTGGGGGCATAAGTTTGGTGCTGGCGAAATCGTTGATGGTCTTCAAAAAGATGGCTTGGTTGATGTTTACAACCAATTTGCCATGGGTGTTTGTGCTGACAATACAGCGACTAAGTACGGTTTTAGCCGTGAAGAGCAAGATGCTTATGCGATCCAGTCATATGAGCGTGCCGCGAACGCTACCTCTTCTGGTGCCTTTGCCAACGAAATCGTAGGTGTCGAAGTGCCACAACGCAAAGGTGATCCTTTGGTGATCACTGAAGACGAAGAATACAAAAAAGTAAAATTCGAAAAAATACCTGCTCTGCGCCCGGTTTTCTCTAAAGACGGGACCGTAACAGCAGCCAATGCCTCTACCATCAATGATGGTGCCAGTGCATTGATACTCGCTAGTGAAGCAGCCGTTAAAAAATATGGCCTCAAGCCTATCGCTAAGATCAGAGGTTTTGCCGATGCCGCTCAAGAACCAGAGTGGTTTACTACTGCTCCTACTTTGGCTACTCCTATTGCATTGGAACGTGCAGGGCTAAAAATCGGCGATATCGACTATTTCGAAGTCAATGAAGCTTTTGCTGTAGTCCCTATGGCTTATAACAAAGTGCTTGGACTTAGTGAGGATAAAGTCAATCTTCACGGTGGTGCGGTTTCTTTAGGACACCCACTAGGAGCCTCAGGAGCACGTATTTTGACAACACTTAATGGTGTACTCGATGCCAAAGGTGGTACACTTGGTATGGCTGCTATCTGCAATGGTGGTGGCGGTGCGAGTGCCTTGATCATCGAAAAAGTATAATTTCGAGGCGTGCTTGCACGCCTTCGAGCGAAGCGAGAAGTCTCCGATTGATCTAAGTCTCTGACTCAAATCAATCGGAGAATTTCTATTCACTTCCTGATTATCTATTTGTTGAGGCGCATCCGCGATAGTTATCGGGATTGCGCCTCAACGATTGATATCAGCGATTATTTCTAGCAGTTCCTGTATTGATTTATCTCTTCCGTTGCGCCGCTTCGCGGAACGCTTGGCTGTCTTGGGCGTATGCAATACGCCCCTACTAGCTACATGTTTTCTGATGTATGACTTTCCCTCGAGCCGCTTCGCGGAACGCTTGGACGGATCGTTCTATGCAATAGCTAAGAGGAATAAATAGTTGATAAAGATCAGACCTTGCTTGCGATATAATCTCCTACTGCTTCGGTGCCGTGCTTACCGTCGTTGATATCTTCAGTTGTTATACCGTCTTGGATTGACTGATCGACTGCAGCACGTATCGCGGCACCCGCTTCATGCATGTCGAACTCATGTTCGAGCATCATTGCTGCCGAAAGGATAGTCGCTAAAGGATTGGCGCGATCTTGCCCTGTCGCTTGCGGATAAGAACCATGAATAGGTTCATACATCGAAGTCTTGGCACCAATTGAGGCTGATGGAAGAGTACCAAGAGAACCTGTAATCACTGAACCTTCATCACTGAGAATATCGCCAAACATATTGCCCGTCAAGATCACATCAAAATGACGTGGATTGCGAATCAATTGCATTGCTGCATTGTCCACAAACATGGTTTCCAGCTCTATTTCTGGGAATTGCTCAGCATATTCAGTCACCACCTCTCTCCATAATCTAGAGGTCGCCAATACATTGGCTTTGTCAACTAAGGTTACCTTTTTACGGCGTGCCTGAGCATATTCAAAAGCAGTCTTTGTGATGCGTAGGATACTTTTTCGATCATAAACCATCGTATCAAAAGCTTCATCTCCTTGCTCGGAGCGACCACGAGGCTTACCAAAGTAGATTCCTCCAATCAATTCTCTGACTACTACAAAATCAACTCCTTTGACGATCTCGCTTTTGAGCGGAGAGGCGTCCAACAAAGCATCATAACTTTTGACTGGACGGATATTGGCATAGAGTCCTAAGGCTTGGCGCATGGCGAGGAGCCCTTGCTCTGGGCGTATCTTGGCACTCGGGTCATTGTCGTATTTAGGATCACCAATGGCGCCAAATAAGATCGCATCGCTTTCAAGACAGGCCTGTAATGTCTCAGGTGGAAAGGGATCATTGACGGCATCAATAGCGACTGCACCAACCATGGCGGTACGATATTGAAAAGATACCCCAAACTTCTGGGTAACGGCTTCTAAGACTTTGACGGCTTGCTTGACAATTTCAGGACCGATGCCATCACCTGGCAATAGAGCGATACGTTTTTCTTGCATGAGTATGGAGGAGTTGTGGAATGCTAGAGTAGTTTCCTGCCCCTCAGAGTGAGAATATTCTCTTTTGGAGGGTGTAGGGGATGAATAAAGGTTACCGAGCTTGCTCGAAAGCTTCGATCTCTGATTTTAGGTTTAATAGATAGTCGATATCATCATACCCATTGAGCAGGCAGGTTTTTTTGTAAGGATTGATCTCAAAGTTTTCGCGTTCGGCAGAGACGTCCAAAACAATACTTTGAGATGCTAAGTCAACTGTCAGCGTCGTGGCGTGATCTACGTCGATAGCGGCAAAAATACGGTCTAGGAAATCCTGCGAAACTTGAACTGGCAGCAACATATTGTTCAAGGCATTGGCTTTGAAAATGTCTGCAAAGAAGCTTGATACTACTACTTTGAAACCAGCATCCGCGATAGCCCAAGCTGCGTGTTCTCGACTAGAGCCACAACCGAAATTCTTGCCGCCGACCAGGATTTGGCCCGAGTAGGTATCGTCATTAAGGATAAAGTCTGCTTTAGGCGTGCCATCAGCTTCGTAGCGCCAATCTCTAAATAGATTTTCACCAAAACCCTCTCGAGTAGTGGCTTTGAGAAAACGGGCCGGAATGATCTGGTCGGTATCAATATGTTCAATCGCGACGGGAACCGTGGTGGATTGTATTTTGGCAAAAGACATGAGAATTCTAAATATTGAATAATGAATGTGGAATATCGAATGGGATATAGGACATTCAGGATTCGGTGTTTACAAATATTCGCGTGGATCGACGATTTTACCCGCGATAGCCGAAGCTGCTGCGGTGATAGGACTAGCGAGGAAGGTACGTGCTCCGGGGCCTTGACGACCTTCAAAGTTACGATTGGAGGTCGAGACGCAGTATTTCCCTGTGGGAACTTTGTCTTCATTCATGCCTAAGCAAGCAGAACAACCCGCTTCACGTAACACAAAACCCGCTTCCATCAATACTTTATCAATGCCTTCGGCTTGAGCCATTTCGCGTACTTGGCGCGATCCAGGGACTACCATTGCAGTGATGTGATCAGCCTTTTTCTTGCCTTTGACAAAGTCTGCCACGAGACGCAAATCTTCAATACGACTATTGGTACAGCTACCGATAAAGACATAATCTACTTCATGCCCTAACATCGGTTTGCCATCCGCTAAGTTCATGTATTTGAGGGCTTTGGCTAAGGCTTTACGATCACTTTCTGTTGCTTGATTGTCTAGACTCGGGACATCATGGGTGATGCCGATTCCCATACCCGGATTAGTACCATAGGTCATCATGGGTTCGATATCGCTTGCGTCGAATAGATATTCGACATCAAACTCGGCATCGTCCTCTGTATAGAGCGTTTGCCAATCGGCAAGTGCTTTGTCCCAATCTGCTCCTTTGGGGGCAAACTCACGACCTTTGACATAGTCAAAAGTGGTCTCATCAGGTGCAATGAGACCTCCTCTTGCACCCATTTCGATGCTCATATTACAGATCGTCATTCGCGCTTCCATCGAGAGGGAGCGTATCGCCGAACCTGCATATTCAACAAAATAACCCGTTCCGCCGGAGGCGGAAATCTGGGCAATGATATAGAGGATAATATCCTTGGCAAAAACTCCTTTTGGTAGTTCGCCCTCGACACTTATTCGCATCTTCTTGGGCTTGACCTTAAGTACACATTGGGTAGCCAAAACTTGCTCTACTTCGCTGGTGCCAATTCCAAAAGCGACTGCTCCAAAAGCACCATGAGTTGAGGTATGGCTATCCCCACATACGATGGTCATCCCCGGTTGGGTAACGCCTAGCTCTGGACCGATGACGTGTACTATGCCCTGATATGGATGCCCTAGACCATAAAGTTCTAAGCCGAAGGCCTCACAGTTTTTGACCAAAGTCTCGACTTGGAGCCTGCTAAGTGGTTCCCGAATCGGGAGATGTTGGTTTTCGGTTGGGACATTGTGGTCCGCAGTGGCGATGGTTTGTAGAGGCCGCGCGACAGGGATACCTCTCCGTTTCAGGCCTGCAAATGCTTGAGGACTGGTTACCTCATGGATAAAGTGTCGGTCAATGTATAATGCTTCTGGGCCGCCTTCCGTCCTTGCCACTACGTGGCGGTCCCAAATTTTGTCAAACAGCGTATTTGCCATAAAATATGTGTACGGAAAAAATTAAATCTTACTCAATGCATTCAAATAAGCCTTGGCTGTTGCCGTAACCGTATCAGTATCAGAACCAAAACCATAGAAGAATGCCCCATCTACGGCTACTTGAATATGAACCTTGGCCATATCGTCAGAACCGCCTGTGATGGCTTGTACAAAATATTCTTCTAGTTTGACTTCTATCCCGATAATACCGTCTATTGCCTTAACGATGGCATCAACTGGGCCATTACCATTGGCTTCATTGTAAAGTTTTTTGCCATTACGGTTGATGCCAACATGAGCCGTAGCGGTCTCGCCGATTCCACATTGTACCTCTAAGCTATCGAGGTCTAGTTGGCGATTTTGATGTTCGATACCCATCAAATCATATAGATCATCATCTTGAATTTCTTTTTTAGCGTCCGCTACGCTGAGAAACTGTTCATAGGTCTTTGCGAGTTCGACTTTTGTCAGTGTGAAGCCAAGGCGACCGAGACGGTGGGAGAGTGCGGCTTTGCCTGAACGCGCCGTCAAGAGAATCTGAGATTCAGGTATTCCTACATCAGCAGGGTTGATGATCTCATAGTTTTCTCGATTTTTGAGTACCCCATCTTGGTGAATCCCAGATGAGTGAGAAAAAGCGTTACGTCCGACGATCGCTTTGTTGGGTTGGACAGGCATCCGCATCAAACGAGTAATCATCCGACTGACTGGATAGAGGCGTTTAACGTTGATTTTGGTCTCCAGACCAAGTGTGTCATGATGAGATCGTAAGATCATAGAGCATTCTTCCAAAGCAGTATTACCCGCTCTTTCTCCGATACCATTGATGGTAACTTCCATCTGACGGGCGCCATTGGCTAGACCTGCAATCGTATTGGCAGTAGCCATGCCCAAGTCATTATGACAATGAACAGACAACATTGCTCGATGGATATTGGGAACATTTTCCATCAAGTATTTGATCTTCGCACCATACTGATCGGGCAGACAATAACCCGTAGTGTCTGGAATATTGACGACAGTTGCACCCGCTTTGATCACAGCTTCAACCATACGGGCCAAAAAATCGAGTTCGGCACGGCCGGCATCTTCACAATAAAACTCTACGTCTTCGACGAAACTCTTGGCGTACTTAGTAGCTCTAATGGCCCGCTCGATGATGTCGTCACGATTGGTTTTGAGTTTGTTTTGAATGTGAATGTCAGAAGCACCGATGCCTGTATGGATACGACCACGCTTAGCATATTGTAGGGATTCGGCAGCAACTTTGATGTCCTGTTCTACAGCTCGGGTTAGCGCACAGATAGTTGGCTCTCTTACAGCTTTGGATACTGCTACTACAGAGTTAAAATCGCCAGGGCTGGAAATCGGAAATCCTGCCTCGATGATGTCAACTCCTAGCTTTTCCAGCTCGATCGCAACTTCGACTTTTTCCTTGGTGTTTAACTGGCAGCCTGGGACTTGTTCGCCGTCTCTTAGACTGGTGTCAAATACATACACGCGATTGCTCATTGCACTTGGCTTTTGAGTGTTGTTAGAGAAAAAAAAGATGTGGGTACTCGGAACAAAAAGCCTACTAACTATTGAAGAAATAGCTGCAGTCGTAGTAGATTTAGCGGAAGGAAATGAGAGTATTTCATAGGCTTTTTCCTTATCGTTCCGCCTCAAAAATGAAGAGAAATTTCAAATTTGCCAAAAATCCAAGACGAAATTTAGTAAATTTTTAGGCCTAACGACCGTTAGTTAACAATTTGCAAACCAGTTTCGGTGATGATGGCTTCCTCTTGATAACTCTCATAATCGGTATTTATGCCCCATAAATCGTGTTTTTTATCGCTGATGATATTTTCAGCGGCAAAGAGGCCCATCAAGATTGAGTGGTCTTGATTGTTGTATTTAAAGGCCCCATATCGACCGATTACTGATAGATTTGGTATGCTTTTTAGAAAAGATTCGATGGGATCGAGATGATTTTTGTATCCTTTTTCATAGACGGGGTAGCACTTGGGTATGCGGTACACCATCCCCTGTTTGATTTGAGCTTTGCCGACTAAACCTGTCTCTATTATTTCACGTTCGGCTAAGGCGATCAGACTCGCATCTTCTTCTTGCCAGCGGGCCTCTTCTGGGTAGCACCAATACTCAAGAGTGAGGATACTATTTTTGCGTTCCGCATTGGGGAGCCAGTTACTAAAATTGGTGATGCGGCCCATCTCCAAATTGGGAGAATGTACATAGAGCCAATTGTCTGGAAAATGCTCAGCTCCCTCGACTTCCAAATAGACCAAAATGGTATTGCGAAAACGCAAAGCTTGGGCTGCTGCTTTGATCTCGGGAGGGGTTTCGAGCATACGAGAAACAAGCAAGTTCAAAGGCATAGTCGAAACGACATGATCAAACTCTTCGATGCTTCCATCTTCCAGTTCTAACCCTTTGATTTGTCCGTCTCGCATGATCGCTTTTTGGACTGGGCGATTGAGATGGAGGGTGCCACCATTGGCTTGGATCGCTTCGGCCATGCGTTCGTACACCATCCCGCTGCCTTCCTTGGGATAAGCAAATTGATCTACAAGTGTCTTGTGTTGATTGCCACGTCCTTCACTGATGGCGTTTTTGACCGCTTCCCAAAGTGAGAGTTTTTTGATCCGTTGGGCGGCAAAGTCGGCGTCTAACTCCTGGCAACTGATCCCCCAAAGCTTTTCTGAATAAGCCTTAAAAAATATTTCAAAAAGTCTGCGACCAAAACGATGGACTACCCAATTTTCAAAAGAACCATTGAGAGGAGTAGGAGAGAGCTTTTCTTGACCATAACTGAGGACACAGCGTGCTGCTTCAAAAATGCCCAGCTTCTTCAAAGCATCAAATGCCTTGAGCGGATAGTGAAAATAGCGATCCTTATAAAATATTCGGGTAAGACGATCTATGATGACATAGTCCTTTTTGACTACTTCCAACCATAATTCGTTGACTCTCCGATCACTACTAAAAAAACGATGAGGCCCCAGATCCACTCGTTCTCCCCAAAGGTCAAGGCTACGCGATAATCCGCCCACCTGTGCACTCGCCTCATATACCGTAAGATCGATACCTGATACCTTAGAGAGCTGGTATGCAGCCGTTAAGCCTGCTGGTCCGGCACCGATAATAGCAACTTTCATCCGCAGAAAATCTCGTTTAAGATTGCAAACTTACAACCTTCATCGACTAGAAAAAAAAGATATCGTAATCCTCCCTATCAATCTTCTTGGGGAGCATGGATATACTGCATCGATTGTACACTGTCGTGGACGATGTGAAACAAAATAGCTTCCGAATGACTTGTTTCCGCCAGCCATCGTTGCACTACAACACTATCTCCTTCCCCTACATTGCGTTGGGCCGCATAAATCGTCGGTAAAGTGGGCATTTGATCCATAAATACGGGGATTCCCGCTGGTGCTTGTGATTTGATACTCTCTCCAATACGCGTCTCCGGCGAGCTCGCCATGGCATATAGATAGTAGCGTTGAGTACCAAAGCCGATCCATAGGAGCAAGCAGATTGCAGTGAGGAGTTTTGCTTTTACCCCTAGTCGGGGAACGCTTGGGAGAATCCATGCGATCAACAATATCCAGAAAGGGCCTCCCTTAAGAGCCGAAAAATCGTGTAAGTAGCTAAAGTTTCGAAATAGGAGGGCGTGAACTAAGTAGGGGAGCAGTGCAAGTAAAAGCATATTAGACGGTCGCTGGAGCTTTTTGCGTGCAAGTTGGATCACTAATCCCAAGATGCCGATAGTAGGGAGTAGGGCAAACATACGATGGGGATGTTTGAGGATCACCTCTTCGAGGAACGCTTGGGCAGTTATCCTGGCACCACCACGATAAGCATAGCGTTGGGTC
>JBGCFA010000065.1:0-35951 GCA_045106675.1 Bacteroidia bacterium
GTAATCATACCTACTTACAACGAATGCGATAATATCGCCAACATGATTCATAAGGTAATGGATGTATTGCCAGATGTTCATTTGTTAATAGTAGAAGATAATTCTCCTGACGGGACCGCTGAGATCGTCAAGGGTTTACAAGCCACTTATCCTGATCGCCTCTACATCGAGGAACGCGCAGGTAAGCAGGGCTTAGGCACCGCTTATCTTTATGGGTTTAAATGGGCGCTAGATCGAGAATACAAATTTGTCTTCGAAATGGATGCTGACTTTAGTCATGATCCAGAGTCTCTCAAAGATCTCCTTTACGCTTGTGAAGAAGAAGGCTATGATCTCGCCATTGGTTCACGCTATATCAATGGCGTAAACGTCGTCAATTGGCCTATGGGCCGCGTTTTGATGAGTTATTATGCGAGTGCATATGTGCGTACAGTCACTGGCATGAGTATCCGCGATACTACCGCTGGCTTTAAATGTTACCGAGATACCGTACTCAGAAAAGTCTTAGAACGTCCGGTACGTTTTGTCGGTTATGCCTTCCAAATCGAGATGAAATTCCGCGCGTGGAAATATGGCTTCAAGATCAAAGAAGTGCCAATCATTTTTCGCGACCGTACTGAAGGAGAATCCAAAATGTCTCAAGGTATATTCCGAGAAGCAGTGCTCGGCGTCATTTCAATGAAAATGAGCTCCTGGTTTCAGAAGTGGGCCTAGAAAACAATCAAGTCCCAATAAAAAATGTCCAAAGCAGCAAATTAAGCTCTGCCTTGGACATTAAAATTCATTATTGGATATTCTTATCTGCTTTTAAGTTTGAACTGCAGGGTGTAGCCTCCCTCTTGTAATCCTTCCGCACCGACTACGCCGACCACTACTTTGTATGGATTGTTGATGGCGATAAGATCACGTACCGTACGAGTATGATTTTGGGTTTTGCCTTTATAATTACGATCCCATTTGTGATCCGCTTCACAACGAATACAAGAAGGAAGATTAGGTACTACAGCATCATTGTTCAGACCAACTTCGTAGGCATAGATACTAAAATTGGCCTTTTCGTCGTCAGGAACGACTGTTACTTCTAATTCTGAATAACGAGGCAGATTGGCTGTATATAGAACATGATTACCGGTAAACTTTTGTCTCTGAGTTGCAGGGAAGCAAGCATTTGAGCTGCTCCATGCCCAAGAAAGATCATCTATTACTACTCCTTCAGATAAATCGCCTCGCACTTCAAATGTAGCGTTAGGGAGCAATTCGACAGGAATTGGTTCGATTGTAGGACTGATCATAGCGAGAAAACTTAAAGCGATTAAAAATAAGAGGCTGCGTTGCATAACTTTGGTTTTAGATGTGGGTTCAATGCTTCGTTCCGTGAAGCGGCTGAAACGTAACCAGAGGAAATGCAGAATGTCCAATACTGAATACCCAATGTAGAAGGTGATACTTGTGTATACCATATTGAGTTTCATCATTGGATATACCCAAGCGTTCCGCGAAGCGGCTCTCAATAGAAATGTCCAATGCCAAAGGAGTCCCACTTCAACATTGGACATTCAAATTCGATATTGATTATTCCCTAGCTATGCCGCGCGGCTAAAACCTCTACGACTGCTTCAAGATTGGTGTTTTTTGCTTCTAGCAGAACGAGTAAATGGTAGAGCAGATCTGCACATTCGTTTTGGAAGAGATCCATATTATCGTCTTTGGCTTCGATCACTACTTCGACAGCCTCCTCCCCTACTTTCTGAGCAACTTTGTTAATGCCTTCTTTGAATAATGAGGCCGTATAAGACTTTTCGTCAGGATTTTGGTGTCGGTCTTGGATCACCTTGCCAAGATGTCCCAAGAACTCAATGCCACTTTTATTGCTTTCTCTAAAGCAAGTATCTTCTCCCGTATGGCAAACCGGGCCAGCAGGATTTGCCTTCACTAGTAGTGCATCTTGATCACAATCCTCTCTGATTTCCACCAATTCGAGGAAGTTTCCAGAGGATTCACCCTTGGTCCACAATCGCTCTTTGCTACGGCTGTAAAAGGTAACTTTGCCACCTTCCTGGGTTTGGGCCAATGCAGCCTCATTCATATATCCGAGCATGAGGACTTTATTTGTCCTCGCGTCTTGTACGATGGCTGGAATCAGGCCATTACCTTTATCAAAATCAAGTTTCATGGTATTGATTTACTGTCTTACAATAACGCCTTCTTGATGTAAGTAGGCTTTGAGTTCGGGGATGGGTATTTCCCCAAAGTGAAAAATGCTAGCAGCAAGAGCGGCATCTGCTTTACCTTCGCCAAAAGCCTCCACAAAGTGTTGCTTGGTACCGGCACCACCTGAAGCGATAATAGGAATATTGACTAATTCAGAGACCATACGGGTGATTTCGAGGGAAAATCCTGCTTTCGTACCATCGCTTGTCATCGAGGTGAGCAATATTTCACCTGCGCCTCTTTCAGCTACTTCCTTGGCCCAATCGAGGGTGCGTAAGTCAGTCGCATTACGGCCACCATGCGTAAAGACTTTCCATTCTCCATCATGGAGATTAGTATCTATAGCGACGACAATGCACTGACTACCAAATTCTTGTGCTAGTTCGTTTATCAGCGCTGGATTACGAACTGCTGCGGAGTTGATAGAAATTTTGTCTGCGCCAGCTTGTAGTAAATTTTTTACGTCTGCAACGGAACGTATCCCTCCCCCAATCGTGAAGGGAATATTGATTTGCTCTGCAACTTTGCGGGCAAGATCAGCCATGGTATCGCGATGCTCTACAGTAGCGGTAATATCAAGGAATGTCAGCTCATCAGCCCCTTGTTCGGCATACATAGCAGCGAGAGCAACTGGATCACCAGCATCTCGCAAACCCACAAAATTGACCCCTTTGACAGTACGTCCGTCTTTGATATCAAGGCAGGGTATGATTCGTTTTGTCAGCATATAGATTAGTGTAATGCGCTAAGCTCTTTTAAAGTAATTCGACCTTCATAAATCGCCTTACCGATGATGATTCCGTAAATATTGCTTTTGATGAGGGTATGCACATCTTCCATGCTGGAAACACCTCCACTAGCCACAAGTTTAAGATGGGGTACTTCTCTTTGAATTTCTTCATATAATTCTACCGCAGGGCCTTGTAGCATACCGTCTTTAGAGATGTCTGTAACTACAGCGGTTTGGATACCTTGCTTTACATAATCCTTTAGAAAGGGAATCAGCTTATGTTCAGTCTGGGTTTGCCAGCCGTGTATGGCGACTTTCCCATCTCGAGCATCTGCACTCAGGATCATTTTATCTGCCCCATAACGAGCTATCCAATCAAGAAATAATTCTGGGTTTTTGACCGCTAAAGACCCCACGTTAACTTGATTAGCGCCGCTTTCAAATGCGAGACGTAAATCTTCATCCGTTTTGACTCCGCCACCAAGATCAACCTGAAGTTCAGTCGCTTGAGTGATCTTTTCTAAGACCGCCCAATTGATCAGCCTGCCCGCTTTAGCACCATCGAGATCGACGAGATGCAAATATTGGATTCCTGCATCTGCAAAGGATTTTGCGACCTCAACTGGGTCTTCATTATACACCTTTTTGCGAGCATAATCGCCCTCTTCCAGACGGACACATTTACCGTCAATAAGGTCTATGGCTGGGATTATTTTTGTCATCGACCGCAAGTTAAAAGGAATTGTTGTCCCGATAGTAATCGGAAGTTGAATTTTTGTCCATCCTTTTCGTTCAACTTGAGAAGTGATTGATTGGTTTATTGAATAATTGCAGCCTTCAACCAATCAGTTCCTCTGCAATTCAACGCTTCATGTAGGGGTGGCTTTTTTTTTCGCTGGATTAGCAGCATGGGAGGTATTAGATTTGTGCATATGAAAAAACTGGCATTACTGGGGCTGATCTTGGCCTTGATGATAGGATTGTGGAGTTGTGAACGACCCACCAATCCAGTGGAAGAGGGAACTTTGGCATTCAATGTGGATACAGTCATGTTTGACTCGATCTTTACAACCTTTCTCGCTCCTAGCGAACGCTTGATCGTCCGCAACACACAAAATAGAGCAGTCAAGATTTCACGGATTTGGTTAGAAGACTCTCCCGATACGCAGTTCGAGATGATTATTGATGGTTTGCAGACCACTGATACCACTGACATCGTGATTGCGGCCAATGACAGTATGCACATCTTTATCAATCACACCAGTACACTGCAGGATAACTTCATTGAGGAGTTTATCAATTTTCAGATTGGAGACGAGACGCAACAGATGTTGATTTATGGCAAAGTAATAGATGCTTATTTTCTCAGAGCTCGTTTGCGTCAAAGTGGTGATTCCTTAGGGATTGAAGGCTTCTTTTTTGATAAGGATACAACCCTCAGTCCAGGCAAACCCATCGTAATGGATGGGCCAATCTTTGTTACAGAAGGAGTCACGCTTACCATAGAGCCGGGTACAGAGATATTTTTCACTCCTTATAAGTTTGGTTTTAAGGATGATAGCGGGTTACCATTTTTTGCACTATTTTCAACCTTGATTGTGAACGGTACTTTGATTGCAGAGGGCGAGCCTTACGACCCAATCGTTCTGCAAGGCAGTCGCTTTGACTCTCTCTATCTCGAAAACCCAGCACAATGGCGAGGGCTTTGGTTTAGCGCTAGTAGTCGAGACAACAAACTCAAGCATTGTGAGATCAAAAATGCACTATTTGGCGTTCGGGTAGATTCACTTTCGCTAACGGCAAACCCTAAAGTTGATATCCAATACACCCTCATCAAAAATATGAGTCTATTTGGCGTTTGGGGTCAAGGCTTCGACCAGACGGGTACGACGGTGAGTTCCGCGCCAGCGATACGCATGGAAAACTCTATCGTCAGTACTTGTAAAGACCGGACGGTATTTATTGACGGTGGTGGTAAATACGATTTCTTCAATTGCACATTTGCCAACTTCAATCTTTTCCGATTCTCTCGGAGAACGCCCCAAATACTGGTGCGCAACTACCGCGTGGTCGATAATACAGGTTTGATTTATCCGAGCTATACGCGCTTTGTCAATAGTATCATCTGGGGAAGTGAGGATGATGAGTTTGTGATTGACTCTCTACCCGGTGGCCCATTTGATCTATTGAGCTTAGAAAATTGTATCGTCAAAGTGAGCGTCGAAAACGATACTGCCGTCGGGCCTCATATATTCAATAGCTTCAAAAACGCTGATCCATTGTTTGCTGATTATTTTACCAAAAACTATCGCATACTAGAAAATAGTCCCGCCATTGATGCCGGAATAGATTTCCCTACTGGTTCGACTGGATACATTTTTGATTATCGTGCCGATAACGACAGCTTACGGAGCAGTCCCTTTGATATTGGGGCTTATGAGTTTTTTCCGGAGTGATGATGGGCGACTCTATGCTTTAGTTTAGCTTTTCCCTGCTTCGCAGAACGCTTCTATCGTTCTGCGAAGCAGGGAAAAGCAGATCTATGGAGAATTTTAAGATTTCTCTGCCGATGCATCGGCATTCGAAATGCTGCGTTCCGCGACAGCGATCACTTCATTCCATACGCGCCAGACGTTTTTGTAACAGATTTTCTCGATGTCCTCATGACTATAGCCACGTTTAAGTAGTTCGGCGATAAGGTTAGGATAGTCTGAGACATCTTTGAGACCAATCGGTAAGGTATCCCCTACTCCATCAAAATCAGACCCGAGACCCACATGGTCAATTCCCGCAAGGGCAACTACATTGTCGATGTGATCAGCAACAATTTGTACGGTAGCGAAAGGATTGCCAGCGGCTTCCATATATTCTTCAGCCTTTGCAATGACGGCAGAGTCTGTATAAGCTAGTTTATTGGCTCTGGCCCACTTACCAACTGTGTCCTGCATCGCGTCATATTTGGCTTGAAAAGCGCTATCCAAGAAGGATGAACCAAAGTTGATTTGAATCACGCCACCATTTTCTCCGAGCATCTTGATCATATCGTCGTTCATATTGCGCTCAAAACCGGGTGTATACTTGCGGCAAGAAGAATGAGAAGCAATTACCGGAGCCTTTACGATCTTCAAGACATCATAAAAGGTACTATCCGAAACGTGCGAAATATCTACCATGGTCCCTACTCGGTTCATTTCATTGACGATTTGCACACCAAAAGGGCTTAGTCCATTCCAAGTATTAGTAGTATCATAAGAACTATCACAGATTTGATTGTCTTTGCTATGGGTCAAGGTTACGTAGCGAATCCCTCTTTCATGAAAATAAGCGACGTTGGCGATATCATCCATCATAGGCGCGCCATTTTCCATGCCCATCGGTAAAGAAAGTTTTCCTTCTGCAAACAATGCTTCTGCTTCTTGAGGAGTACCTGCGATGCCAAATTTGTCTGGATTAGCATCAACAAGACTATTGACCATATCGATCAAACTATCGGCAAAAGCTTTTGCTCCGCCTGTCTGCTGATAGGAAGCAGGAATATAAATAGACATAAATGGAACGTCTAAACCGCCCTCTTTGGCTCTTTTGAAGTCAAAATCGCCATCCTCAGTACTTTCAATATTGTCTAAATACTTTCTTACCAATTGGAAATTTTTGACCGCCATGCGATAAGGGAGATCTACATGACCATCAGTAATGATATAAGCATGTGCGAGACTATCTGCTATGGCTAGACGTCTTGCATCAGCGTTCATTGGCGGCTCAGAACTACAGGCTGTCCATAGAAAAATTGATAAAAGGCAAAGAGGAAGGAATTTCATGAAGCTAGAGTTTAATAGCGTAGAAGGAAGAGTAGTAGAAGACCAAAAACACGCATAAAAGACCATAATAATAAAAAATGTCAGCTTAAAGGTCTTTTCTCATCTTATACTTCTCGAAATTACATTTTTGAATTTACTTTTGTCTAATGAGTTATTGGGATTGGGGTGTATTGATATTGTTTTTTGCTTACACCTTATGGGATGGTATCCGTGCGGGAAAGCAAGGAGATGGCTTGCAACACCAGCTTTTGGCAGGTCGTAGTCAACCTTGGTGGCTCATCGGGGTTTCAATTATGGCTTCTCAGGCTTCGGCCATTACCTTCATTGGCGCTACAGGTCAATCCTTCATGCATGATATGCGGTTTTTGCAGGTCTATTTAGGCCTCCCTATCGCCATGATCATCCTTTGTGTAACGCTGGTACCCTATTTCCATCGTCTAAAAGTATTTACAGCCTATGAGGCACTTGAGGAACGTTTTGGCTTGCCTGTTAGGTTAACGACCAGTGCTTTCTTTTTACTTTCTCGAGGAGCATCGGTGGGCATTACCATTGCGGCTCCGGCTTATGTACTGGCTTTGATATTGGGATGGCCGCTGACCACTACGATATGGCTTATTGGTGGTTTTACGACTGTCTATACTCTATTTGGGGGGATTGCAGCGGTACTACGGACAGACTTTAAGCAGATGATCTTGATGATCCTTGGGCTGGCCTTTTGTTTTGTCTTTATAATCAATCGATTGCCTGAAGGAGTGAGTTATGGACAAGCATTGCATCTAGCCGGTAGCTTAGGCAAGCTGGAGATTTTGGATTTTAATTGGGATTTAGGTCAGAAGTATAATGTTTGGTCAGGCGTCATCGCAGGTCTTTTCTTGATGCTCTCCTATTTTGGGGCTGATCAATCGATGGTTCAGCGCTATCTCACCGCCAAAAGCCTCGGACATGCTAGAGCGTCTTTGATCATGTCTGCCTTATTTAAAGTACCGATGCAGTTTTTGATCCTGTTACTTGGGGTCAATTTATATGTTTTTTACATTTTCAATGAACGCCCCCTCCTATTCATTCCAGACGATACTCAGTCAATCAGTGCAAATGAAGCTCAATTTCAAGAGGTTCATGATGCACGAGAAATGGCTGCATGGGCTTTGTTAGAAAATCCAAACGAGCAAGCACTCAAACAGGATTTCCAAAGCTATGATCAGAAAGCCCAAGCTTTACGCCAGACAGAAATCCATAAGCAGGGCGAATCACGTAATGACACAAATTATGTTTTCCCCTACTTCATGTTGCATGAATTACCGATTGGTGTATTGGGATTATTAATCGCAGCAATTATGGCAGCCGCGCTTTCGAGCATAGATACCATGCTCAATTCTCTGGCCGCATCTTCTGTGGTGGATTGGTATCAACGCTTGGGTAGCGTTCCGCGAAGCGATAAGCATTATCTATGGGCCACTTATGGCTTTACAGCTTTTTGGGGCCTGTTTGCCACCATAACAGCCTTGTTTTTTGGAGAGACTGAATCGATCATAGAAGTAGTCAACCAGCTAGGCAGCTACTTCTATGGACCTCTATTGGGTGTATTTTGTTTATTATGGATACCAAGGGCAAATGGCCGCAGTGCGATGATAGGATTGATCACTGCCTTGATAATCGTATTGCTTATAGGCGGCTGGCATGTCCACTGTGATACCGGAGAACTCATGTTTCTCAATCCGGTCGGCTCTTTGCCAGAAGGCTTTCACGCCAAAATTGAATATTTGTGGTTGAATCCTATCGGCCTGGCAGTAGTATGTGCCTTGGGATGGGTATTCGGAGATAAGGGCACAAAAAAAAACTAGGGGATTCTATCCCTTATCGGGAGAATCGACCCTAGCCCTTGCTCTTGTAATTCCAGGATTACCGTCCTGTTATGCCTTACAATAATAGGCCTCAGCCTCCCCCTCTCAAACTGAAAAACTGTCGAATCTTTACATGCTTTTATCAAGGGGAGAAATATATATGGGCAATATTCCATATAGCTGTTAATGAGCAGATTAGAACATTATTTCAGCGGGAAAAACCTTTCAATAGCATAACTATTTATACATTTAAGTAACGTTTAGGTATAATACCTTACGTTATCAGGCAAAAACACCTGCTAAAAAAACGTTAAATGAGATAAAGTTTGGAGGTCGGAAGGCGCCTTATTGAATGCAGATATAGGCAGGATAAAAACAAAGGAAAACTTAGACAAAAAAAAACTAGGGGATTCTATCCCATTCGGGAGAATCGACCCTAGCCCTTGCTCTTGTAATTCCAGGATTACCGTCCTGTTACATTACAATTTTAGGGCTTGATCGCGCCTTTCACAATACTATATATCGCCAATGGCTACATCTTATGCAGCAACAGTTTGAATTCAAAAATGAGCAGTTAGTTCATAACTTAAAATATTATTACATACCTATCATTTTTCTTTCGGAAAATAAGATTGCCCCAAGCGTATATGCGTATCGCTTAACTTTATTCTTACAAATACTTATGGGTTTCACCAAGCGCTGAAGTTCATTGGCAATATGGCGTTCTCCGAAGGAGAGGGGAAAAATGCTAGTCCGCAATAAAGCGACCTAAACTGAGTACAAAGGCGTTTAGCTTTTGCTACAATCGGCCAATACAATAAGGAGGGATTATTTTTGAGCAAAAATTGGGCACAAAAAAAACTAGGGGATTCTATCCTATTCAGGAGAATCGACCCTAGCCCTTGCTCTTGTAATTCCAGGATTACCGTCCTGTTACAATACAAACATAGCGTATCGAAGGCGGTTTTCAAGCACATATTACGTCAAAGGTTAACATGCCTACGGGAACGGAAAAACTGCTTGTCTAAACGGAATACTTACAGCCCCAGTCAAATTACATCCAACATTATCATATTTTTATTAATGGAATATACTATATTAAGTATATATTCCATAGACGGGAAATGATTTCTCCAAAAGCAAGCTATTTTATCTATTGAGCATTTTTTCTCAAAAGTCAAATTCATATTTAGTTTACTCTTAAAAAAACATTTAGATAACACATAAGTATTCCATGAGCGCTATCAATTTCATCGTGCTTGCTGCATTGTTGATTCCCACTTTATCGTTCGCTCAAATACCAGATGTCCATGATTTTGTCTATGTAGATCAAGAACCTATCGTTCTCAATTTTCCTGATGTCCGTAAAGCCATTGGCTATCCAGCTGCTGCCTTGAAAAAAGGTATCGAGGGTGATGTCTACTGCCGCATCCTTGTGGACGAGTCTGGAGAGTACTTACAACACAAGATCCTCAACACTAGCCATCCATGTCTAGTATTGGCAGTAGAACCTTATTTAAGCAGACTGAAATTTACTCCCGCACGAAAGGGGCGACAAAAGGTGAGTTATTGGACCAATATACCGATCTCATTTTCACAAGACAGAAGCAAACTATACTTAGCCTCTAAAAGACAGGGTGGCGCTTTTGGACTCAGTTATGCAAAAAAGGCACAACTACGACTCGAAGCAGCGGAGGAAATGCTAGCTGACGAAAACTATCAAGCATCCATTTTAGAGTTTACAAGAGCCTTGATGTACATTCCAGTAGCGCGTAAAAACCCTCAAAAAGCGGCAGTTAAATTATTTGGAGTATATCTAGGTAGAGCTAAGGCTTACATCGGTAAGCAGCAATACGAACGCGCTACTTACGATCTTATCCAAGCTATCGGCCTAGGTTCAAGCTCACTCGAAGATCTTAGTATTTCCCAATTTGAATTGGCAGAAGCTTACAATCTCCGTTCCTACTGTTATTTGGCCCTACAAAATCCCATTATGGCCAATCAGGATATTAACTGGGTGTTATTCCATTTTGTAGATGAAGAGCAGTCGGTTTATCTCGCACAGTCCCAACAAATTGCGGTCTATCGTCAACTAAATCAGTATGAACAAGCACTTGCCGTGGCGCAAGAGGCAATTGAGCGTTCTCCGAAGGAGGCAAATGCATACTATCAAAAAGGCTTAGTGCTATATACCATCGGAGCGAATGAAGCTGCACAAACATGCTTTATCAAAGCTAAGCAATGCCAACTAGCGGCCAGAGAATGTCAAATAATTGACGACTTGCTTTTACAATCAGAAAGCATCGTATTTGAGCCCTAGTCATCAAATACGATGGCTAGGAAATATATATACACATCTTTGTTCTGCTGATATTTTGCCATTCATTTGATTGGGCTGCACACTTTATTCCTTATTTCCTTGAACATAGGCTGAATAATGTATAGGCTTTGCTAGCCGATTGAGTCATAGATGCTATCGATTTATTGAGGATCAAGCTGCGCTGAACTTGAGACTGCATCCAAATAGAATAATAAATTTGAATCATATAAGGAGTAGGGAGTCCTAATTGCTACTAGTACGAATAAAAAAATTGGAAGAGTGAATAAGCTTGTCAAATCATAGATGTTTTGTCTGTAATCGACCAACAACTCAAACTGAAAATCGGACCTTACAATTCTTAAAAAGTTCTAAAGTCTGATTTTAGCTTTGTATCAAAAGAATTGTTGATTATTTTTACATATATGTCTTTGACGATTTTATTTGCTTGCTGGTTGATTATCACCTTGACCGCGGGAATGTATTGGCTATTACAACTGATGCATTATCCGTTGTTCTCGCGTGTGGCTCCCAAAGAGTTCAATGATTATTTTGCTCAATACCGCAAACGTGAAATTTGGGCGGTACACTTACCTTCTGCACTATCCTTAGTAATGGCCATAGCAGTCCTCGGCTTCCGACCATGGTCTATCCCCAAGAATTATATATACATTTTAGTCGCTACTGTAGGGTTTAACATTTTATTAACTTTTATCCTGATACAGCCTCATCTCAAAATCTTGAAGCAACATGGCTATTCCCATGTTGTGATTAGACGCCTCACGGCGGTAAATTGGGTCAGAACGCTGCTATGGACATTTTGTAGTCTTTACCTGGCTGGTCTATTGACTTTGCTGATCGATCAAAAAGCCCTTTGATCGCCCTATTTTCCTGCCTTAAATATCAAGTATCCTTACAAGAGTAGCCTTAATTGGCAATTATTACCCATCAAATTTCGGGTGCTAGGAATCATTTCCTTATCTTAAACGTTCAACAATGGAATGCTTTAGACAAGCTATTCTAGGACTTAATTACAATTAGTTAAAGACATCCGTATGAAATTGCGATCTTTCGTTCCTGGCGGTCTCATCCTCGCCCTTTTACTCCTCAGCTCCTATACCCTCCACAATGGAGAGAGGAAAAGCGAAACCATCTTGCGTCTCATGATGCAAGGAATGCAGTACTACCATTATCAGCCTCAATCAGTTGATGACAACTTTGCCAGTAAAGTTTTCGAGCAGTATCTCGAAAAACTAGACTACAACAAACGCTTCCTCACTGCTGAGGATGTGGCTAAGCTTCGTCGCTATGAGCATTTGGTCGATGAGGAAATCAATGATCGTACTTACGAACTGTTTGACCTCTCGGTACAATTATTTGATGGGCGCCTAGCGAAGGCTGAAACTTACTATAAAGAAATTCTCGCAGAACCATTTGACTTCAATATTGAGGAAACCCTAAATACTGACGTCGAGAACATGGATTTCGCGGCTGGTGAAGAAGCAGTCAAAGATCGCTGGCGCAAAGTGCTTAAGTATCAAACTTTGACTCATTTGGTTAGCGCCATCGAACGCCAAGAAAAAGCGGAAGGTGATGCCGAAATCGAAACCAAAAGCATCGAAGAAATGGAGACTGAAGCGAGAGCCAAAGTCCTCAAAAACAATGATAATTACTTCCGCCGCCTAAATAAGTTAGATGTAGAAGATCATCTAGCGGACTATATGAACGCGATCACTGAAATCTTTGATCCACATACAGCCTATTACCCACCTAAAGAGAAAGAAAATTTCGATATCGCTATTTCTGGACAATTGGAAGGCATTGGCGCCTCTCTTGTAGAAGAAGATGGTTATGTAAAAGTGGTAACGATCGTTCCCGGTAGCGCATGTTCTTTACAAGGTGATCTCGAAGTAGGAGACCTTATTCTGAAAGTTAGTCAAGCCGATAATGAAGCGGTAGATGTTGTCAACATGGATATCGACGATGTCATCAAAAAGATTCGCGGTCCTAAAGGCACAGAAGTTCGACTGACTGTACGAAAGATTGACAATAGCGAAAAGCTTATTCCAATTATTCGTGATGTTGTAATCTTGGAAGACACTTATGCTCGTTCTTTTCTCCTTGAGAACGATACCGACAATGGCCAATATGGCTATATCAACTTGCCTAAGTTTTATACCAACTTCAATAGCTCTGACGGTCGTCGTTGTGCGACTGACGTAGCAGCAGAAATTGAAAAACTAAAACAAGAAGGGATTGCCGGACTTATCATTGACCTACGTGGCAATGGAGGTGGTTCTCTCAATGATGTGGTTGAAATGGCTGGTTTGTTTATTGACAAAGGCCCGATCGTACAGGTTAAGTCTCGCGACCGTGCTCCTTATATCATGACAGACAAGGACCCAAGTATTCAATACGATGGTCCATTAATCATCATGGTTAATACACTGAGTGCTTCCGCATCTGAAATCTTAGCGGCTGCCATTCAGGATTACGATAGAGGAGTAATCGTAGGTAGTGCGTCTACTTATGGCAAAGGCACCGTGCAACGTTTTGTCAATCTAGACAACTTTCTTCGCGGAGAAACTGATCTAAAGCCTTTAGGTGAACTCAAACTTACTACCCAGAAGTTCTACCGCATTGATGGTGGAGCCACTCAGCACAGAGGTGTGATTCCAGATATTGTTCTACCAGATAACTATAGCCTACTTGAAATTGGTGAGAAAGAAGGTGAGTATTCTATGCCTTGGGATGAAATAGATCCAGTGCCATTTAGAACTTGGGAAAATCGCCCTAAAGTCAAGCAGCTGCGCGCCAAAAGTGAAGAGCGCATCAAAGGCAATGCAACCTTTAGTTTGATAACTGAGAATGCAACGCGTTTTAAAACTCGTCGTGATAAGGACATTTATCCACTTCAGATTACCGCATTCCGTGCCGAGAAAGCCGCAATGACAACAGAGGATAAGCGTTTTGAAAATATCCGACCTGAGATTGAAGGTCTAAGTGTAGACTTCCTTTCTTCAGATCTTTCTTATATCGAATCTGAAACATCTCGCAAGGACCGTTGGGACAAGATGCAAAAAGCGCTCAATGCTGACCCTTATGTATATGAGTCTCTCATGATTATGAAAGACATGAAATAGTAGGGCTACTGCCTACAACTAAAAAACCCTTCCACATATCGTGGAAGGGTTTTTTTATGAAATTCACAAAATTACATCCTACTCTAATAAGCGATTGATTTCACCTTGGTAGCCTTCATTCAATCCTTCTAAATACAAGCATCCCATTTGGTTCTTGATGCTAGGATCAGCTCCTCGGTTAATCAAGTTTTTAATTGCTTTGACCTGACTATTAAATGCTGCAAAATGTAAAGGCGTGTTGCCATCTTCATTTTGGGTATTTATATCGGCCCCTGTGTCCAATAAGGCTTGGATCATTTCTCCTTCACCATACCAAGCGGACAAATGAATCGGCTGGATTCCTTTCTCCATTTGAGCGCTTATATCAGCTCCACTTTCAAATAATATCTTGGAACAAGCAATACGGCCTTTGACCGAAGCTATATGCAAGGAAGTCTGCGAAAGATTATTACGCGTTTCAATCTCGGCACCGCCATCAACCAATAGCTTGATCATTCCTTTATGGCCTTCTTCAACAGCCAAGTGCAAAGGAGTAGCATACTTATAGTTCCGAGCGTTTACATCTGGCCCTTCTGCTAGGATCCTCTCCACAATCTCTCTATAGCCTAATTCACAGGCCAAATGTAGGGGCGTATTCCCTTCCTTGTTTTTGATTGCCAAAGCAGCATTACTTTCCCCTAAGATTTTGGCGGCCCCTACTTTATTATTATCAAGCACCATTTGATGCATAGGAGTATTTCCTTTTGCGTCTTGCTGGATATATTTAAGCGGGTTCTTAGGCGTTTCATCCTCCTGTTTTTTACGACGGAGTAAGTTGGGCAATATCGCAGGCGATCGTTTCGGCTGCGGAATCACATTTATTTCAGTCCGCTTAGCAGGTATGATTCGCTCCTTTTCAGGAGTTGATAAAGCTGCATTTTTAGTAGGGATGGCCATGCCACCAGGAATTGCTCCTACTAGTTCGCGTTCGCCCTTCAAATCCCCTAAAAATGGGTAAACATAAGGCGTTTGCAAATGGCTTAACATCGCAGTTGCTAACATCCCTCCATTTACATATTCTCTATTAGCAATATTGAGCTCAGCCAAATTAATAGCCTCATAGTCAGGCTTTTCATCGCCTAAGCCATTTAATTGGAAATATAGACTATTACCAATCGCTAAGTGTGTAGTATATGCAATCGGATTAGATTCCCCAATGAGTTGGATCAGATGACTAATCTCTTCTTCAGACCAAGCCTCTGCTTCTGGTGCCCAAATAGCAAGTGCTACGGGTTCTTCACTGCGTGAACGTATCGTTTGGCCTAAATAGGCAAACTCTCTTAAGGCTTTAACCAAGGCAGGTTCAGCGAGACTACCTCCGATAACACGAACGATCGCTTTAACCCCTTGGGCAGGCACCATTTTCCAGCAACTTTCTTCATAAAGTGTTGCCTGGTCCCGCTTAAACAATATTACATCTTGAATATTGCTACAAAGTTCATTCCCTACCACATAGCCTCGACAGGCTCGCATATCCGCAGATAGCTTATTGGCAAACCATCGTCTCAGAGCCGATGCATGTATATTTGAAGAATCAGGTTGATGAGCAAGGGGTTTTAGTAGTTTTTGCAACTGATGAACATCTTTGTTTAGTTCACCGGCTGGAAGATTAAGTTGTTCCAGTGTCATCTTTTTTTACATTACCCCTTTCTCCCAATATTCAATAAGCATACCAAAACATTCAATACATGGTCAATTTTTACAATTTGCAAATCACCTTTAACTTAGCCCTCTGATTGCCAGACAGATAGTTCGATATTCAAAAATTCCCAATGAGTCGAAGAATTGAAAATATTCGTGCAGGAGCTGATGAGTTGGCTCGTTGGTTGGTCGATACTGTCCATTTGGGCACAGCCCAACGACACGGTCAAACAGAGCAAGAGTGGCAAAAACTTGCGGCTAGGATGATTGATGCGCAATCTCGTGGCCTAGCAAATCGTGTCTTGACCCTAAGCAGATTATTTGAACAAGCAGATTGGCAAGAGAATGTCCTCACTTATTTGGGAGAACTATATTTGCTATGTGAAGCTTTTCGGAATTATGAGGACTTGTCTCCTGCCTTGCAGAACGAACTACTCAATCAAGCTGGAGTAGGTCATCGTAAAAAGGATCTACTATTACAAGAGGGCTTGGTAGATGATTGGCTAGTACTTGGTCGCAAGCTCCGACAAGAAGACAAGATGGAAGTACAAAAAACCTTCCTCTTTAGCTCCGTGCATCAACAACATGCCCTTCTTCTAGAGTTCGCCGTAGGCAGAGGGAGTGATTTCGAAACCAGATTGGAAGTAGGCTCTAGTTTTAGCGCCGAATTGGTTTTCTATCCATCAGCTTTCCCAATGAGGGCTTGGTACAAAGAAGGAGCCAAACCAAATCCCGCATTCCAGCTTCCAAACGAATATGAAAGTATCAGCGAGATGCTTGAAGCTTACGCCAATGCTTTACAACAAAATCCTTTTGTCCAGAGTTTTCCAGCGCTTATCAATCAATTGACACCTTATCAGGATGCCAACAGCCCCGGACTAAAAGATCCTGATAATCAATCCATTCCACTTCCCCCTTCCTACAATAAGCTTTGGCATTTATTAGCTATCAGTGGTGGCAATCCAGTACCAATCTTTGGCGAATGGAATGGCAAGTACTTCACTCCTTACGGTATCTTAGATCAGCAACAATGGACAAGACTCTAATCAATTGGGAAGCGATCAAGTCCTCTGCCACTGCTGGCATCAATAGGATCCCGCTCCCCCAAAACCAAAGTGGAGAAACCCTCCTACAACAACTCGCTTGGCAAAGCCTCAAACAAAAAGCGGGTTTCCAACAAGCGGCTCCCGTCAATCAACAAAAGCGTTCTCCGAAGGATGAGCAAAAAGCACTCCCTAGCAAAGCCACTACAGCCCTCGTAAGTCTGATCCGGCAAAGCAATGAAGATGGCATTTACGAATTGCTAAGACTCGCTCAAAGCCACAATCTCCGTGTCTCAGCTAGCCTGCTACCGCTTTTCTTAGATTGGGCCTTACGCTCTAGCATCAGTAGCGACTTAGTTTTATCCCTAGTCGGGGAACGAGGAAAATGGTTGGCCGCACAACATCCAGATTGGAAGGCATTTTTGCCCTTGCCAGATCAGGTTTGGGAGGAAGGCAATCCCAATGAACAATCGGTATGGCTCACTGCTCTGCGTAAGACTGATCCCAAGCGAGCACGTGAATTATTGACCGAGCGACTTCCTCAAACTACTGCAAAAGTACAAGCGCAACTCCTCGCCAGCCTACAAGTCAACCTCAGCGATGAAGATGAGGAACTATTAGACGATGCCTATCACCACAAACGCAAAGAGGTCAGGCAAAGTGCCGCGCTCCTACTCTCTCGTCTACCCAATAGCGCCTTTATTACGCATCTCAAATCGTTTGTGGATGAGTTATGGAAACATAAAAACAAATTTGACCTCCATCTCTCAGATGAGCATTTGCCCGTATTAAAAGCCTTCGAATTAGCAAAGCTGCCCCAAGCCCAGCTGCAATTAGGCGAGAAAAACCGTATGCTAGCTCCGGCGCTTAGCGTTATACCCTTAGCGTATTGGGAAGATCGGTTTGACTTGTCACCCGCTCGTATCCTCAGCCAAATCGATTCAAACCAAAACGGAGATTGGATACGCGCGAGTTGGTTGATCGCGAGTGTACATCAGAACCGCTCAGATTGGGCCCTGGCTTTACTGGATAGTTTTTTCGTGGCCATCAAACGCGATAGCCCTGAATTGGTAATGAATTGGATTTATGCATTGCCAGATCCTTATTTACCCGCTTTAGTAGCTCTACTTGATGAGACCGCATGGGAATCTTTACTTAAACATCATCTTAGCAGTTTAAACGACGAAAGCAGTCTCGGTTTTTGGATTCGGTTTCTCAAAGATTGTAAGCGCATTCTACCCAAAAACATTGTTTTGGCCTTCGGACAACGCCTCGTCAAGATCATCGCAAGGCAATATAATCCCAGCTTTTGGCTACGCCAATCCATGTATCATCTGAGCCGCATGGTGCAATGGTTTCCTGCTGAGACCTATTTGCGCCTCGCGCAACTCTGGGCTACCGATCCATTTGAACAAGGCTGGCATCATGAACAACTAGAATCAGCCCTCAAAAGCCTCGCTTTTCGTTACGAATTAGATCACAGTTTCAAATCAGTCTGAGTCAAACAACATTTGTATCTTCGCGTATGGCAGACATCATTAGGCAGTTTGCGGAGCAAGAATTTGCCGCCGAACTAGAAGCCCTCAAAGCAGTAGACAACTATCCCAAACCTACCAATTGGCAGTTATCGCCTTGGGCCGTCCTCCAATATATCATGGGAGGCACTTTAGAAAATGGTTTTGAGATTAGCCCAAAATATATTGGCAAAGTGAGATTGATGGAGATTGCGATTGCCTCTCTCACTACTGAACGCGCTTTATTGCTTCTTGGCGTTCCGGGAACGGCAAAGACATGGGTAGCAGAACATTTAGCTGCCGCAATATCTGGAGATTCGACCTTGTTGATCCAAGGCTCCGCTGGTATGGGAGAAGAAAGCATCCGTTATAGCTGGAACTATGCCCAATTGCTTGCCAAGGGTCCTAGCACGAAAGCGATGATCGCAAGTCCGATTCTCAAAGCGATGCAAACGGGCAAAATTGCGCGCATCGAAGAACTCACGCGTATCTCCGCCGATGTGCAGGATACCCTGATTACCATCTTGTCCGAAAAGATGCTCCCTATCCCTGAGTTGGACAAAATCCAGCAGGCTCAGCAAGGCTTCAACTTGATCGCCACCGCCAATGATCGCGATCAAGGAGTCAATGAACTTTCCAGCGCTCTCAAGCGCCGCTTCAATACGGTGGTTTTACCTTTGCCAGCCAGTCTTGAGGAAGAGGTCTCTATCGTTCAGCAACGCGTAAATACCCTCAAACAACAATTGGAACTCCCACATGAGCTCAATGCCATCGAGGAGATACAGCGCTTGGTAACCATCTTTAGAGAATTACGATCAGGGCAAAGTATCGACCAACGAACTCGTCTCAAAAGTCCCAGCGCCACTCTTAGTTCTGCTGAGGCGATCTCAGTGATGACGCACGGGATTTCATTGGCGGCACATTTTGGAGATGGACAACTCAAAGCAGATGATTGGGCTGCCGGTATGGTAGGAACGATCGTCAAAGAACCCGATACAGATAGCAAGGTATTGCAAGAATATTTGGAGACCATCGTCAAGGAGCGAGACGGTTGGATGGATATTTACCGCGCTTGTAAAGCATTACTCTAAAGGGGACAATTTTGCACAAAGTATTTGGCATACGACATCATGGACCAGGCTCGGCTCGTAGGTTAAAAGCTGCGCTAGAGGCTTATGAGCCAGATATATTATTAGTAGAGGGCCCGCCAGAAGGAGATCAACTCCTAGCCTATCTCGATGATTCTAGTTTGCAAGCGCCTGTCGCCATGCTGGTGTATGATCCCAAAGCACCTAATCAGGCCAGTTTTTATCCTTTCGCTGAATTTTCGCCCGAATGGATTGCGATGCATTATGCCCGTCAAAACGGGATTCCCTTTCGCTTCAATGACCTTTCGCTGGGCAATCAATGGAGCGAGTCTAGCGTTCCCCGCAGGGAGCAACAAAGTCTCAATCCACTTGGCTTGATTGCAGAAGCAGCGGGCTTTCCTAATGGGGAGAGCTGGTGGGATGCGAAGGTGGAAAACTTAGGCGACTCGGAGGATCATTTTGAGGCAATACTGAATCTGATGGGGGAAGCAAGAAAGCTTGCCACTAGAAATCAAGCGCCCAATATTCCGAACCTCAGGCGCGAGGCGATGATGCGTAAATACATCAGAGCAGCCATCAAAGAAGGGTTTGAGCGGATAGCAGTAGTTTGTGGGGCCTTTCATGCGCCCGTATTGGAGAAATTGCCACCAGCCAAAAATGACAATGCTTTGCTCAAAGGCATGAAGCGTAAAAAAATGCAGGCGACTTGGATTCCGTGGACTTATGAGAGATTAGCATTTAGCAGCGGATATGGCGCAGGAGTACATTCTCCGGCTTGGTATGAGCTTATTTTTCATTACCCCGCTGGGGAACGCAGCGAACGCTGGCTTAGTCAAGCAGCCCAACTATTGCGGGGGGAAGGATTGAACACATCCTCAGCTCAGGTAATAGATGCAGTCAACTTGGCCCAAAACCTAGCCATCATCAGAGGGCAACGCGAGGTTAGTCTTGCAGAGCTTCAGGAAAGTCTCATTAGCGTGTTTGACGAAGGCAGCGAAGATCGACTGGCTTGGATACATCAAAAGCTGATCGTGGGCGATAAAATGGGACAAATCCCTAATAATAGTCCTGCTTTCCCCCTGCAAAAAGATATCCAGCTCAAGCAAAAAAGCTTTCGGCTCAAAGTACTAGCCGAACCCAAAACCATCACTTTGGACTTGCGCAAAGACTTTGACCGAGAGAAAAGTATTTTTCTTCACAGACTGAAAATATTAGGTATACAATGGGCGACAAGCCAAAAAGTAACCAAGCATGAAGGAACGTTCCGAGAGATATGGGAGCTAATCTGGAAACCTGCATCTGAGCTACAAATAGTCGAGGCAGCGACTTGGGGCAATACCGTAGAACAGGCTTGTGATGCTTTGGTCAAGCAAAAGTTGGAGCAAGGCTTGAGTATCATCGAATTAGCGGCTTGGTTAGAAAATGTATTTCTCGCGGATTTGAAGGAGATATTTCCCCTATTGATCCAAAAACTAAGTGCTCAGACTAATTTAGCTGATCAAGTTGCGCCTTTGTTACAAGTCATTCCGCCATTGGTAAGCATATTTCGCTATGGTGATGTGCGCGAAAACCAAAGCTATGATATTGTCCAATTATTGATGGAACTAGTCCCGCGCGTCTGTATCGGCTTGGCAGATGCTTGTAGGCAATTGGATGATGACTTAGCCGAAAGTCGGTTTGAAGAAATTCAAGAAGCTCATAGTGCTATGAGCTTGCTCGCAACCTTGAGCGAAGAAAAACTTGATCGACTATGGATACAGTGGCAAAACCAACTAGATTATGTCGTTCGGCAAGGCCGGATTCATCCCAGAATTGATGGCTTCATGGTCAGAATATTGTTTGATAACCAGCGCTGGGATGCGGATGAAGTGGCGATTAAAATGTCTCAAATCCTTTCTCCCGGTACCGATCATCAAGAAGCCGCAAAGTGGATTGAGGGCTTATTGTATGGCAGTGGGCTATTATTGATTCATTACCCACCACTTTTTCAGCTTATCGATCAGTGGTTGAGCGAAATGAAGGAAGCGCAATTTCAAGATCATCTCGCTTTGCTAAGGAGGACATTTGCTCGTTTTAGCCATGCCGAAAGACGCCAGATGGGAGAGATCGCCAAAGTAGGGCTCACGGAGAAAGCCGATAATGAAACGCAAGAACTTAATCCAGAAAGAGTGGCAATGGTTCGTCCGATTTTTGAGACTTTATTAGGGATCGGCAAAAATTGAAAATTTCTCTATTTTGCCAACATGCGAAAATTCTCTCCTCTATTACTCATCCTTTGCTTGGGACTGAGCTCTTGCCTCACGATCACAGAAACCTACTATTTCAAAAAAGACGGATCGGGCCAAATGCAGTTTTCAGTCGATTTTAGTGAGATGGAAGCCCTCTTGGCCTATGCCGATCGCGAAAGTGAAAAGGGAGGAATGGAAGATTTATCGTTCGTCGAAGTCGTAAAGCAACTCAAACAAATCGACGGCATCTACGAAGTACACCTACTCGATGATCCTGAATCATATCGCTGGGGAGTCGCCTATGAATTTGAGCATACAGTTGCGCTCAACAAAGCGCTCAATATATTGCTGGTCAATGAACAAAAAGAAGTATTCCATCCCTTTGTGGAGTATCACGGGCAGCAATTTAAGAGCAATCACTTGATGAATAAGTTTGTCATCAGGGACAAACTCGCCGAGGATGAACGATTGGCGCCATTGGCCGAGCAACTAATGAAGAAGATGGATTATCAGATAAATTATGAATTTGAAAGGCCGATCAAAGTTGTTTATGCTACTCAAGATGTGCAATTGGAAGGTTCCAAGCCCAAAACATTGAATCTAAGTGCTAGCTTTTGGGAACTCGAAGCAAATCAACAAATCTTAGACGCGACCCTGATTCTGAAATAAGCCCTACATGACTTTACCTAAGTGGCTTACTGCCAAAAATCTCAGTTGGTTTGGATGCTTAATTTGCTTGAGCAGTTTAAGTACTTCCAAAGCTCTCCAATCTATTTCGATAGGTGTATTGGGGGCAGGGGCTTTGTGGCAACTATGGGAGGCAAAAAGCCTTCAAGCTTTTAAAGAAAACCATTATGCATGGCTCCTAACTAGCATTCTGCTTCTCACATTGGGAAGTTATTTTATCACATCGGATACAGTCCAATGGGGAAGAGATGTGAAAGGAAAATTGCTTTTTTGTTTCATTCCCTTGGCATTGGGAGGAATGATGAACTTTTCGAGGAAGTTATATCGTCTCCTTTGGTATGCTTTTATACTCTGTCAAAGTGTGGTAGCAGCCATCTCGATTTTGCGGTATTTTCGAGATTTTGAACAGGTAAATGAGGAGATTTCGAAAAATGCCAATATTGATATTATTGGCAATATGAGTCATATCTATTTTGGCTTATTACTCGCGATAAGTGTGGTTTTGGGCATATACCTTATATGGCGTTTTGTACCGATTTACTCCCGTGGAGAACGCTGGGTTTTAGGGTTTATAACACTATTAAACGTCGTCTTTTTGCATATTTTGACATCTCGGACTGGTTTATTGACATTTTATATGGGCATAGGCAGTATTGGACTATGGCTCAGTATCAAAAACCGCAAAATATGGCCCTTAGCTGCACTGATGGGACTTATTACAATCGTTCCACTCTTGAGTTATCAATTGATTCCTTCCTTCAAAACAAGAGTTGATGTGACCCTATGGGATATCCAACAGTACCAGCCGGGATCTCAAATTGCCGCTGATTACTCTTTAGCCTCTCGCATTTTTGCTTGGCAGACAGCAGCACAAATATTTACAGATTCCCCCATAACAGGAGTAGGTATTGGGGACATTGAAAATGAGATGCGAGAGCGAGCCCCTGCCCAAATTCCATTAGAAAAAAGACTGACGAACCCACACAATCAATATCTCGAATACGCAGCAGCATTTGGCGTACTAGGTTTACTATGGTTAGGAGCCCTACTTTTCTTCCCGTGGAACAATCCCGGCTTCCGAAAACATTGGTTGGCAGTAGCTTTTCTTGCAATGTATGCAACAGGCATGGTATTTGAGTCGTTATTAGAAAGGCAAGTTGGCATCTGTTTATTCTGCTTTTTTATTTACCTTCTACCTGACTTTCAACGAATTGAGCTTACGGATTGATAGATGCCCTGCTCAAATATCACAATCAAATTTCTATGCGCATCCAAGAAACTTTTATCCCCTTGCAACAATGGCGTCTTTACTCTCTCTTTGCAGTAATATTCATTGGGCTTCAATTTTGTGCGAGCGCACAGACCAGTTATAAGCTAGTAAATGCAAAAGGTGGCGAACAACATTTTTCAAAAATGCATGTGGTTTCATCTGGAGAAACCTTGTATGGTTTATCTAGACAGTACAAAGTAAGTGTTGGTGAAATCAAAACTTGGAACGGTCTCCGTTCTAATACGATTGATATCGGTCAAAGACTCATTATTGAAACGCCTAGTCAAACGACTGTTAGCACCCCAAGCAATCAGGAAAGTGAAGTAGCCAAAACAGGTATTGACAGAGGGGAAGCAATCGCCTTTGAAAGCCACTTATCTGATTTATTCAGTGGTTCGGCACAGCCGCAAAATCAAGGTTGGGAAGCAGAAGCTCCTGACGAATCAGAATGGTCTCCTTTTGGAGAAGATATGAATAGCCGAGGTAGCGACGATGGACAAACTAGTTTTGCTCGCCGAACTACCAGAGACGGTGGAGAAACGGCCCAAACCTCAAATACAGAAACAACTGCTAGTGTACGCACAAAGCAAGTTTACTATCAGGTCAAATCAGGCGACGATATCTACAGTATTGCTGATATATACAAAGTCAGAGTTGATCAACTCAGAGCTTGGAACGCATTGGTAGAGGTCGTACCTGGAGATGTGATCGTAGTAGCAAAACGAGAAATCGTCGTTCCGCAAACGGAAACTACGAACTCCACTAGCAAACAACGTGGCATACCTAGTCGTACCATGAGTCCGACATTAGATACTCGTCCCAATAGCAGTGAAACCCCCAATCCTACTTATAGAGGCGCAAGCCAAAACAATAGTAGCGTCATGCGTTCTGACCAGACCTACTATGGGAAATGGATGGAAAGAGGTTCTTTCGTTCCTTACGAAGGAGAAAAACACAAAAGCTCACGTTTTTACGCTTTACATAAAAGCTTACCTATCGGAAGTACTTTCAAAGTAATGATCCCCGATAATGGTGGCTATTTTGAAGTTAAAGTGGTAGGACGCCTAGAAGCAAGCAAAAATGCTATTGCGGCTTTGTCATATGACACAATTCGCTTGCTAGAAGGTGGGATGACTCAATCAGAGGTCACTATTTACTATGATAAATAAGTAGCATTTGTTACTTTGGATGATAACTAAGCTGTAAGGACGTCCTTACAGCTTTTGTTTTTGCCTATGATATTTGTCAAGACAAGTCTGGAAGCAGCATGGAAAAAATACGTTGGAGATACCAACCATCGTTTCTATGAGTTTTCACAGATTTCCATCATCATTATTCTCTATGAGATCTTGGCGGCAGTAGCCTTTGGAGATCGTATTAGTGCTTATGGGCAAGACGATGTTTGGTTTCGCTTCTTCCATCATTATTTTCCACTAGCTCGCTTCGCTTTAGAGGCTTGGGTACTCTACTTTTATGGGCGATTGGCCTATATGGATTGGTTCGGTATACCTGATAGCCAAGAACAGAAAAAGATCTCTGAAGAAAATAAGCGGAACCGAAATGCCAAGCCCAAGAAAAAACCAAAATTCAAAGAGAAAATAAATTGGTATTACTGGCTAAGCAATTTGGCGGAAGGCTTTGTTTATGGAGCCCTGATCTACATTGGGCTTAAGTATGTGATTTTCTTTTTGCTCAATGTCTTTTTGGGAGAGGTTACGATCAATACTTCCTTAGATACCAATCCGATCCTAAGAGATTATCAGACAAATTTTCTACAAGAAATTGCCTTTTCTATTGGTAGTGGCTTCTATGAGGAAGTGATATTTAGACTGCTCATATTCACAGCATTAATCTTTCTGAGTAAATATTTCAAACTCTTCAAGAATGTAGAAACGGACGATTATAAGCCAAACCCGGCTGGTAAGCTAAGTTTCAAGAGGCCCAAATTCAAAGCCAAGCAGAGTGGCGCATTGAGTATGATCCTCTTTGCCTGCTTTATTTACTCGATGTCACACTCTATGCTACCCTTCAGTGACTTCTTTGGCACCTACCCTCTTTTATTTCGCTTCTTTTTTGGCTTGATCATGTACCGTATCTTTGTCTGGAGAAATAAAATCTCTATCGTTATATGGACACATATAATGTATAATCTTTTATACTTCGCCCTAGCATAAAGCGCTATATATCAATGATATACCCAAACATTGTTGCTACGATTGGCAACACCCCCCTCGTCAAGCTCAATCAAGTTGCAGAACACCTTAAAGCTACTCTCGTTGCCAAAGTAGAATATTTTAATCCCGGCAATAGCATAAAAGATCGTATTGCTATCAAGATGGTAGAAGATGCCGAACGCAATGGTAGTCTTAAGCCGGGAGGCACGATCATAGAAGGAACCTCAGGCAATACAGGCATGGGCCTAGCTCTCGCAGCAATCGTCAAAGGCTATCGCTGTATCTTTACCATGGCTGATAAGCAATCTCAGGAAAAAATTGACATCCTCCGTGCTGTAGGCGCCGAGGTGATCGTTTGTCCGACCTCAGTCGAACCCGAAGATCCACGTTCTTACTATAGTGTATCAGCTAGATTGGCGAAGGAGATTCCGAACTCCCTCTACATGAACCAGTATGACAATCTTAGTAATTGGCAAGCTCATTATGAGTCAACGGGTCCTGAGATTTGGGAACAGACAGAAGGAAAAATCACCCACTTAATAGCCGGCATGGGTACATGCGGGACGATCGTGGGAATTTCACGTTATCTGAAAGAGCAAAATCCTGATATCCAAGCCGTAGGGATCGACACTTATGGATCTGTTTTCAAAAAACTACACGAAACAGGTGAGTTTGACGAAAAGGAAATATACTCCTATATGACCGAAGGGATCGGCGAAGATATCGTCCCCGAAAATTGTGATATGTCGGTGATCGATAAAATCATCAAGGTTACAGATAAGGATTCGGCCCTTATGACTCGTAAACTGGCTCGTACGGAAGGCTTATTCGTGGGTTGGTCTTGTGGGTCAGCAGTTCATGGTGCAATAGAATATGCCCGTGAGCTACCCAAAGATGCAATGGTTGTAGTCATTCTTCCAGATCATGGAACACGCTATCTCGGCAAAGTGTATAATGACGGCTGGATGCAAAACCATGACTTCCTCACCAAGGATAGTATTCTTACAGCTGGAGAAATCATCAAACTAAAGTCTCAACAAAGCACTGTTATGTTGCTTGATGAAGGCCAGCCCTTGATGGAGGCTATCCAACTAATGAGAGAGCAAAATGTATCTCAAATTCCAGTAACAAAGCAAGGAGAAATTATCGGTAGTCTCAACGAAAGTCGAGTCCTCAATACGATCCTAGATAACCCAAGTCTCAAAAACGGACCGATTAGCCAAGCGATGGGCGATGCCTTCCCATTTGTGCTAGAATCAACTCGAATGGACGTTATCTCTAAGCTTATAAACAAAGATACACCAGCAGTATTGGTCAAAAAAGAAGCAGGAGATATTGACATCATTACCGAGTACGATCTGATACAAGTACTTTCACGGTAAATCTGAAATATTTCGAGAGGAAATGGTACGAATTCACGGACAAAACGGTTGCTTTTGCCTGTGAATTCGTTAACTTTGTTTTCATACCCGATTGCATTTTACCCTTACTCAACATGAACCGAATTGCCCTAATATTGGCTCTGTTTGTCGCTTCTTGTAGCCTTTTAACCTCTGAATCATCGGAGGGATCTGGAGTGCCTATGGGTATTTATGAGGGTAGCTTCACGGCCATTAATTGGCAAGAAGGTGATACTCTTTCTCTGCCTAGCTTCCAATTTGGGAGTGAACCAAATGCAATGGGCTATGACTCCAATAGTTTGATTCCGGCTAAAGCTTTCACTCAAATCATGTCCGCAAAATTGTTAGAGCAAGCTAGCTATGATAGTAGTGCTCAGCATTTTCCAATGGGAGCCATGCCTTTTGGACAAGGAAAACGTGCCTATATGATCGGGGTTTATGAAGACTTCCACACCTTTCATACCCAACTTTTTTTGTATGACTCCTTGGAGGAACGCTTCACTTATACCCAATCATTGGCCTATCTTATCGGTGGTGGGGGATTTCTGAGTTTGCGTAAAGCTTGGATGGTTGATCTTAATCACGACAATCAACCTGATCTGATCTACCGTAAAGATGAATTGTACAATTCCCCCGATCCAGAACACTCTTATTTCCTAGATACACTAAGAGCTGAAATCTGGGATGGTAATCGCTTCAACACCTTCAATATGGGGGACATCTCGCAGATCAAGAATGTCTTCGCCATGGAGGACTAATCATCACGCCTTATGAAAAAGCATTTTGTCATGCTAGTCTTCCTTCTTGGAGGCCTAGCTTCGCTTAACGCCCAAAACCGTACCCTCATACACTGCGGTCAATTGATAGATGGGCAACAATCAGAAGTCCAAACCCAAAAGACACTTATCCTTGAAAAGGATCGTATTGTCGCTATCGAAGATGGCTATACACGTCCCCAACAAGGAGAAAAAGTCATTGACCTCAAAGCCAAAACCGTACTTCCTGGCTTGATGGATATGCACGTTCACTTAGAGTTTGAGGTGAATCCAGGCTACTACGTAGAACGCTTTACTATGAATGAAGCCGATTTCGCTTTTCGTTCTACGGTTTTTGCAGAGCGAACTTTGATGGCTGGCTTTACAACCGTCAGAGATGTCGGAGGTAGTGGAGTCAATATCTCTTTGAGGAACGCTATCAATAAAGAATATGTCGTAGGTCCCAGAGTCTTTACCGTAGGCAAATCTCTCGCGACAACCGGAGGGCATGCTGATCCAACCAACGGTGCCAGACATGACCTATTTGATCCTCCTACGCCCACACAAGGCGTCGCTGATGGCCCCGATGAATGTCGTGCCGCCGTCCGTGAACAATACAAGAATGGGGCTGATGCGATCAAAATTACCGCTACAGGAGGAGTTCTCAGCGTAGCCAAAGATGGTTTTAGACCACAGTTTACCGAAGAGGAAATCAGAGCTATCGTAGAAACAGCCAATGACTTTGGCTTTACTGTTGCAGCCCACGCACATGGAGTAAAAGGGATGCAGAGAGCTATCAGAGCAGGTGTAACCTCTATTGAGCATGGTACTATGATGGATGAGGAGACGATGGAATTGATGCTGGAATATGGTACTTAATATGTTCCAACTATTACAGCTGGAAAAGCGACAGGAGACTCTGCCAAAGTAGAAGGTTTTTACCCAGACATCATTGTACCCAAAGCCCTCTTCATTGGCCCTCAAATTCAAAAAACCTTCACTAAAGCATATAATGCAGGCATCAAAATCGCCTTTGGTACTGATGCAGGAGTATTTCCGCACGGCAAAAATGCCTTAGAGTTTCAATATATGGTTGAAGCGGGTATGCCACCGATGGAAGCGATCATTTCTGCAACTAGAATCCCTGCTGAAATGCTCGGAATCGATGATGAACTCGGCACCCTAGAAGCAGGTAAAATCGCTGATATTATCGCGGTGGATATCGATCCTACCCAAGATATCAAAAGCCTACAAAATGTAGTTTTTGTAATGAAAGCAGGCAAAATATATAAGCAGCCAGAATAAGGCCTATTTCAGCATTCGCAACATTTTACGCTTCACAACAGGCAGTATCGAAGGTACTTCTGGGTAAAGTTGTTTGGATAAAGCCAAATAAGTGGCAGGATTGGGGAGTTCATGATACCGCTTGATCAGGCTCCGCTTCATCTGTTCATAATTATTGCTCAGACTAAGTTCAAAAGAGTCAATATGCTTAAAGCTGATGCCGTAATAGTTTTCCTCCACGTTTTCAAAAAAGGAAATCCGGTAAGCAAATGCCTTAACGGCCTTATAAGCCTCAAACTGCAATAATACATAGCCCTCTTGTCGATACAATGGCGTAATTCCGATTGGCTCTATGCGTACATCAGCATTTATTGTTTCATAGATTTTTTTGCCAGATTTCAGGCTGGCCTTGATCTCTGGCAATGCATATTCGACAATATTGCCAATCTCCTGCAAATCAGGAGTCTCAGAAAGAGTAGGCTCATACTGTAGACGTAGACGACGAAACTGTTCCGCATTTAGCTTAGTCGGAAATTTCTCTCGCAATCTGTTGCGGCCTTCATTAAACTCATGCAGATTTTGATAGTGTGAAACGAGATCAGAAAAGACCGGATAAAGTTTAAATTCGGCAAACTCTCGACTCACCTGATTGAGATAAGCCAAGAGGACATACTTCTTGTACTCAAAGTCTAATGTGCCCTCCAAAAACCAGTCATTGCTTAGCTTCTTCATACTAGAATATACAAATTTCATTATATACTTCCGGTACTGAAAAAGAGCAAATCTATCTATTAGCTATGCAAAGCCTCTTTCGCTGCTGCCACTACTTTTTTGGTATTACCGACAAATATTTGACCGTCAAGCACCAAGACTGGCCGCTTCAAAAAAGTATATTCTTCTAGAATCAGCGACTTATAGTCAGCCTCCGAAAGCTCCTTTTCATGCAGTCCCATGGCACGATACTTCATCGCTCTGCGGCTAAATAGCGCTTCATACGAACCCGCCAAAGCCTGCATTTCTTCGATCTGCTCCTCAGTAATGGGTTCTGTCTTGATTTCTTGCAGGATTACTTCTGGTCCTAGCTCAAGTTCCTTGATGATACGCTGACAGGTACTACAATTGGAAAGGTGAAATAACTTACTCATATACTTTTGACAACTTCAGGGATTGAATAATTTCGTTTTTCGCTTGACTCAGCATCGGTTCTAAACCTACGGGAAAGACTATTGGGGTTTCAAAATCCAGATATTGCTCTTCCAAACTATTAATCTCAGCCAAGCAATGGGTTCTAACGTTCTCCAAGGGAGGCACCTCATAAATCAGTTTCCCAGCCTCAAAAATCGGCACCAATAAATCTTCGCTAGCTTGTCCTTTTATATCTATTTGCTGACCCGTAAAAGTAGTAAATTCTCCTTTGGGTTGGGCACCATCTTCATTCCAAATTTCATCGCCAATGAGCTGTCCTTTATGATCACGGCTGCGCCGAACGTTTAAAATCCCCGGATTGGAGACCTTAATGCTTTGTTCCGAAAGCTTGACTTTATAATCCCAGCTTCCATCTTCATTTCTTAAGGCAGCGAGCTTATACACTCCTCCCAGAGCTGCTTGGTCATAAGAGGTAGCTAAGCGAGTGCCGACTCCCCATACATTTATCTCAGCTCCCTGCTCTTTTAGCACCTGCATCCGATATTCATCAAGGTCGTTACTGGCGACAATACTAGCGTTCGGGAAACCCGCCTCATCTAAAAGTTTGCGACTAGCGATACTCAGGGCCGCGAGATCACCAGAGTCCAACCTAATCCCCAGCATTTCATGTCCCTGCTCTCGCAGTCGATGTCCTACTTTGATCGCTTCGCGAACGCCTTCCACTGTATCATAAGTATCAACCAAAAAGATGCAATTGTTGGGCATCGCATCAGCATAACGGTTAAATGCCTCTGCTTCGTTGGGAAAACTCATCACCCAACTATGGGCATGTGTCCCTTTGGTAGGAATGCCAAACTTATAGCCTGCCAAAACATTAGAAGTTGCGGCGCAGCCACCGATATAAGCCGCTCTACTAGCACTTAAACCTCCGTCTGGGCCTTGGGCCCTTCGCAAACCAAACTCAAGTACAGGATCTCCATCAGCCACTCTCACGATGCGGCTCGCTTTAGTGGCGATCAAGGTGGAGAAATTGATAATATTGAGCAAAGCAGTTTCGAGCAGTTGGCATTGCAATAATGGCCCTTGCACACGCATCAAAGGCTCGTGTGGAAAAACCAAATTGCCTTCCGGTATGGCCGCAATATCACAAGCAAACTCCATATCGCCGAGATAGTCCAAAAATTCCTCATCAAAAAGAGGTTTGCCATCATTTCCGATCAATTGGAGTAGATAGTCTTTTTCCTCATCACTGATCGTGAACGACTCCAACCATTCAATCGCTAAGGCTAAGCCAGCGGAAATAGCATAAGTCCCTCCATATGGCGCTTTGCGGTAAAAAAGATGGAAAACAGCTTCTTGCTCATGCTTATTTTGCTTCCAATAAGCATAAGACATGGTCAATTGGTAAAGGTCGGTGAGCAGGAGTGAGTGAGAAGAATACATATTTGTGTGTATTTTACACATATATACGATATACCTATCCAAACGTTCGGCAAGGCCGCATAAAAAATCTAAATCTCTTTGTAAACGCCTAAGCCAAATAAGCTAAAATCGTAGCGAACGGGATCTTCTGGACACATTTCACGTAGCTTTTCCGTTAGGGCTAAAGCTGCTTTCCAGTCATTTTGTTTGCGAGTAAGTAGGCCTAATTTGCGTCCGACATTGCCCGTATGCACATCCAAAGGCACGATCAGTAAGGCTGGATCAATGTTCTTCCATATCCCAAAATCGACTCCGCGCTTGTCTTGTCTAACCATCCAACGTAAATACATATTGATCCGTTTGGCAGACGAACCTTTAGCAGGATTGGCTAAATGCTTATGGGTGCGTTCGGGGAAGCCGGGATTAGAGGTCAAACGTTCTCTAGCAGAGATAATCCCATGTCGAATATCTGTATCGCCAGGCTTAATTCCTGTCTGAAAAATGGTTTCTAAACTATCTCCTGCAAGATAAACTTCCCGCAAAGATGTGAGTAAGGCAATACAATCAATCCCATTTAAAGTGCGATGGACAAAGTTTTCGAGACGATACCAATCTTGGCGTTCAGCTTGCGTCAAAAAAGCATAAGGCTGCATATCCATCGCCTCAATGATGCGCTTGGCACTGCGAATAATCAAATCTCGTCGCCCCCAAGCAATCAAAGCTGTCAGAAACCCGGCGATCTCGATATCCTCTTTTTTCGTAAACAGGTGTGGGATTTGAACAGGATCATCCTTTACAAAGTCAGGCCGATTGTATTGTTCGTATTTGAGATCGAGCAGCACCTTGAGTTCGAGAGCATTCATGTACCAGTGTCAGTATGTCGATGAGGGGAATCTTCAGAGTGGACGCGGATTGCATAAGTAGCTACCGCAATGCCGATGAATAAGGAAGAAAATGCCGCAATCGTAGCTCGATAATCTTCCATAAACAGTAAGAAGTCATAAAGCCCGTGCAACATGATGGCAATAAATAAACCGAGAAGGTGATAGAAGACAGATTGCGCAGGCGTCTTGGCAAACTTTGCTTTACCTACAAAAAAGCCCATCATGACCCCAAACATCGCATGTCCAGGCACGGCAGTCAACATCCGCAAAACACCAATCGAAAATTCGCTCCCAGCACTTGCTCCGACCACATATAAAACATTTTCTACCGCAGCAAAGCCCAAAGCCACAGCCACGCCATACATGATACCATCATAGGGCTCGTCAAACTCTTTGTGGGGATAATTATAAACCCTGAGGACCAGATACTTCATGATCTCCTCAGTAGTAGCCACAATCAAAAAGGCATAAATAGCACGTTCATAAAGGCTATCAGAATAGGACGAAATTTCCATGCTCTCGCTTAGCCATTCCCCGATCAGCAAAACAGGAATAGCCGTAAGAGTACCTAGTATAAATGTGATAATCAGGTACTTAAGCGGCTCCCGATCATACTTATCCATGAGATAAACATAGGTAAATAGAAACGCGATCGGGGCTAAGGCTAAGGCCAATAGCTCAAGAAATTCAATATCGATATCAGAAAGGTTTTCCAGGGTTCTTAGGGTTTAGGCTGGCTTTTTAGGAGTACTAAGATAGTAAACGAAATAGTCTTCGCTTTTGACATAGCCAAGTTTTTCATAAAGAGCTTGCGCATTATGGTTGTCTTGCCCTGTTTCGAGCTGCAATCCTTTTGCTCCCGTATCGATCGCCATTAGCTTAGCTCTCTCCATCAAGGCCTCCCCTACTCCCTTTTTTCTCGCTGATTGAGAGACAAAAAGATCATTGAGGATCCACAGTCTCTGCATGGAGACCGATGAAAAAGAGGGATATAATTGTACAAACCCAAGTCCTCGCCCTGCTTCATCCTGAGCCCAAAAAATTTGAGATTCGTGATTTTGAAAACGTGTTTTAAGATAGATTTCCGCTGACGGAAGGTCGCTATCCTGCTGATAAAACACTCGATAAGCATCAAATAGTTTAGCTATTTCAGCTATATCCCCTAGTTCAGCCGCTTTGATTGAAAATTGCATATTCAGAACGCGAAATTGTATTTTTGAGTAATATGGAAACAAATGTAGTCAAGATTCCTGAGGAAAAAGCCATCGTAGAAGCAGCGGCATATTTGCAAGGCAAGGTGATGCAAACGCCTTGCATCAGTTGGGAAACAGATAAGAAAAACGATCTGTTGGGTGAAGCCACCAAGGTATGGGTAAAATTAGAATTGTTTCAGCCGGGTGGCAGCTTCAAACCGAGGGGAGCTTTGATGAATATGCGCCAAATGGACGCAGCGGCACTGGAAAAAGGTATCACGGCAGTGAGTGCCGGCAACCATGCCATCGCAGTAGCAGTCGCGGCTCGCTCTATGGGAACTCACGCGAAAGTGGTAATGCCTCAAAATGCTAATGCCTATCGAGTCGCCACTTGCAAAAAATTGGGCGCAGAAGTGGTTTTAGTAGCCAATGTGAAAGAAGCGTTCGACACGGTCGAGAAAATCAGAGACGAAGAAGGTCGCAGCTTTATTCATCCTTTTGAAGGCGAACAAACGATCTTGGGAACAGCTACCGTTGGTTACGAATTTGCTCAACAGGCCCCCAAATTGGACGCAGTGATATTGCCTATCGGAGGCGGAGGTTTAGCAGCAGGCATGGCGACGGCCTTTCACCACTTACAGCCTCATTGTGAGTTGATTGGAGTCGAGCCTTTTGGGGCAGATAGCATGTATCGTAGTTTAGAAGCTGCTTCTCCTCAAAGCATTGAAAAGGTAAATACGATTGCTGATAGTCTGGGTGCTCCGTTTGCACTGCCCTATACTTTTGGGATTTGTCAGCAACTACTCTCTGAGATTGTACGCGTTGAGGATGAGCGGCTGCGCCGAACGATGGAGTTGATGTTTACCGATCTCAAATTAGCCCCTGAGCCAGCCTGTGCAGCTAGTTTGAGTGCTTTATTGGGCCCTCTTAGGGAACGCTTGGCTGGGAAAAGAGTAGGAGTCATTGCCTGTGGTTCCAATATCGATATCAAAACCTTCATGACTTATCTAGGGTAGTGACAAAAAATCCCCGGGCTACTACCTCCGGGGACCAAATTAAAAAGGACTACTACTACTCGCGAGCTGTGGGGAAGGAGTCGAACCTCCTCAAGTACGAGACTTGAGCCTGATTACTCCACAGTATAATTTCTTTCTAAAGAACTCATGATTAAATACGCTTTTGATAAGCAAAAGGTTTACCAAAGTTGAAAAAAAGCTAAAAAAATCTTCGCTTTGTAGAATTAGTCGAAAAAGAAATCCCCAGACTGCTGCATCTGGGGACTGATTAAAAAGGACTACTACTCGCGAGCTGTAGGGGAAGGAGTCGAACCTTCAAAAGGTGGTTAGGCCCCCCCCGATAAAAACGGGGGGGCTTTATCCCTAACCCTCGCCCCCGAGACAAAGGGGTATGGCTACCATTTCATCACCCTACAGTTTTAAAGAGCTGTTGATCTCTCTTGATCAACTTACATTACAAACATAGGGGTCTTTTGCGACATCCGCAAATTATTATGCTATTTTTTTAAAAATTTGTTTCAATGTTACCCATATGTAAACAAATTCCTAAATTAATAATGCTTTTAAGCTATTGGGTTGTCCTCTGAGCTTGAAATATCTTCTGGGGAAGAAGATTGCAAAGCCTCTAATTGTTCAAGTAGCAGATCTACCTTCGTATGGAGGCTTTTGACATCAGATTCAAGCTTGTCGTTGTTATCACGAACCATTTCTTCGACAAAGATAGCATTGACAATAGACAAGCCAAACAAACCTCCAGTTCCAACGATCAAAATAAAGTACAATTTGATAAAAAAGGCTTCCGTAGTGCCCAAGCGTGCGAAGCGCACCATACGTTCTGGCACTTCATACCAACCTTCAATCGTAAATACTTTGAAAATGCTATAAAAGCTAGCGATGGGATTGCCAAACATGTCTGGCGCAATGTCTTTGAATAAACGACAACTAATCAAAGAAATAATGAAACCAAAGACAATGAAGGCGATAATAACAAAGACTGAAGCTTTAAACGCTCGTTTTATTCCTGCCACTAACTCATCGAGATTAGGGATAAAACGAAAAAACTTCACAAAACGGGCGACCCTGATCACTCTAAAGACAAATACAAAA